>JAOTRX010000004.1:0-300000 GCA_030247675.1 Desulforhopalus sp. | reverse complement strand
TCGCTGTACAGGGTCTCACCATCTCCCCCAGCGGTCTGCACCCAGCAAACTACCGTTACTGTTTGCTTAAAGCTGTCGTGTACCAGGACGATCTTTGGCACCATAAACGATGAGTCGGGAAGACCTGTAGCTGGCCGCTGGTCGGGAAGGTCCTCCATGAACCTGACCATATCATAACCAAGGAAGCCGACAGCCCCGCCGCAAAACCGGGGAAGATGGTCATACTCCGCCGCTCCAAACTCGGCCACAAGCGATTTCAAGGCATCGAGGGGATTGGCTGTAAAACATCGCTTACCGCCATGCACCTGGCGCACAGTCACTAAATCGCCGGTAGAGGTAAAGGTAACCAAGGGATCAAAACCGATAAACGAAAACCGGCCCCATTTCTCGCCACCCTCCATGCTCTCGAAAAGAAATGCGTGGCTCTGGCCATCCGCAACCTTGGAAAACAAGGTCAAAGGGGTGTCAAGATCCGCGACAATCTGGGTGGAAACCGGTACCAGCCGGTTCCCCTGCATATCGGTTAAAAACTGCTGCCTGTCTGGGCTAAAAATTCTCTCGGCCATGTCCCCATTACCATTACATTCCTTGTTATTCCGGCCATTGGCCGACGATAAAGAAGCAACATACCAGTTGCCTCCCCGTCTTGTCCAGTCCTGGCCATCGGCCACAAAAAAAAAAGAGCCATGAAATCCTGTGATTTCATGGCTCTTTCATCGACCTTACTGCTCCCCACACTTTAGGGGGTTCGGTGCTCCAGCAGATTATGCAGCGGAGTTCATAGCGTTAACTCGTTTGGTCAACCGAGAGATTTTTCGAGAGGCAGTTTTTTTATGAATGGTGCCTTTGCTCGCGATTTTGGCAACTACCGAAATGGCCTTTTTCAGGGCTTCCTGCGCTGCGTCTGTCGAACCGGAGGCAACAGCTTCATCGAGTTTGCTCACTACCGTCTTGATTCTACTTTTGTTCATTCTATTACGCAAACGTTGAGCCTGAGCCTGACGACTTCGTTTTTCAGCGGATTTATGATTAGCCACGTAGGTACTCCTCCTGTAAATATATCATCTCTTCAAAATCGTTGATTTTCTCGTATCGCCAAAATGCCATCCAGCCCAAAGGCCAACCCTGCCGGCAACCAGGCGCATTTAACATTCAAAGATCGCAATTTATAATGCACCGGAAATAATATGTCAACAGATATCATCAGAAGATCAAGGACGACGACCGGCATGGAAAACTACTCAGATTAATTGACACTTACAGCAAAGATAGGCTATGTTGGCTGTTCAGGATAAACACCGGGATGATTTATCATTTCACATACCTGTTCAAATGATATCAACATGCAGGGCTAAATGTATGGGGTTTCCGAAAATACTCTTTCGTATCGTTGAAAATCGTAACTGTCCGATGTACCAGTACGCCGATGTCTTTGAACTATCAGGTATCGCCATCCCGCTGCTCGCTGAAATCGAAAACAGTTTCATCACCACTACCATCATCAAATATCCCACCGACCGACACGTCTGTAAAATCCTTAATGCCGATCTCGGCAGGATAGTCATCCAGTACGAACGGGCCGATAAAATCCCGGTGTGCATGATCAGCTGCAGCGGTTGCACCGGAGCAATCAAACTCGAATACAGCAAGGAAGAGCACCTGGCAAGGGGCAACAAAAACACCTTATCGGATGAACTCGGCTCGGTGGTGCACCTCCTTAGCAGTTTTTCCTTCTTTAAAAATATCGATCAAAAGCACCTCGACACGGTGGTCAGCTACTTTACTATGAATACCTACGCCGCCGGTGACATCGTCATTCGCAAAGGCGATCCAGGGGGCAGGTTCTTTATCATCGTTTCAGGAAGCGTCAATGTCTTAAACGACGCTGGGATTATCATCTCTACCCTCGGCAAGGGTGAGGTATTCGGGGAGATGAGCCTTATTTGCAACGATGCCGTCAACGCCACGATTCAGGTGAAGGAACCAAGTTCGATCATCTTCATCAATCAGCCCAGTTTCCAGAAAATTCTCGATATCTATCCGGCGATTCAGCTGTATTTTTCGAGGCTCATGGCCGAACGTTTGAACAAGTCCAACAAGATTCGGGCGGAAGATCTGTCATCGGGAATCAACGGCAACCTCACCGAAATTCCCGCCGAGGCACTGTTTCAGACCCTCAATATGAACAGCAAGACCGGAATTCTGACCATCACCGACCTCAGCAAGGGTACCGCCCGGTTTTCTTTTCGCCAGGGGGCGCTTATCAAGGCCAAATACAGTGAATATTCCGGAGATCTGGCCTTTTATCAGATCCTCAAGGAAAAGTCCGGGCGGTTCCGCTTTACCCCCGGTATCGCTCCGGAGGACTTCAGCACCCCGGAGATCGGCTTTTTCATGAAACTGCTCATGGAGGGCATGCGCCGCATGGATGAAGGCAAACCCCAGAAGACCAATTGATTGGCGAGAAATGGAAACGGAGCTACAAAAGCGTCCCGAGATAATTAAAGGTGGGAAGCTTGCCATAGCGTCCTGAATTGGCGAGACGTTCTTGTAATTCCTGGAGATTCTTCTTCGAGTCCCGGCCGCCTGACACATCGATCACCACATAACCCACCCCTAGCTCGCGAAGCTCCTGGAGATAGGGCAGCAAGGAAAATGGTTTTTCCGGGAAGGTCTGGGTACAGCCATCCATCTTTTTAATTATATAGCCCTCGTCTTTCGGGCTCTTTATCTGCCGGTCAAAATGGAAATGGCTGGCGGCAAGCCGCGAGGTGTACAGGGCCGGCGCGCCATAAACCGTCAAACCGATGGGAATGGAGCGCTCTGTGGCGCGGTAGTCACCGTCGCCGACCGGTTTCTTCCCTTTGTCGGCAAGAAGATCGGTAAGCGCCTGGCGATCTACCTCAATTGCCGCCTGGGCCTTGGAGATCCCAAGCCCACCGGCCAGAGCGAGAGCCTGACTGTTAAGCAGATTCATGGTGTAATCGGCAAAGAGCTGGACCTTTTCACCGCCAAACAGCGCTACCTGACTGACATGGCCAATCTGAAAGCTCCGAAAACCGGTGCGCACCAGCACGGCGATCTGTTTTTGATAGCGGGGAAGATCATTTTCCATAATGATCGGCGGCAAGGCCCAGATTACCATGCGCGCCCTTCGACCGAGGCTGCCCTTAATCTTCCCTGCCTGGCTGAGAATCTGCTTATCAAAATTGACAAGAAACCGGTCGGGCGCAAGCGATGGCGGCAGGTCGCCAAGGAGCGTCTTGACCGAATCGATTTTCAGCCACCATTCCATGGGGAGGCCTTTTTTCGGCGTGGCACGGCCGTGGAGCTTGCCAGCCTTTTCGCCTTTATGCTCTTCGACGGGACTTTCAGCCACCTCGCCGGTGCCACAGACCTTCGCGGTTATCTGCTGGATGGTTCGCCCAAGCCTTTTGCGTACCCCGGCCAGTTCCCTGGCGATTTCCGCCGTCGGCAAAAAGCCTGAGTTACCAAGGCCGCCTCCCGCGCTGTCGATCTTATACACCTCAACATGACCACCGGGAGCCACCTCGAACCCTGTCGGCAAGGCAATCGACACCTTTTGGCCGACAGTGGCCTGGTCCTGCTCATTCCCTGCAACAAAAAGGGCCTTCACCCGCAACGGCGTGCGCTCGCCCGAGGGCTCCAGGTGCAGGCGCAGCCTGTCGCCGACACACAAATCACCCTTCAGAACGAATCTGCAGATCCGTTCATCCCCCGCCGTTTTCACGGTAGTAAAACGACCGAGGTGTGCCCCCATATTACCGGAATGATAGGGAGTAATCGCCTCGGCCGGCTGGGGCGAGAAAAAATAACCGGACGAGGTCTTACGGCTCATCGCCCTGTCGGCCAGCTGCTTTGCCTTGGCAATGGCCCTTTCCTGGTCCTCCGGGGCGGCGTCAAGCACCTGACGATAGGCCCCAACGATTGACTGCACATAGTGGGCCGAACGTAACCGTCCCTCAATCTTCAAAGAGGTGATGCCGGTCTGCAGCAGGGCAGGCAAGACGTCCAGGCCACTGAGATCATTCATGGAAAAAAGATACCGGGAAGGATCATCCTTTTTGCCATGACTGCGACCCTTCTGGCTTGCCTCGCTGTAGGCCCGCCGACACGGCTGGACACAACGACCGCGCAACCCGCTTTTGCCGCCGAGGTACGATGAAAACAGACAAAGGCCGGAATAGGAAAAGCACATGGCGCCATGGATAAACACCTCAATCTCGGTGTCACCGCGGCGCGCAGCAATCGCCGTTATCTCCTTCAGGGTGAGTTCCCTGGCAAGGACCACCCGCTGACAGCCAAGGCCCGCGAGAAAGGCAACCGCCTCCGAGTTGTGGGCGAGCATCAGGGTTGAGGCGTGCAATTTCAATTTGGGGAAAGCGCTCTTTACCAGCTGGATAATCCCGAGATCCTGAACAATCAGGCCGTCCGGCTGGAGTTCCTGAAGCAGCGCCAGATTTTCGATGACCAGCGGCAGCTCTTTTTCAAGGATGAGGCTATTGGCAGCGACAAAGAGCTTCTTGCCGAACTGGTGGCAGGAGCGGATCATCGCGCCGATTTCTTCAAGGCGCAGGTCGCGCGCCAGATTGCGGGCATTCAAGCCGGGGGCGCCGACGTAGATGGCATCGGCGCCGCTGTCCAAGGCAGCCCGGAAGGTTTCGACACTTCCGGCCGGGGCGAGGAGTTCGACGGCCGCCATCAGCTTTCGATGATGACCTCGCCATCCGCGCCCTGGTCACTTAGCAGCACCTTAATCCGTTCGTTTGCCAGAATTGCCGTAGTCATTCCGGTGAAATCGGGCTGGATCGGCAGTTCCCTGCCCCCCCGATCAACGAGGGCTGCCAGCTGGATGGTCTGGGGGCGACCGTAGTCCATAATGGCATCCATGGCGGCACGGATGGTCCGGCCGGTAAAGATAACGTCGTCGACAAGGATCAGATTGGTATTATCGACATCGAAGGAGATCTCGGTGGTCTTGACCACCGGGTTTTGACTGATCAAGCTCCAGTCATCGCGGTACAGGTTTATATCCAGCGATCCGAAGGAAATGTTTTCACTCACCTGCCCCTGTATGGCAGCATGGATCCGCTTGGCCACATAAACGCCGCAGGTATGAATGCCGACTATTGCCAGGGAGCCGCCGCCGTGGTTCTTTTCGAGGATCTGCAAGGTAATCCGTTGAATGGCCAGATCGATATCATGGGCCGACATAATAACTCTTTTACTCATACAGCACCTCGCACCCTCTCCCAAAAGAAATCAATACCCCGTTCATCGACTCGGTTGATCGCTTCGGGGAAGGCTTGACACTCAACCGCAAACACCTTGTCAGCGATGGTGTCGACATCGTCTTCGTAGGCAAGCTCGACACATTTTTGCAAAATGATCGGGCCCTGGTCATACTGCGCATTGGCAAAATGGACCGTGCAGCCGCTCACCGTGCAGCCACGGGCCTTGACGGCGCTGTGCACGTGGTGCCCGTAAAATCCGTCACCACAAAAGCTCGGAATAAGCGCAGGATGAATATTGATCACCGCCCGGGCAAGCTTCAGAGGTGGGGTATAGAGTTTCAGATAGCCGGCGAGAACGACGATATCGATATCATAATCCTGCAAGACCTTATTGATACCTTGATTATCGGGCCGGTAAAAGGCCGGATAGCCGTATCTTTCGGCCTTGCTCAGCCCAAGCACGCCCTCGACGTTGCCGACAACCACCTGAATCTGGGCCTTGAGTGTGCCCTTTTCTATTCGCTCATGGAAGTTATCAAGAGTTCGTCCGCTGCCCGACAATAATACGGCCATCTTCAGCATGGTTTATTCTCCGGAAAAGTAGCTGTTTGCCGCGACATCAACCTGCTCCAGCCATCTGGAAATGGCGGTATCGTAGACCGACGTCAGGGCAAAAACCTTTTTCATTAAAGCGAACCGGGTCTTGAGAGACGTATTGCCGGTGGCCTTGATCTCCCGCAGCACCTGCGGATAGTCGGCGGGATCGACAATAACGGTGACATCGTGGAAATTTTTGGCCGCGGCGCGGAGCATGGTCGGCCCGCCGATGTCGATATTTTCAATGGCATCGGCCAGGCTGCAATTGGGGTTGGCGACGGTCTTTTCAAAGGCATAAAGATTGACGGCGATAAGATCGATGTTGCGCAGGCCGTGGGCGGCGCATTGCTTCTGGTGATCGTCATTGGCCCGTTGATTGAGAATGCCGCCGTGTACCTTGGGATGCAGGGTCTTTACCCGGCCATCAAGCATCTCCGGAAATCCAGTGAATTCTGAGACGTCCAGTACCGCAAGACCCGCGTCTCGAAGTTTCTTCGCCGTCCCGCCGGTTGAAAGCAGTTCAATGCCAAGCCCTGCCAGCTCGCTGGCAAAACCCTCGATGCCGGATTTGTCGGTGAGGCTTATCAACGCTCGTTCTATTTTGTGCATGTTTGTCTCTCTTTCGGTTCTTCAAATTGTGGTTATGGAACTGCTCCTCTCCACCAACCATCTGCGTGGAATGTAAGGTCAGTTCCAATCAATCGTTTCTGGTAAATGACCGAATCTTTCTACGATCGCGCTTCCCGGGTTTCTGGGCAGGGGCGGTAAAACCGGCATTGAGCATCTTTTTGAGGTCCCGCTGCTCCTCCCGGGCGGCAATGCTTTCCGCCGACTCAACATACAACAGGCGCGCCTCCGGGGCTGGTCGTCGCAGTTTGGAGATTGCCAGTACGGTAAGATGAAACTCCATGGTGCCGATGGTCAGCACAAGCTTGTCGCCCACCACAACACTGTGCGAAGCCTTGCCCCGATTGCCGTTGACATGAACCTTGCCCCCGGCCACGGCCTGGCTGGCAAGGGCGCGGGTTTTATAAAAACGCGCCGCCCACAACCATTTATCCAACCTGACAATTTCGGTTTCTTTTTCCATCGACTAGTCACCTTAAAGGCCCTGAACCAGCGGCATAATCCGCCGGGAAACCCACAGAATACACTGAATTTTCGAGAAACGCATGAAAAAGCTACCAAGGAAACGCCAGCTTTCCGGTTTTTCCATACACTATGGCTTGACCGGTAAGGGAGAGGGAGCTATTATCCACCGGTGAATGATGAGCCCTCAGAGATCTGCTAAACCTTCAACTTCATTAAGGGATTACCATGACTATCATAAAGAAAAATGATTTTATCGATTCCATTGCCGACAGCCTGCAATACATCTCCTACTACCATCCCCTGGATTTTGTCAAAGCAATGCATCTCGCCTATCAAAGGGAACAAAACAAGGCAGCCAAGGATGCCATCGGCCAGATCCTCATCAACTCGAAGATGGCCGCCATCGGCAAACGCCCGATGTGCCAGGACACTGGAATTGTCAATGTATTCATAAAGATCGGGACTGACTGTAAATTTGATACCGATACGTCGATTCAGGAAATGGTCGATGAAGGCGCCCGCCGGGCCTATAGCCATCCTGACAACACCCTGCGTAAATCCGTCGTCGCCCATCCGGCGACCGACCGGAAGAATACCCGGGACAACACCCCGGCGGTGGTCTACACCGAGATTGTTGCCGGCGGCAAGTTAGAGGTGCATATCGCCGCCAAGGGTGGTGGATCAGAAAATAAAAGCAAGGTGGTCATGCTCAACCCCAGCGACTCGATCGTTGAGTGGGTCAAGAAGACCGTTCCGACCATGGGCGCCGGCTGGTGCCCACCGGGCATCATCGGCATCGGCGTTGGCGGCACCGTCGACAAGGCGGTGCTCCTCGCCAAAGAATCCCTCATGCAACCTATTGATATTCAGGAACTGATCGAACGTGGACCTGCCAACAAACTGGAGGAGTTACGCCTGGAAATCTACAAGGCGATCAACGACCTCGGCATCGGCGCCCAGGGCCTGGGTGGCCTTACCACCGTCCTTGATGTAAAGATTGCCGAATACCCGACCCATGCTGCCTCCCTGCCGGTGGCGATGATCCCCAACTGCGCCGCCGCCCGGCATACCCATTTCGTCCTCGACGGCAGCGGCCCGGCAGAGCTAACTCCACCGGACATCAACCAGTGGCCGGACATCTCCCTTGCGGCCGGTGACTCGGTAAAACGGGTGTCCCTCGAAGGCATCACCAAGGAAGAGATCGCCACCTGGAAGGCCGGCCAGACGCTGCTCCTCAACGGCAAGATACTCACCGGCCGTGATGCCGCCCACAAGCGCATTCAGCAACTGTATGCCGATGGCCAACCCTTACCGGAGGGAGTCGACTTCAACGGCCGCTTTATCTATTACGTCGGCCCGGTCGATCCGGTGCGTGACGAAGCGGTCGGGCCTGCCGGACCAACGACTTCTACCCGTATGGACAAATACACCGATATGATGCTGGAAAAGGCCGGTCTTTTTGGCATGATCGGCAAGTCGGAACGCGGTGATGCAACCATTCAGGCCATCAAGGACCACAAAGCCGTGTACTGCATGGCCGTCGGTGGTGCCGCATATCTGGTTTCCAAGGCAATCAAGAAATCCCGGGTTGTTGCCTTTGCCGATCTCGGGATGGAGGCAATCTACGAGTTTGAGATTGAGGATATGCCGGTGACCGTGGCAGTTGATGCAAGCGGTGAGGCGGTCCATAAGACCGGCCCGGCCTTCTGGCAGAAAGAAATAGCGAAAATGAATAATATGTAATTTATTCGTGATGTTACACGAAACAGGCGGCTAAGTGAAGAGCTTTTGCCGCCTGTTTTGTTTCTGGGCGTAGCCCTCACTGTTCTGCCGCTCTTCCCTCCCAAATCAAAGCTTCTTTCGCCGCAGAATGCCGTTGGCCTCGCCCTGCGAGATCTCCGGCTCCGTCACCAGAACTACCCGATTACCCGGATTGGCTTTATCAAGGGAATTCCCCTCGCTATCACGTAAGGCGGTTATGGTGAGCAGCTGTACACCAATGCCCCGGTCCATATACTCCACTTCCTCGCCAACCAGAACCTGATTGCGCAGCTCGACCAAGAGGCTGCTGCCAGGCTCAAGAATTACCGCCACCGGCTCGTAACTCTGCGTTGCCCGGGAGGACAGATAAATCATCTCAGAACTCCCCGGCCGCTCGGTGATAAAATTTTCGGTTGTCCCCCGCGTGCCGGTGCGCTGGATCTCCTCCATAAATTCGGCGGGCAGACGAATCGCTGCCGGATCATCCCAGGCCTCAACCGGCAGCCCCTTGAGGTAATCAAGGGCAGCCCGATACACTCGCACCACGCCGCCCACATAAAATATCGATTTCATGCGCCCTTCAATCTTCAGGGAATCGATCCCGGCGGCCACCAGCTGCGGCAGCATCTCAAGCAAACAAAGGTCTTTCGAATTAAAGATGTACGTGCCGCGTTCATCTTCTTCCACTGGGAAATATTCGCCGGGCCGTTTTTCTTCAACGAGGGCATAACTGAAGCGGCAGGGATGGGCACAGTGGCCGCGATTGGCGTCCCGGCCGGTCATGTAGTTGGAAAGCATGCACCGCCCCGAATAGGAAATGCACAGGGCGCCGTGGACAAAGACCTCCAGTTCGGCAGCCGTTTGCGCCCGGATCTGGCGAATCTCGGCAAGCGACAGCTCCCGGGCAAGATTCAGCCGGACAGCCCCCTGCCCAAGCCAGAAGGCGGCCGCCGGACCATTGGTGACATTGGCCTGGGTGGAAAGATGGATGGGCAGCTCCGGCACGGTCCTACGCGCTATGCTGAGGATCCCCGGATCGGCGATGATCAGGCCATCAACGCCGAGTTGCCGCAGAGACAGCAGATATTCCTCAAGACCTTCGAGGTCGCTATTATGGGCAAAGATGTTGACCGTCACGTACACCTTTACGCCATGCTCGTGGGCATAAACAACTCCCTCGCGGAGGGCCTCGTCGGTGAAATTGCCGGCCTTCTCGCGCAGGCCAAATCGTTTACCGGCAAGATACAGGGCATCGGCCCCGTAATGCACGGCGGTCACCAGTTTCTCATAGGTTCCGGCCGGTGCCAGCAGCTCTGGCATGGCTGGAGTCCGGCCATTGCCGCTTTCATTTTTTTTCATGGTCGAGTATTGTGAAGGCTTATTTTTCCGGCCTGTTCTCCTGCAATCAGCGGCGGCTCAGACCGGGTGCCGCAGGGGTTTTCCCTAAATTGCGGCGGTAATCGACTTGTATGTACGAAGGATACTTTTTCAAGCCCTTTCATAGAGCACAAGGCTCGGGATTGCAACAACAAGAGTGAAAGATACACGGATTGGTATAGCCATGAGCGGCGGCGTCGACTCGACCGCCTGCGCCCTTCTCCTCAAAGAGACTTGCCAGGTCGAGGGCTTTTTTATGCACCTCGCCCAGCCTAACTATGCGGCGCATGAGGAACGGGTGCGAACCATTGCCGCCCGCCTGGGAATCCCCTTGCACGTCATCGACCTGCGCCTACCCTTTAGCGAAAAGGTTCTGGACTATTTCTCCGGCAGCTATTTCAAGGGGCTCACACCAAATCCTTGTGTGATCTGCAACCGCGAGATCAAATTCGGCCTGTTCATGGATGCCATGACAAATGCCGGGATGACGGCAATGGCCACCGGCCATTACGCCAGGATCATTGAAGACGGAAAAATTCATCGCCTGTTCAAGGGGTTTGACCAAAGAAAAGACCAAAGCTACTTTCTCTCGCGCCTCAACCAGGAACAGTTGGCAAAAATTCGTTTCCCTCTAGGGCAACAAACCAAGGAAAGTACCTATCAACTGGTTCAGGGATACGGTTTTGATGATTTTCGGGGACTGGAAAGTCAGGATGTGTGCTTTCTGCAGAATAACGAGATCGGCGAGTATCTTGAGAACCTCGCTCCCTCACAGGAAACCGGCGGGCCGATCCTCTCGACCTCGGGAAAACGACTTGGCAACCACCGCGGTCTGTTTCGCTATACCATCGGCCAACGCCGGGGACTGGGCATTGCCGCCGAGGCACCTCTTTATGTCGTTGGCCTTGATGTCGCGCAAAACGCCGTCATCGTCGGCACCAACCAGGATCTTATGAGTAACCGCATCCTGGCTGAAGGTTTTCACTGGCTGGCCGGAACCCCACCCGATACCGACATGATGTATACGGTTCGCATCCGCTACAGCCATCAGGGCTCGGCAGCACGTCTGGTTTTGCAGGAGGACGGTCGTGGCGAAATTCTTTTTGACGACCCGCAGCGGGCCATCACCCCCGGCCAGTTTGCCGTGGTCTACGACGGCGATGAGCTTCTCGGCTCCGGCATCATCCACTCCGGGAAAGCACCCAAATGAAGAAGGTCCTGATCACCACTCTCGGCTGCAAGGTCAATCAATACGAGTCGGCGGCCTTCAAGGCCGGCTTTGAGGACGCCGGGTTGACCGTAGTCGCCCGCAATGGCCAGGCGGACATCGTCGTCATCAATACCTGCGCCGTCACCGGCAGCGCCGGGGCCCAGTCCCGCCAGGCGATCCATAAAGCCCTGCGCAAGAATCCAGGTGCAGAGATAATTATTTGCGGATGCTATGCCGAGATCGCCGCCAGTGAGCTGGCCGCAGACGAAGAGCTGCAAGGCAGAGCCTATACCCTTATCGGTAACAGCAAAAAAGACCAGCTGGTTGACGAGGCCCTCGCTGGCTCATCCGCCGCGCCAAAGATTCTCCTCGGCAATATCGCGGAAGCATTAGAAATCTGCCGTCTGCCGGTACGCCGCTTCGGCGACCGGGTGCGTGCCTACCTGCGCATCCAGGACGGCTGCGAAAGCTATTGCACCTACTGCATCGTCCCTTTCACCAGAGGGCCAAGCCGTAGTTTACCGATGGCCGAGGTTATAGCCCAGGCAAAGGTCTTTGCCAACGAAGGGCATAAAGAGATAGTCCTCACCGGCATCCACCTCGGCAACTATGGCCGCGATCTCCCGGAAAAACCTGGCTTGGTCGCCCTCCTTGACGAACTGACCCGTACCACCCCGGATGTCGCTTACCGCATCAGCTCCCTGGAACCGCTAGAGATTGACGCCACCCTCCTTGGCCTGATGGCCGAGCGAAAAAACATCCAGCCGCACCTGCACATCCCCCTGCAGAGCGGTCATGACCAGATCCTTGCCCGTATGGGACGACGCTATAGCACCGAGCAGTTTCGGCAGGTTATAAATCTTTGCAAGAAATATTTGCCAGATGCCGCCATCGGCATCGATATCCTCGTCGGCTTCCCCGGCGAAACCGACGACCATTTTGCCGCGGCCAAGGATTTTTTGCAGTCCCTTGACTGCACCTACCTCCATGTCTTCCCCTACTCCATTCGCCCCGGCACCAAGGCGGCGGGATTCGACGGACACGTGGCAAAGAAAGTTAAAGAACAGCGTGTGGCAATTCTCAGGCAACTGAGTGACACCAAGAAAGCTGCCTTCTGGCAAAGTCAACTCGGCCGTATCTGGCCTGTACTCATTGAGGGCCGCCGCGATGCAAACGGCATGTTGAAGGGCTTTACCACCAACTATGTTGCCGTCACCTTTCCCGGACCTGACGATCTGCTGCACAAGGTCGTGCCGGTCAAACTCCTCGAACTGCTGGAAAGCTCTGTCCTCGGAGAAATTGCTCACCATGAAAATTGAAATCATTGCCATCGGCGACGAACTGACCTCGGGAAGAATCCTCAACACCACCAGCAGTTTTGCCGCCCGCAATCTGTTTGAAGCCGGCTATGAGATTTACGGCATGAACACCATCGGCGACACCCCCAGTCTCATTGGAGACGCCCTGAAGCAGGCCCTCAGCCGCGCCGATGCAGTCCTGGTCACCGGCGGCCTTGGCTCAACCGACGATGACCTCACCAATGAGGCGGTTTCGAAGGCCCTCAACCGGCCGACCATGCCCAACCTGGAGATCCTTTCCAACATCCGCACCCACCTCGACGAGATCACCAGCACCCCAGTCAGCCAGCTGGAAAAACTCGCCTGGCTGCCGTCGGGGGCGGAGGCCCTCAGTCCGAAATCGCAGATGGCAGGCTATCAGCTCATTCACGACGACAAACCGATTTTTTTCTTGCCGGGCATCCCCAGCCAAATGAAGCACCTCCTGGTGGAACAGGTGCTGCCCAAACTGTCGACCTGGCAAAAGGACCATAAGCTGACAACCTATCAACGGGTATTTCGCATCTTCGGCCTGCCGGAGATGGAGGTCAACCGGCGGATCAACACCCTCGACCTCAGCCCAGATGTCCATATCGGCTACTACCCGGTCTTTCCCGAGGTCCACCTCAGCCTTACCGTTCGTGACAAAAAAACAAACAATGCCAAGAAGTTGTTCAACTCATCGTGTCAAGCGGTCAACACCGTTCTCGGCGATTCGATCTACGGTTTTGACCGGGACAATATGGAAACGGTCGTCGGCAAACTCCTCTTTGACCGTCACCATAAACTCGCTGTCGCTGAATCCTGCACCGGCGGGCTTATCTGCCGAAAACTCACCGATATCCCCGGCAGCTCGTCGTATGTCCTCGGCGGGGTTGTTGCCTATGATAACAGCTTGAAAACCGAATACCTGGGGGTTTCTCCGGACCTGCTGGCGGCGCACGGGGCGGTCAGCAGGGAAACCGCCGAGGCCATGGCCGTCGGCATACGCAGCCGCAGCCGTGCCGACATCGCCCTGGCTGTCACTGGCGTCGCCGGCCCGGGAGGCGGCACGAAGGATAAGCCAGTCGGCACCGTGTATATCGCCATCGCCACCGCTGAGGAAAACTGGGTGACCAAGTTTCATTTTCGCGGTGACAGGGAACAAATACGAGAAATTACAGCAGAAAGTGGCCTTGACCTCATCAGGAAGTATCTCTTGCAGAAAATTGAATAGCCCCATCATCAACAATCTTGCTGAAATATCCGCGACGGTAAGGTTTTTATGGCATGAGCAGTGTAGAGTAGGCAGCAACCTTGTTTCATAACCGATTAATCCCTTTTTATATTGGAGAACATCATGGCAGTAGCCCCAGCAAAAGAAAAAGTCAGCAGCGTCGATAACGCCATCAGCCAGATCCAGCGCCAGTTCGGCAAGGGTTCCATTATGCGCCTCGGCTCAAAAGAGACCGAAAATGTGCCGGTGATTCCCACCGGCGCCCTCAGCCTTGATATCGCCCTGGGCGTGGGCGGCCTGCCGAAGGGCCGGATCACCGAGGTGTATGGCCCGGAATCCTCCGGCAAGACCACTTTAGCCCTGCAAGTCGTCGCCGAGGCCCAAAAGATGGGCGGTACCGCCGCCTTTATCGACGCCGAGCACGCCCTTGACACCAGCTATGCCGCACGTCTCGGTGTTGATATCGACAACTTGCTCATCTCCCAGCCGGACTTCGGCGAGCAGGCATTGGAGATTGCCGAGATCCTTATCCGCTCAAACGGTGTCGACGTTATCGTCATCGACTCGGTGGCCGCCCTCGTCCCCAAGGCGGAAATAGACGGCAATGTTGGTGATGCCCATGTAGGCCTGCAGGCCCGGCTGATGTCGCAGGCCATGCGCAAGTTCACCGGGGTTCTCAACCGCAGCAATACGGTCCTCATCTTTATCAACCAGATTCGCATGAAGATTGGGGTCATGTTCGGCAATCCCGAGACCACCACCGGCGGTAACGCCCTGAAGTTCTATTCCTCGCTACGCCTTGATATCAGACGGATTGGCCAGATTAAAGAGGGAACCGATATCATCGGCAACCGGACCAAGGTCAAAGTCGTTAAAAACAAGGTTGCCCCGCCCTTTAAAGAGGCCGAATTCGATATCATCTATGGCGAGGGAATTTCCAGGATCGGTGACCTGCTCGATCTTGCGGCAAATCTGGAGATTGTTGAAAAAAGCGGCTCCTGGTACTCCTACAAGGAAGAAAGAATTGGCCAGGGCCGGGAGAACGCCAAACGTTTCCTCATCGACAATCCGGGGATGTGTGCAGAGATCGACACCAAGGTACGGCTTGCCTATGGCCTTGCTCCGCTAACAACAAACCCCTCCGAGCAAAGCGATGGCGGCAGCAAACCCTCTGCGGCCGCAGCACCAGCTGAATAAAAAAATGCCGCCCGGGACTCATGGTCTATCGCCATGAGTCCCTTCCAGACGATCCTCATCCGCCGTACGAGAAATATATCCAGGGCTCACCGACCATTTTTTACACTATGGCTCAGACCTTTTTCATCGCCTTGCTATTGACTCTTGCCGGTGAGCTGCTATAGTTACGATCATGTAGGAATGATTACTATT
The DNA here is from genome assembly GCA_030247675.1 of Desulforhopalus sp. Taxonomy (NCBI): domain Bacteria; kingdom Pseudomonadati; phylum Thermodesulfobacteriota; class Desulfobulbia; order Desulfobulbales; family Desulfocapsaceae; genus Desulforhopalus; species Desulforhopalus sp. The sequence continues at coordinate 284,766 of JAOTRX010000004.1, read as the reverse complement.
AAATGTATTTTTAACTAAAAGGAGACGACGATGCAAAAATGGGAATGCCCGTGTGGTTATGTTTATGATCCAGCTGTTGGTGATGAGGATAATGGAGTTGCCGCCGGAACGGCCTGGGAAGATGTCCCGGAAAGCTGGGTCTGCCCAATCTGCGGCGCCGAGAAAGAGGCTTTCTCGAAGATGTGATGGGCTTGCTGGCCGGCCCGTACCCACATGGCCGGTCTAAGATGATTGCCCAAGCCACGAAGAATCCCCATGACGGTAGCGCAGATGCGACCGTCATGGGGATTCTTTTGGCCAGTCACTATTGCACCCTTTCTCCGGCGGTGAAGGCTTGCCCCTTCTTTCCGGCCCTCAACAATTAGGCAATGCCGGCATACATCTCCGGATGAAAACCGACATAAAAAACCTTTCCCAAGCGCAGGGTCGGGGCCCTGAGATTGCCGCTCGGCCCGGTTATTTTCTTCTGCAGAGCCTCTTTGTCGGCTGTAGCCGGGTCAAACTCAATGACCTTTTTCCCCGTTGCGACATAGACCTTCTCAGCGCCGGCAATAACCTGCCATGCCGCATCCCCTGGATACGACTGCTTTTTCGCATCCACCTCGGTAATGATCGTCACCTCTTTTCCGGCAAACGCAGCCCATGCGTTTTTGCAAGAGGTTCAGCCCTTGCGCATATACGCCCAATCGATTTTCATACCACCCTCCCTTCATTTGAAGAAAATACTTCGGATTAGCCCTATAAAATTAAGCCGTTGGCGAGCATTCGGCCGCCACCAAGAATTACCATATGGTTAAGAAGCAAGCAGTTGAGTGCAATAAAGAGCAGTCGAAATTTTCTTCTCTTTCGCCACCTCAACCAGTAATACGCCAGCCCTGGCAAAATGAGAGCATTTGCAACTATAAGGCAACGCACCCAACTCGACAGTGAATATGGGAAGGCGGCAAACATCAGCATAATCACCACAAGCGCTCCGAGCCAGGTAACAAAGAACCGCTCAAGGGTATTCTCTCGAAACTGGCTGAGGAAATTGGGAACAATTCCGGCGGCATAATCCTCCTGATAGCTCAGGAGAACCAGCCAATAATGCGGTATCTGCCAAAGGACGAAGAGGACGACGAGAAGGATAGCGACAAGTCCATCCGGATCCCCGCCATGAGTGAGCCAACCGATATAGGCAGGCAGGGCGCCGCAAAGAGCGCCGGGAACGATGGCCAGCACCGTCTTTCCCTTCAAGGGCGTATAGACACAGTTGTAGAGAAGGACAGCGGCAAGGGTCATAAGCTCTGCCAGGCGATTCTCGCTGTGCGTCACTACAAGGAGCAGTCCAAGGGCAATGAGGACCGCAGCCTGCCATGCCGCCTGGGCGCGGGTGAGTTTGCCGGAGGGCAAGGGACGACCCTTGGTCCGGATCATTGCGCCATCGAGGCCGTGTTCCTGCAACGAGTTGAGACTTGCCGAACCGGTCGCAACCAGAAAGACACCTCCGGCGACGATGAGCATTTGTTGCGAGAAAACTGGCTCGGCAAGTATCGCCCCAAAAACGGTGGCGACACCGACCAGCAAACACAGGGGGGTTTTGGCCAGGCGCAGCCTGGCAATGAGGGCTGACCAGCCACAGGAGGCAACAGCCGTACAATAAAGACCTCGAATCAGTCCTCCTCCTTGGCAAGCCACTCGTCGAATTCCTTCTGCGGCACGATCCTCAACTTGGCAACCATCGCTGAATGTTTTGTGCCGCAATACTCGGTGCACTGGATATCGTATTCACCAATCTCGTCGGCCCGGAACCAGGCATAGGTCTTCATCCCCTTCACCGCATCCACCTTGATCCGAAATGCCGGCAGATAGAAGCTATGCAGGACATCAACCGAGGTGATATTCAACTTGATTGCCCTTCCCACCGGCACAACAATTTCGTTCAGTACTTCCTTGTCGTTATCATAGATAAAAAGCCAGGAAAACATCTGGGCCGACACCTCGACCTGCATGGCATCGGCGGGCACCGTGCGGAGGCCCATATAGGAATGCCAGCCGACATAAAACATGGACAGGGCGATAAGGGTTGGAATGATGGTCCAGATGATCTCCAGCTTGTAGTTATCGCGGATATCGGCAGGATGTGGATTGCTGCTCCGCCGGTATTTTACGACGAAGTAGACCATCACCACCGTAATGCCGGTCAGCAGGACCGCAGATATCCCGAGGATATACCAAAATGCCAGATCTACACCTTGTACCGGGGTCATAAGAGTCTCCGCCTGTTACCTGAATGCCACATCCCAGAAGGTGAAGCCGATCATAATGAAGAGAAAGCTTACCGTGCCAATAAAAGACAGGATGATGATCCGGCCTTCATACTTCAAATGCATAAAAAAGAGTAAGACAAAGGTCACCTTGAGGCAGGCGATACCGAGGGCCACCGGGACATTGAAAAAACCCAGGTGGACGTAGGAAACTCCAACGGTAACCCCGGTCAATACCAGCAGGATACCCAGGACAAGGGCAAGCTGGGTGTAACTGAGAACATGGTGCGTATGCTGAGTATCCACAACAATTTTCTCCACAAGACAGTCCTTCCTTGCCCTACAACACCAGGTAAAACAAGGGAAAGACAAATATCCAAATAAGATCAACCAGATGCCAATACAAACCGGAGTTATCGAGCATCGATAATCTCGAACCATCGACCTTGCCTCGCCACACCAGGACGGTACTTATGGCGAGAAGAACCATGCCGATAATGACATGGAGGCCATGCAAGCCGGTGATGACATAGTACAAACCGAAAAAGATATTCAGTCCAGGTTCCCCGCTCACTAAGGTCTCTGAATTGGGGTAGATCCCGTGCTGAATCTTTGCGCCCCATTCGAAATATTTATTAACGAGGAATATAACTCCGCAAAATATAGAAAAAAGAAGAAGGCCAATCGTCAATTTCCTGGAATTTTTCTGAATGGCGGTAATGGAGGCGGCGACGGTGAAACTGGAAACCAGCAAAACCACTGTATTCAAGGCCCCAATGACCCGGTTGAGTTCCTTGCCGCCGACGGCAAACGACTGGGGATATCTGTGGAGGTAGGCAGCATAAAGAACGAACAAGCCGCCAAAAAGAATAATCTCCGAATAGAGAAACAGCCACATGCCGATCTTGATGCCAACCCTGTCTACCTGCGAGCGCATAGTCCCCTCACCGGCCATTCTTGGATGATTGTTCACCTACCCCTCGAAAATCGTAGGGGAAATCCAATATCTGCGGTTCATCAATAAAATTGTGCAGCGGCGGTGGTGAAGGAATCTTCCATTCGAGAGTCGTTCCGCCCCACGGGTCGGCGGGAGCTTGAACACCCCGGCGAAGGCTGACAAGCAGATTGGCAAACATAATCACGATCCCCAGACAGAGCATAAAGCCGCCAAATCCGGCCAGGAAATTGCCGGTGGCAAATTGCGGCAGATAATCATAATAGCGGCGCGGCATTCCCTGGATACCGAGGATCAGCATCGGGACGTAGTGAAATAAAAAGCCCACCGCCGTCAGCACCGCGCCAATATACGCGGCCCGGAAGGTATACATGACCCCGAACATCTTCGGCCACCAAAAATGAAGGGCGGCGAAAAACGCAAAACCGGTGCCGCCGAACATTACAAAATGAAAATGGGCGACAACGAAGTGGGTATCGTGAACATGGATGTCGGTGCCGACCGCGCCAAGCACCAAGCCGGTCAGGCCACCGACGCTGAAAAGATAGATGAATATCAGCGCCAGGAGAAGCGGCGGGGTCATCTCGATCGACCCCTTGTACATTGTCGCCACCCAGGAGAAAACCTTGACGGCTGACGGTATTGCCACCAGGAAGGTCAACAAAGAGAAGACAAAAACCGAAACATCGCTCATGCCGCTGGTGTACATATGGTGCGCCCAGACCAGGGAACCGGCAATGGCGATGGCCATCGACGACCAGACGATGGCCTTATAGCCAAATATCGATTTCCGGGAAAAGACCGGGATAATCTCGGAGACAACCCCCATACCCGGCAGGATCATGATGTATACCGCCGGATGGGAATACATCCAGAACAGATGCTGATACAGCAGCGGATCGCCGCCCTTATCCGGATCGAAAAGACCGATAGACAGAAACCGTTCCAGCACCACCAGGACAAAGGTAATCGAGATGACCGGTGTGGCGAGAATCTGCACCCAGGCGGTGGCATACAGCGACCAGGTAAACAGCGGTATCTGCATGAGGCCCATTTTGTCGTCACGCATGCGATGGAAGGTGGTGACAAAATTCAAGCCGGTGAGCATCGACGACATGCCGAGAATAAAGGCCGCAGTCACGGTAAGACCGACGCTGGAACTGCTCTGGACACTAAACGGCACATAAAAGGTCCAGCCGGTATCGGGGAAACCGTCCCCGGCAAAAAGTGAGACGATGGCGAAAAGACCGCCAAACATAAACAGATACCAGCTGAAAAGATTCAGGCGCGGGAAGAAGACATCGTCTGTTCCAAGCTGGATGGGCAGGAAAAAATTACCGAATATCGCCGGAATAGCAGGAATAACAAAGAGAAATATCATGATCACCCCATGCAGGGTGAAGATGGAGTTATACATCCCGGAACTCATAATGGTGCGACCCTGCCCCATCAACTCCGTCCTGAGAAGAAGTCCGAGAATCATGGCGACGGTAAACCAGAAGAAAACCGCCCCGAGATACATCAAGCCAAGGCGCTTATGGTCGTGGGTGAAGAGCCAGGCCCGTATTCCGGTGAGTCCAGGTGGAGCGGATTGATGATAAAAGGATGGTATTGCCGTCATGTTTGCGTATCCTGTCGGTATACCGCAAGAGCTGGTTTCGTTTCTGCAGACAAGCTGCTCAACACAGCTCTATCCGCCGGAAACCTTCAAGGCCCTCTATGGGCCTTGTCAGCTGTAGCAACTCCCCGGCCCCTGCGTCGGTAAAAAAGAAAAACCCCAATAACAATACCGGCAAAAACCATCAGTACAATGATCTTCACCGTCGTGATCAATCCGGACTTCCCGTGCGGATCGTAATTAAAACAAAAGCCGAGCAGCCGCCGCACCGACATGATCGGTGTACCGCTTGCCGCGGCCGACACGGCGAGATCGATATCTCCCGCCACAAAAGAACCATAGACGTAGCGAATGATCTTGCCGTCGGCGGCGACAATCATCAGCGCCGCCGGGTGGATGAAGGTCTGATCATTGAGCCTTTGAAAACGAAAACCAAGTGCGTCGGTCGCTGCCTTGATCGCCTCACTGCTGCCGGTAAGAAACCGCCACTCGCTAGCAGGAAAATTTTCGGGCAGAAGTTTCAGGTAGTTATTTTTGGCCCGCACCGCATCTTTCGGGCCTTCGACATCATTGAAACTGAGGGCAATAACCCGGTAATCCTTGCCTGAGCGGGCGGTCATGCCGCCCACCGCCCCGGCCAGATTGGCCAGATTAAGACTACAGCCATTCGGACAGAAGTAATAGGTGGGCAGGATGATGGTCGGCCGGTCAATGATGGCGTCAAGGCGAATGGGGAGCCCGGATTCGTCGGTGAATTGCAGATCAAGAGGCAGATATTGCCCGGCTTTTTCAGCCACCCATTCTGAAGGGTCGAGACTCCCTTCTCCACTGAGGATCTCTGCAGCGTCCGCCCCATGTTCTTCGCCACCATGTGCCCAGAGAAGGGCGTCCGGATGCGCCGCGCCAAGCGCCACAACCAGGAGCGATATAATGACCAGAGCTCTGAACGAAACCTTCACCGGGAGGCTCCAATCATTTTGCCGGTTTGGAAGCACCGGAGGCAAGATTGATCTTTAGCGCACTTCGATAGGTGTGCTTGCTTTTAAAACTGTCACGTCCGGCGCCGTAGGCAAGAAGGACGACGGTATCACCGCCGGTTTGTATCACACCGTCATGCTTGTCGGCTGATTTCAGCGGCAAGGTGAACTCAAGGGTTGTGATTCCGCCGGCCTCGGTGCCTCCCACGAGAGTTACATCGCTGGTGCCGCCGGCTTTTTCGTCGGAGGCATGGGTATATTCGCTGTCACCGAACTCGTCGATGATCTTTGCCTCACCATCCTTGACATAGCCCAGGATAAAATTGGCGTCCTTCATGTCCTTACTCGGATTAAAACCTACACCAACCCAACCATCCGTCTCCGCCGCCAATTTTACCGCCAGCTTGTCGCCGTCAACCTTCCAGGCAAAGGTGATTTTCTTTTCTTTTACTTCATGGTCATACTGCGCGGCCTGAACGTTTGCGGCAGTTCCACAGAGCAAGAGAGCTATGCCGATGATTGCTTTGCTGATGTCTTTCATGTGTACGCTATCTCCTTAAGTTTACTGACTTCAAACACCTTCGTTTTTCTAGATTGCTCCAGCGGGTAATGATCCGGGTCACCTCCCGGCTACGATCCAAAAACAGTAGCACACTCTTTCCAGCAAGAAAAGGTTCTTCATAACCTTTTCCAAGACTTATACCGTCATTTGAGAACTTTTCTCTTTTAATTGCGCAAATAATTTGCGACCATCGCCATACGTGATTAATTTAGGCGGGTGAAGTCGGCGAGGGTCCCCAAAGCACCGGCGGATTATTGTGAATAAGCTGCACACGTTACCTGCGGAGGCCAACAGCGGACAGATCGCAAGGCAACCAAAAACCAACCATATACCTGGAGGAAAACGCATGGCGAAGAAAATGGCAGTGTATAAGTGCGAAGTTTGTGGAAATATAGTCGAGGTTCTGACTGCCGGTGGTGCTGAGATGATGTGCTGCGGCAAGACCATGACCATCCAATCCGAGAACACCACGGATGCGGCTGTGGAAAAGCACGTCCCGGCATTGGCCAAAAAAGATGGCGGCTGGCAAGTGACCGTCGGAACGGTTGAACACCCGATGACCGACGCCCATTTTATCGAGTGGATAGAGCTCATTGCCGGCGACCTGGTGTACCGTCAATTCCTCAAACCAAACGATAAGCCGACGGCGTTTTTCCCGGTTGCAGCCGACGGCGTTACCGCTCGCGCTTACTGTAATCTGCACGGCCTCTGGAAGAAATAAGCCTTCCCGGCCCGTTGCTCGAATTGCTTGAATCGAGCAACGGGCCAAAGCACTCACCCGCCCCCATCCTTCCTCATCCCCGCATTTCTCGCCGCTCCCTTTTGGCAAACACCAATCGTCAGCAGATTCCTCCTTGAAAAGCAAGGTACGAATTTTTAAGGTATCAACAAGACTGGACTCGCTGCATGTTATTTCAGTCGTCACAAGCCCAGGTGCCGAAAAATGGACAACCGAAAAAGGAGACTCCCATGGCCAAGGAAAAATACCGGATAGAACGGGACAGTATGGGCGAGATTGAGGTGCCGTTACGGGCTCTCTACGGCGCCCAAACCGAACGGGCCACCCGCAACTTCACCATCTCCCGGCAGCCTATGCCCTGGGCCTTTATCGAGGCGGTCCTTCTCATTAAGGCGGCAGCCGCCAAAATCAACCGGCAACTCGGTCTTCTTGCCGGTGACCACGCCCAACTTATTGAAGAGGCAGTCGGCAAGCTTTTGCGGCAACGGCCCCTCGACCAGTTTCCCGTACCCATCTACCAAACCGGCTCGGCAACCAGCACCAACATGAATGTCAATGAGGTCATTGCCGGGCTCATCCGCCAGAAAGGCGTAGAACTCTCGGCCAATGACCATGTCAATCTCGGTCAAAGCAGCAACGATGTCATCCCTACCGCCCTGCATATGTCGGCGGCCATTGCCGCGACAAGCACCCTGCTGCCGGCCATAAAGGAACTGGCGGTGACCATTCGCGCCTTCGGGACCGCCCATGCCGGGGTGATAAAGACCGGCAGGACCCATCTCATGGACGCCCTGCCGATTCGCCTGCGGGCAGAAACCGATGGTTGGGCGGCGCAGATTGATGAATGCGCTGAACGGATCGAAGGCGCCCTGCCCCGGCTGCAAAGGCTTCCCCTCGGCGGGACGGCAGTCGGCTCAGGGGTAAATTGCCATCCGCAGTTTGCCTCTCTGGCCATTGCCAATCTCAGCAAGACGACGGGCCTTGCCTTTACCCAGGCCCCCTCCCTGTATAAAGGCCTCAGCAGCCTCGATACCATTGTTGAATTCTCCGGACATCTGAAGGCCGCAGCCATCGCCCTCAGCAAGATCGCCAACGACCTGCGCTGGATGAATTCCGGCCCGCTCACCGGACTGGCGGAAATCCGCCTGCCAAGTCTCCAGCCCGGCTCAAGCATCATGCCCGCCAAGGTCAATCCGGTTATCCCAGAGGCGGTGTGTATGGCCTGCGCCCAGATCATCGGCAACGACACGACGATCAGCCTGACGGGCATGGGCGGTAACTTCCAGCTGAACACCATGCTGCCACTCGCTGCGGCAAAAGTTCTTGAATCGGTGCAACTCCTTGCCGGAAGTATGCAATCGCTCGGTGAAAAAGCCATAAGCGGCATGATCGTCAATAAAGAGGTGTACATCCAGGCACTGGTTCTCAATCCAATCCTGGTGACCTCGCTTAATCCGATTATCGGCTATATGCAGGCGGCGGAAATTGCCAAGATCGCCCAAAGGGACAAACGGCCAATTCTCGAAGTGGCCCTTGAGGAGACTGATCTTTCCCGGGAGGAACTGCAGGCCCTGCTCGACCCCAAAAAACTTGCTGATAACGACAACAATCTATAATTCTTAAAGAAATATTCTAGCGAAAGGTTTTTAGGCGCGCCGTCACCCGATTCAAGGTGCAGCCCGCCTCTTCGCCAGACAGCGTCCGCCAAGGACAAGGAGTTGCTGCAGATATTGCAGGATAATCCTGCTATCCATCTTTGATTTCCCGTAGTCACGATCTCGAAATACCACCGGGATCTCTTTGACCCGCATCTCCTGACAATATTCGGCGAGCACCGCCAAGCCTATTTTAAAACCGGGGACGGGCCCCGGCAAATCGGTAAGCCGCCAGCGCTCGACTGCAAAAAAACCCGCCAGAGGATCGTGGACATCGCAGAACAACAGGGCAGGATAGGTGGCCAGACGCGAGGAAATCCTCCGCGACAACGGCCAATCAGGTGTAGCTCCGCCGGCTACATATCGGCTGCCGATAACCATGTCGCAGGTTCCGGCGAGAAGGGGTTCCAGCAGGTCGGGAATCATCTCCGGCGGATGGCTGAGGTCGGCGTCCATGACCAGCACCCAGGTTGCGGCAGTTGCCTTCGCTCCGGCAATGACTGCTCCGGCAAGACCCAGGTTGACATCACGCCTCAGCAAACGCACCGGCTCGTGGTCCATCCAGGCACGCACTTTTTCACAGGTGGCATCCTGGGAGGCCGAGTCGACAAACAGTACGTCGAAATCCAGATCCCGGAGGCGACGCGCCCGAAAGATCCGTTCCAGCAAAAGGTCAATATTATCCTCTTCATTGAGGGTGGGAATTATTACGGTTGTCTTCGACATTCGCCAAACCTCTCTGAAAAACCTTGTCTCCCAAGCTCTTCGGAAGGTCTATCTCCACTACCTCCCGCAACATGCAATACCCCCTTCCCCTCCACTACCAGCCTTGATCATCCGCCCGCTAATGGGGATACTGCGAAGAGCGTAGTGGGAAATGCACATCTTCTCTTCTTTTGGTATCAGAGAAACCCCGGCAAATCAAGAGCGCCACTTCGAAAAACCTGCGATCCTTTAAAAGGATACATCAAGGCATGTCCCGCCTTAACAAGACTAATCTCTTTATTCAATTCTACCGATAAAGCACCTTAGAGGGTGTTCCACCTTTCTCATCGATCTATAACAACAACCCATGTGGAGGCAAAGAGAAAGACCTATGATAATCGCTGCGACCGCGGTCGGCATGGATGCAGCACGAACCTACAGGGAAGTAGAACAACGCACATCGAACCTCAGTTTAGCTAGCGGCACGAGCACCCCGGCCTTGGCCGAGGACTTCAGCGTCCGCCTGTCCAATTCCCTCAGCAGTACAAGTCGTATACAAAGCACCAACCAATCCCTTGTCAGCCGGGGGAGCGGGGAATGCCCGCCACTCCACGAAACCAACGGGGGTAGTGACACGGGCGGCAAGGAGATTCTATCACAATTGACAGAACAGGTCATCGGCCAGCCCGTCACCATCAGGGAATATGTAGAAGATGGTGATCCGGCATCCCCAACCGCTTCGCCAAGCGCCATCAGCAAGGGCCTCGTGCCGGTTCAGAGAATGGAGTTGGTCAGCAGCATCATTTACACCCAGGAAGAAAAGGTTATGTTTTCGGCGCAAGGTCAGGTGCATACTGCGGATGGCCGAGATATTACCTTTAATCTGGGATTATCCATGGAACGGCGGACCATGATCGCCAATTCGGTTGCCACAGGCCTCACAACCTTCATCGATCCGCTCATTCTCAGGTTTTCCGCCGATACCGCCCTGCTGGGGGAAGGTGTCTTCAATTTTGATCTAAATAGTGATGGTGAGAAGGAACAGCTTGCCTGTCCAAGCCAAGGCTGCGGTTTTCTCGCCCTTGATCGCAACAGCGACGGAGTCATCGGCAATGGCCTGGAATTGTTCGGTCCGGCGAGCGGAGAAGGTTTTGCTGAGCTGGCAAATTTTGACACTGACGCCAATCAGTGGATCGATGAGAATGATCCCATTTTCGACAAGTTGTTGATCTATAGACCGGATGGCCAGGGTGGAGAGAACCTGCAGTCGCTGCGCCAGGCCGGCGTCGGGGCGATCAGTATCGCCCATGCCGGGACAAAATTCCAGCTGGAAGACCAGGATGGCGGCATCCTCGGTTCAGTCAAGGCGAGTGGCATCTTTCTTACCGAGGCCGGAGAGGTGCGTTCCCTGCAGGAGGTCGATCTGGCGAGTCCGGCAACGACTGCTGTAACCCTGCCGTCGGCTGACAATCAGCAGGAACTTGCCCTGCAGGCCCTGCGCGATATCATCACCATGCAACAATTCCGGTTGAAGATGCGCCTTGCTGAACAGCGTTTGCGGGGTGCGACGCGAAAAGCCGAACAACGGCAATGGCTTCTTGAATGGCTGCAAAATCGTAACCAGTGGCAGGTTTCGATGAGCGACGACAAGGCGGGGGACGAAGGTGCGCAAGCCACTGCGGCTCAACAATTTCGGCCATTTGCAAATACTTCCGGCTAAATCACAACTCACTCGTTCCAGGAAAAGAGGGCTGCGGCTATCCCCAGGCAGATGATGGTCGAGATCAGCAGGATACCGCACTCAAACTGGATATCGGCAAGAGTTGCGGCCTCGTTCATGACCTTCCGGGCGGCTCGCAGTAGGTGGGTTAAGGGAAAGAGCCGGGCAAAGTCCTGCACCAGCCGCGATGAGCCTTCCAGGGAGAACCAGACCTCGGACAGAAACATCATCGGCCAGGACAGGAAGTTGAGAACACCGCTGGTGAATTCTTCACTAGTGCCCCGGGCGGCAAGCACCAGGCCAATGGCGCAGAGATTGAGGCCGCCGAGGAAAAACACCAGTAAGAGAAGCATCCTCGAACCCTGGACCTGAAAGTGAAAAATAAGGTCAGCTCCGATCCATACCACGCACAGGGTGAACATGAGAAGGAAGATGCGGGACAGCATCTGGGCGCTCAGATATTCGAGGGCGGTCAGCGGCGTGGCCTTCAGCCGTTTCAGCGTGCCGTTTTTGCGATAGCGGACAATGACATAGCCGACCCCCCACAGTGCCGAGAACATCATATTCATCGCCAGGATACCCGGCATCAGCCAGTCGATATAGCGGATCTGCGGGCCGTTGATGATTCCTTTTTCCGGGGGCGTTTTGCCTGCCATGAAGGAGGCGAGGAACACCCTTTCGGCGAGAGAACCGTTGGGCGAGGAATCGTTGATCCAGTAGGCATTATCCAGCGAATGGGCATCGACGAGCAGGTCGATCTTGTGGTGACTGAGCTTCGTTTCACCCTCGGCGAGGTTTGCCACCGGGACAAAGATGATATGCCGATCACTCCGAAAGGCCTGCGGCAGAGTCGTGCTGCCCAGGTCGGCAACGGCTGCTGGGGGAAAGATACCGACCTGGAATTGCTTGAATTCTTTACCCTGAAAGATAAGGCCAAAGCCGACGATGATCAGAAAAGGAAAGGCGAAGTTCCAGCCAAAGGCGGCACGATCACGGAAAAACTCAGCATTTCTGGCCTGAAAGATGGCCCACATTCTCTGCAGATTCATGGTCTTTATCGGGTATTCATGGTTAGAGGGGGCGGTCATTCCCGCAGTTTCTTCCCGGTCAGATTGAGAAAAACATCTTCGAGGTTGGCCGAATGAATGGATACCCCCCGCAGATCGATCTCGTTTTTCATGAGGATGTTCAGACCCTGGTGAATCTCATCGGTGTGGATAACGATGTTGCCATTCTGCCTGGATGTAGCGAAAGGGAGTTCGGCGAGCAGCTGGCTATTGATGGTCTCCGGCAGGATAATCGAACTGCCGCCACCGTGCCGGCGGATCAATTCCGCCGGACTGCCGCCGGCGATGATCATGCCCTGATCCATAATGGCAATTTCGTCGCAGAGATACTCCGCCTCCTCCATCGAATGGGTGGTAAGGATCAGGGTCCGGCCTTCTTCCTTCAATTGCCTGATGATATTCCAAAGATTACGGCGTGCCTGGGGGTCGAGACCGGTTGACGGTTCATCAAGAAAAATCAGGTGGGGTTCGTTGATCAGGGCCAAGGCCAGCATCAGGCGCTGGGTCTGGCCGCCGGATAGCCTGTCGTTGCGCTGTTTGCCAAGGTCGGTCAATTGGCAGCGACGGGCTATTTCATTGGTATCGGCAGGCTTGCTGAACAGTCGGGAAAAGGTCGCCAGAGTCTCTTCCACCGTAAGAAAATTGAGCAGCGAGGTGTGCTGAAACTGGATGCCGATTTCCTCCCGGAAGGAAGCCGTTCGCGGGCGACCATTGTAGAGAATTTCGCCACTTGTCGCCTCAATGATGTCCTCGACAATCTCCAAGGTGGTGGTCTTGCCGGCACCATTCGGGCCGAGAAGGCCGAAACAGATGCCTGTCCGGACGGCAAACGACACATCGCGAACCGCTTCCAGCTTGGAAAAACGCTTGCGAAGATGGTTGACTTCAAGGATCGGCTGCATAGGCTTGCAAATGACTATGGGTCTTGTGATTATCGGGTCTCTGTTTTTTGTTGGTTACTGGCCTGAGGACCTTACCAATCCCCAAGGAACCTCTGCAAGACAATTTCTAATTAGAGGCAGGGGCACACCTTTCATTTAAGCAGGCAAACTATTTAACTCTGCTTGCCCCAAATTCCTATTCTGACCAATTGACGTCTCCCTTTTCCCTTCACTTGCAGGGATGGAAACGATATCATTTTTATATGAATCGTCTTTCTTAATCTTTTTGATAATCATTTTCATACATCTTCACCACCCGCCATGCCTGCCAAGAAGCTGAAAAAGATATCAAATACCATTTCCATCCGGATCGCCCTGCCGGCCTTTCTGACCATCCTTCTCTTTGTCACCGCCATGTTCTTTATCCTCTTGCCCCAGCTTGAGCAAAGCCTGATGAACCGGAAGCAGGAAATGATTCAGGAACAGACGGAAACCGCCTGGAGCCTCCTCGACTCCTATCGCGAACGGGAGCTTTCCGGAGAACTGAGCAGGGAAGAGGCCCAACTACGGGCGGTCCTGCGCATCCGTAAGCTTCGCTATGGCCCGGAAAAGAAAGATTATTTCTGGATGAACGACATGACTCCGCGGATGGTCATGCACCCCTACCGCTCCGATCTGGACGGCATGGATATTACCGACTTCAAGGACCCGAAGGGCAAGCGCCTCTTTGTCGAATTTGTTCGAGTGGTTGAAAAACAGGGTGCCGGCTTTGTCGAATATATGTGGCAGTGGAAGGACGACGCCCAGAAGATCGTGCCGAAGGTTTCCTATGTCAAAGGTTTCAAGCCCTGGGGATGGATCATCGGCACGGGCATGTATATCGATGATGTTCATGCCGAGATCGCCGCCATTCGCAACAAACTCTCGGCAATTTCAGGGGGAATTCTCCTCATCGTCTCTCTGCTGGCCCTGTACACCATCCGTCAGAGCCTGATGGCCGACCGTGAAAGGCAGCGCATCTTTCTTGAGCGGGAAGCCCTGTTGAAGTCCCTGGAGAAAAGCAAGGAGCGATTCCGTAACCTCTTGGAGACCACCAGCGACTGGATCTGGGAAACCGACGATGTTGGCAGATACGTCTACACCAGCCCCCATGTGCAGAAGCTCCTTGGCTATCTGCCGGAAGAGATACTCCATACCTCTCTCGTGCATTTCGCGGTGCCTGATCAGGCTGCCGCCGCAGGTGAATCCTCCCTGCAACTACTGGCTGCGCAAAAGGCATTCAGCGGTTTTGAAGTTCCCTGCCAGACAAAGGATGGTCACGGCGTGGTCCTTGAATACAACGCGGTACCGATCTTTGATGAAGCCGGCACCCTGACCGGATACCGTGGAATCGCCCGGGATATCACCGAGCGGAAGATGGCCATGGAGATCCTCAAGAGAAGCCGCGACGACCTGCATGCAAGCCTTGAAGAAACCGTTACCTCCCTCGCCTCCACCGCCGAAAAACGTGACCCCTACACCGCCGGACACCAGCAGCGGGTGGAACACCTGGCCTGCGCCATTGCCCGAGAGCTGAAATTTTCCGAGGAACGGATAGAGGGCCTGCATATTGCCGCCCTGCTGCACGATATCGGTAAAATTACCTTGCCGTCGGAGTACCTGGCCAAGCCGACGCGGCTGTCCAAAGAGGAGAAGGCCATTTTCAGATGCCACCCCGAGGTTGGCTACGAGATCCTGAAAAACATCCAATTCCCTTGGCCGGTCGCCGAGATTGTTTATCAGCACCATGAACACCTTGACGGCTCCGGTTATCCCAGGGGACTTACCGATGAAGGCATCCTCCTTGAGGCAAAGATTCTGACGGTCGCGGACGTCGTTGAAGCCATGTCTTCCCACCGCCCCTATCGGCCCTCCCTCGGAATCACCATGGCCCTTGACGAAATCCGCACCGGCCGGGGCACCCGTTATCATGCCCCAAGCGTCGATGCCTGCCTCCACTTGATTCTGGAAAAGAACTTCGTGCTCTCTTCGCCGGAGGATGCGGGGGACAGGGGAAATATCTAGGTGCTTGCCATGTTTCCAGACAAGATACCACCCTTTCAATATCTCCAATGAAAACATTATTTCTGCTTGTACTTGCCCTCCTTGCCCTGCTCTCCTGCACAGCACAGGGGGCGAGCGTCCTGAATACCGAGGCAACCACTTACAGCCAGGAGCTTTTCGAGCAAATCAACCAGTATCGGAGAGACAAGGGTTTGCCTGCCTTGCGATTCGACCCTCTCCTAAGTAGCCTGGCCAAAGTTCACAGCACCGATATGGCCCAACAAGAGACGATGAATCATAATAATTTCGATGACCGGTTTGAACGAGCGGGCAGCCGGCTTTGTGTGGAAAACGTCGGCTGGAACTTTCGTTCGGCCCGGGAAATGTACGAAGCCTGGCGCCGCTCAAGCAATCATAACCGCAACATGCTGCACCGAGAAATCACCCGGGCCGGAATCGCCGAGGTGGATATGTATGTGACCTTTCTTGCCTGCAAATAGCCTCACCGGCAGCATGGCAACAAGACATCAAGGTATCGCAACAACATCCCCAGCTAACCAGAGTATAATGGGCTACATCCCCACCCTTGGCAAATTACCATCTCTAGAGCACACCCCACAAACCAGAATATTTTAATCAATATTTCAAAATATCAGAATATCGTTCTTGACTTGAATATTTATGGAGAATATATTCACCTATAACCAAGGAGAACGAAAATGCTTGACACCATCAGCCTGGAAATCCTGAAGATCCTTCAGGAGAAGGCGCGCATCCCCAATATCGAGGTATCCCGGCAGATTGGCCTGGCTCCATCGGCGGTCCTTGAACGTATCCGCAAAATGGAGAAACAGGGCATCATTGACGGCTATGAGGTACGCCTCAACCCGCAACGCTTTCACCGGGCCCAGGTGGCCTTCGTCCATGTGCAGACCACCACCGCCGCGAGCAACGAGGTTGGCTGGCAGCTGGCTGCTATCCCCGAGGTGCAGGAGGTGCATTTCGTCGCTGGCAACGATTGTTACCTGGTAAAGGTTCGAACCGCCGACACCCTCTCCCTCAGTCTGCTGCTGCAGGAACGCATTGCTGCCATCTCCGGAGTCATCTCCACCAAGACCGAAACCGTCCTCTCAACCATCAAAGAAACCAGCCGGATACCACTTCCGGAAGCCCCGTAAGGAAGCACGACCATGCCGATGTCACAAGCCTATAAGAAGCGACTTTTTCCAGCCCTTCCAGCCATTGCCGAACACTACGGAACGCCCTTCCATATCTACGACGAGGCCGGAATCCGAGAAACCGGCAAGGCCCTGAAAGATGCCTTTGCCGGCATAGACCGCTTCCGGGAATACTACGCCGTCAAGGCCTTGCCCAACCCGCGCATTCTGCAGATCATGGGCGACATGGGCTTTGGCTTTGACTGCAGTTCCATCGCTGAACTCCGTCTCAGCCGCCAGGTAGGCGGACGGGGAGAAGACATCATGTACACCTCCAACAACACCAGCATGGAGGAATTTGCCGAAGCAGCAAGCGAAGGCGGTTCCATCCTCAACCTCGATGATATCTCTCTGCTTGCCAAGGTGCCGGCCCTGCCGGAACTTATCAGTTTTCGTTACAATCCGGGGGCAAGGCGAACGGGCAACGAAATTATCGGCACCCCGACCGAGGCAAAATACGGGGTGAGCCATGAGCAGATTATCGACGCCTATCGGCTGGCCAAAGAACGTGGAGCCGTGCGTTTCGGCATCCACACCATGCTTGCCTCCAACGAACTCAATTATCAATATATGGTGCAGACGGCAGCGATGCTGCTGGAACTGATCGTCGAAATCTCGGCGGAACTGGCCATCACCTTTGAGTTTATTAATATTGGCGGCGGCCTCGGCATCCCCTACAAGCCGGGCATTGCTGCCCTCGATCTGGTGGCCATGGGCCGGGAGATTACCGCCCTTTTTAAAGAATTTAAAAAGGCGCATGGCTACGAGCCGGCTCTCTATATGGAGAGCGGCCGGTATATGACCGGCCCGCACGGGGTCCTGGTCACCACCGCCATCAACCGCAAGGATATCTACCGGACCTATGTCGGTGTTGACGCCTCGATGAGTTCCCTGATGCGGCCGGGTATTTACGGCGCCTACCATCACATCGATGTCCTCGGCAAGGAGGAGTATCCACAAACCGAGGTCGTTGATGTCGTCGGCTCACTTTGCGAAAACAACGATAAATTCGCCATACAGCGCACCCTGCCGGCGGTTGCCGACGGCGATATCCTCATCATCCAGGACACCGGCGCCCACGGTATCGCCATGGGTTTCAATTATAACGGCAACCTCCGCCCCAAGGAGCTGCTCTTAGGGGCTGATGGCAAGGTCGAACTGATCCGCCGCGCCGAACGGGTCGAGGACTATTTTGCCACACTCAATTTCCAGCCGGACGTGCTTGCCCCGTAACTATCGCCGACGGATTGCGCCACAAGGCGCCAACAACCTTGGTTATTGACTCAGGAGCCTATGAGCATTGATATTGACAGCTTTCTCCAGGCAGTTGCCGACGCCGTCCGCGACAAGCAGACGCCGGTAGTTGATCTCATTGCTGTGCAGACCGAGGATCCCTTTAAGGTTCTGGTGGCGACCATCCTCTC
Source organism: Desulforhopalus sp. (assembly GCA_030247675.1). Lineage (NCBI taxonomy): Bacteria > Pseudomonadati > Thermodesulfobacteriota > Desulfobulbia > Desulfobulbales > Desulfocapsaceae > Desulforhopalus > Desulforhopalus sp. The sequence goes on along the minus strand of JAOTRX010000004.1, from coordinate 266,957 downwards.
GGCGAGAACCAAGGATGAAACCACCGCCGTCGCCTCGGCCCGTCTCTTCAAGCAGGCGCCGGACAGGGCCGCACTGGCCTTACTCCCCGAACAGCGCATCGCCGAACTCATCTATCCGGTCGGTTTCTACAAGACCAAGGCAAAACACCTCACCCAGCTGCCGAGTGCCCTGCAGGCCTTTGGCGGCGCGGTTCCGGATACCATCGATGAGTTGGTCACCCTGCCCGGCGTCGGCCGCAAAACCGCCAATCTTGTGGTCAGCGTCGCCTTTAAAAAACCGGCAATCTGCGTTGACACCCATGTCCACCGGATTACCAATATCTGGCAGTACGTCGAGACGGAGACCCCGCTGCAGACGGAGATGGCCCTGCGGGCAAAACTTCCGAAACGGCACTGGCTGTCGGTCAACTCCCTGCTCGTTGCCTTTGGCCAGAGCATCTGCCGGCCGGTAAGCCCGCATTGTGATATCTGTCCCCTGCTGCACACCTGTCCACAAAAAGGGGTAAAACCCCGCAAAATACCTGGAGCAAAAATGGCTGACAAGAATTCACTGAAATGTATCTCCTGGAACGTCAATGGCATCCGTGCCGTGGAAAAGAAGGGTTTTGTCGAGCAATTGCTGAATTTTGACGCCGATGTCATCGCCCTCCAGGAAACCAAGGCGCAGCCCGACCAGCTTTCCGAAGCGCTGAAAAACATCCCAGGTTATACCTCCTACTGGCACAGCGCCGAGCGAAAGGGCTACTCCGGAGTCGCCGTATATACCCGCGTCGCACCGGTGGCCGTCCACTACGGCCTGAGCGACCCGGAATTTGACTGCGAGGGGCGGGTGTTGACCCTGGAGTTCACCGACTGTTATCTCGTTAACATCTATTTTCCCAATAGCGGCGATGAGCTGAACCGTCTGGACTTCAAGCTGCGTTTCAACAACAGATTACTGACCTTTGCCAAGGAACTGGAGAAACAGAAACCGGTCATTCTCTGTGGCGATTTCAATGTTGCCCACAAGGAGATCGATCTAAAAAACCCCAAGACCAATCAGAAAAATGCCGGATTCACCCCGGAAGAACGGGCATGGATGGACAGCTTCGTCGCCGCCGGGTTCGTCGACACCTTCCGCATCTTTAACCAGGAACCGGGGCAATACACCTGGTGGAGTTACCGCTTCAGCGCCCGGGCCAAGAATGTCGGTTGGCGTATCGACTACTTCTGTGTCAGTGGTACCGCCAAGGACAAGGTAAAAAGTGCCACCATCCTCCAGGAGATAACCGGCTCCGACCACTGCCCGGTTGCCCTGGAATTCCTGCGTGACGGTCGATAGATCAGGAGGGATTAAAAAGGTCGGGCAGGTGTTTCGTGATATACTGCAGGATCTTCCGTGGCCCTGCCGGAAAGGCGTATTGCTGGAGTTCGGCCAGGTCAAGCCAGCGGTAGTCGACGGCTGAACGCAGGACTGGCTGCGGATGATCACTCAGCGCCTCACAGAGAAAGCAGTCGAGGGTGATCTTATGGTGGGTGTAGCTATGGCTCACCGTGGTCACGGGTTCAAGTACGCGCACCGCAAGTCCGGTTTCCAGAAGAATGTGGCCGGCAAGCTGCGCCTCGGGCGAGCCGCTGGAAAGGGCGCCACCGGGGAACTCCCATAGCCCGCCCCATACCGCATCGATTGGCCGCTGCTGGATAAAGACCCTTCCTTCCCAGCGGATGATCCCCGCCACCCTTGCCATGGCAACCATCTTCTTGCCCGCACCGATCGCCGGCCGGCGGTCAATGGTTCCCGCCATCCTCGCCTTACAGAGCAAATGCACCGGGCAGTCCGAGCAGCGCGGTTTTTTCGGCAGGCAGATCAGCCCGCCAAGGTCCATCAAAGCCTGGTTAAACATCCTTGCCCGGCCATGCGGCAATAGCTCCTGGGCAAGGCTCGCCAGGTGTTTTTTACTCCCGGACTCACCCACTGGTTGATCATAATCAAAGAGCCGGGCGTAGACCCGGGTAACATTGGCATCAACCACGGCCACATCATGGTTGCCGGCAATGGAGGCAATGGCCGCTGCCGTATACGGGCCGATACCCGGCAGTGACAAGAGGATTTGGTAATCGTCGGGCACCAGACCATCAAACTCACTGGTAATGACCTGTGCCGCCTTCTGGAGATTTCTTGCCCTGGCATAATAACCAAGACCTTCCCAGTACTTGAAGATCTCCTGCTGTTCCGCCTTGGCCACCGAATGAACGTCAGGAAATCTTTCAACCCAGCGCTTGAAATAGGCAACCCCCCGCTCCATCTGGGTCTGCTGCAACATAATCTCGGAAATCCATACATGATAAGGGTCGTAGGTCCGCCGCCACGGCAGATCGCGGGCGACCTTACGAAACCAGACAAGAAGGGGTGTGGCAATATCAGGGAGATTCGATACCTGCGCGGCTTGTTCCATGATCCGTTACATGCCGAAATATCTACCAAGGGCCACCAGGCCCATACCCACCACCACCGTGGCGAACAGGCTCTTTGTCTTCCAGGCAACAGGAAAGGCGATGACGGCCACCCAGAAAAAAAGGTTGTCCGGTCCCAGATCAAAGTGATCGTCCCGCACCAGAAGCGACGGCGCCAACATCGCCGCCAGAACCGCCGGTGGAATGAGGCGCAGCCAGGCTATGATGATCGGCTGCAGATTGCGGCCGCTAAGGAAAAGGGTGGGCAGAAGACGGGGCAGATAGGTCACCACCGCCATGCCGATTATGGTAAGGAGTATCAGCGTTTGATCCACAGCTCTACCCCAAGGCCAAAGGTCGCCCCGAGCACGGTGGCGGCGATAATATGAAATTGGTGCCACCCGGCCAGGTATAAGAGTGTTGCGATACCCCCGGAAAAGATGGCTGTTATCACTCGCACCCGGTTCTCGCACTGGCCGACCAGCAGGGCAATAAACATCGCCGCCAGGGCGTAATCAAGCCCCATTGGCTTAATGTCGCCGATCAGTCCCGAGGCGACAATTCCCAGGATCGTTCCACCGACCCAGGACGACTGGGCTGTCACATTCAGGGCGAGGGCCTCTGCCCGGCATTCGCTGAGCCGCCCCGCCGCTGACGTGTGCAGGGCAAAGGTTTCATCGGTCAGTTGGAAGGAGAAAAAGGCCAGATGGCGCTTCCGCCAGCCGGCGAGAAAGGGCGTGAGCGAGGCGGCCATGAGTAGATGACGGAGATTGACGACGAAGGTGGTGAGGATGATCGCCGCCGGCCCAGTTCCGGAAGCAAACAGACCAACGGCGATAAACTGGGCTGACCCGGCAAAGACAATGAGCGACATCAGCAGGGTATTGGCATCGGAGATGCCATTCTTTCCCGCCAGCACCCCGTAGGCAAAACCCACCGGAACATAGCCAAGAACGATGGGCAAAGCTCTTCTGATGCCGGCAGCAACCGCTGAACCGGCTAGTTTGTTACCATTCTCCATGTTGTACCGGCTGGCCTACATCCGTTGAAAAAGACCGAGACAGCGCTCACGGGTCATCAGCTTCTGCCAATCCGGACCAAGGCAATTTTCCCACAGCGGCACGAGGTTCAGGGCGGTGGTGACCATCAGCTCCATCGACTCCTTGCCAAGACCCGCGGTCAGATTGCGCGGCAGAACGATCTTGTGTTTTTCCATCATCCGGCGAAACTCCTCCACTCCCTGCGGATAAATCTCCTCGAGGTAGTCAAAGGCGATGCAGCAGCCGATACCGTGATGAATACCAAGAACATAGGACAATCCATAGGAAAGGGCATGACAGGCACCAACCTGGGAATAGGCAATAGACATGCCGCCGAAATAGGAGGCCATCATCAGCTTGTCATCTTTGTCGGCATGATCTTCCAGGAAGACCTGCCGACAAAGCTCTAGCGATTTCTCACCGTAGGCCTTGCTGAACTCGTTGAGGTAGGTACCGTGTAACGATTCGATATCATGGATATAGCAGTCCATGCCGGTATAGAACCATTGATCGGTCGGCACCCCGGCCAAAAGCTCGGGATCGAGGATAATCTGGTGAAAGAGGGTGTAATCGGAATTGATGCCCAGTTTCTTCACCGGCCCGGTCAGGATGGCGGTACGGGAGATCTCCGCCCCGGTGCCGGCAAGGGTCGGCACGGCGACATGATAAACGGAGGGATTCTTGATCAGATCCCATCCTTGATAGTCGGCCGACGATCCTGGGTTGGTGAGCATCAGGGATATGGCCTTGGCGATATCCATGGCGCTGCCGCCACCGACACCGACGATGCCGTCTGGGACAACCGGGCTGTATTCGCGAATTTTTTGCACCAGCTGATCGATATACGAGGTCTTCGGCTCGTCATCGACATTCACTGGCAAAAGCAAATCCTTGCCCTGCAGGGGCAAACGGCCCGCAAGGGGTTTGCCGGTAAATACGTCATCGAGGACAAAGACAAAATACGAGCCGGGATTGGTTCTTCTTTCACTGATCACATCACTGAGCTGATTGAAAGATCCCCTGCCGAACATGATTTTCGGGACGATACTGAAATTTCTATACATACCTGTTCCATTTATGGATGAAAAAAGAAAACGCCTCTGCAGGGCAGGGCGTACGCTTGTCTTGTTCCCGTAACAAAATTTCCGTTAAAACTCAAGGGAGATTTCCATTACACCACCACCTGCTTCCCCTCCCTCCGCCTGGCTTTTTACGGTGGTTAATTTTACAATTGTCGGTAGAATGCTGTTGCAAAAGATAGTAGTAATCCCCTATCAATACCTTGGCAATATGGAGCAGAAAAAAATGTCAGTTATGACCGAAGACAGCGTTTTTACTTCCCTGCAGCAGCATGGGCCTCTGGCGGTGGAAGATACTATCGAGGTTTCTCAGCCGTTTTCCAGAAAAACCAGGGCATGGGTGAAAAATCTCCATCGCCAGCGGATTAACACCACCAAATACCGCGCCCTGCGCAGCCAGATATTCGAATTCCTGGAGATCAGCAACTTCTCCCAATTAACCGAGCTGCTTTTAAACCCAAGGCACCAGAAAGACCGCAGCCAGCGCGCCTGCGCCCTCCTCGGCAATATGTTCGGCCTCGACGGCACGGCCAGGGAAATTGAGGCCAGGGTCTACGAATATGCCCGCACCGCCGATACGGTGGTCAATTCGCTGCGGGGCAAAATGCTCAGGCCCTACGCCTCCTCCATCGCCACCACCAACGAGATTGAGGTGACCAATGATCCGGTTACCTTGCTCCTCATTATGTTCGACAACCGCTATCATAAAAAGGCCCGCTTCGAGGCCCGGCGCAAGCTGGTGCTGATGAATCTGGCCGGTAGCATCGACCAGCGGGAAAGAGAAACGGAGATCGAGCTGAAATTCTCCAACTTCCTCCACTTCCTCAACGATTATGTGTGGAGCAAAAACCTGAAAATCGGTGAGCATGACATCGTCTACCTGTATTCGCAGCATACCGAGGAAGATTTCCGCTGCACCGATGTCAAGATCCTCAGCCCCAAGCAGGCCGCAGAGGTCCAACTCTGCAAGGGCAGCAAACTCACCTTGCTGAAACGCCGCCGTTTTACCTCCGGGACGCGGGACATTCCCATCTATGTCTCCATCCGCAAAAAGCCGCCGGAGGCAAAGGTTCTCAAACTGCTGCGCAAGAATGAGAAAAACCCGGCGGTGGCGGTCGATGACGAACTCGGCCTGATGGCGGTCCTCGACTCGGTGGCCGATATCAAAACCTTTCAAAACCACCTTACACGCAGTGCCTCCAAGGCCGACAGCCTGCTGGTGCTGGAGGATATCACCGACACCCTTACCGGCTGCACCCCCTATAAGGCCACCTCCACCGGATCGAGCCCAAAAACAGAGATGCTGAAGTTTTTTGCGAGGTTAGGCGGTATGCGGGTGGAATTTATCATCCACACCAACCGGTCCTGGCTCAACTACATGTATCAAAAGGATGTCGCCCATGACGAGTATGAGGTAAAACGTATCTTTGACTCGGGGGTTATGGAACTGCTTTTTCCCAAGGACATCTTCCAGCTCGACCACGAGTTGATCCGCGACGATATGATTCGCCGCTTCCGGAGAACTATCGAAGAATAAAGGCGATCAGCACCGTATCAGGCAGAGGAAAAGAACGGTGGGGAGGCTCAGCCGGCAAACTCTTGATAGGCGCGGTAGGCATCCGCCAGTCCTTCGCTGAAACTGCGCGCGGGCTGCCAGCCGAGGCTGTTGATCCGCCCGGTATCCAGGAGTTTGCGGGGCGTGCCGTCCGGTTGGTTGCTATTATACACGGTTGGGCCGCTAAAACCGACCAGTCCGGCAATAAGTTCAGCCGTGTCGCGGATGGTTATATCGACACCAGTACCTACATTGACAAAGGACGGATTGGGTGCTGTAAAGTCACCCTGCGACAGTTGCATGACGTGAATGCAGGCGGCTGCCATATCGTCGACGTGCAGGAACTCCCTTCTCGGTGAACCGCTCCCCCACAGAACCACTTGCGGCGGTTGCCTGGCATCGAGAGCCTCTTGGTCGGCCCGGTAGCCGATCGCCTGGCAGATATCCGCCGGTATCTTCCCATAACGGCTTTCATCAGCCCGAATCGCAGCGATGTTACCGGCCATCGCCAGTTTTGCCAGATGATATTTCCTGATCATCGCCGGGATGACGTGGCTGTTCTCCAGATGATAATTGTCGCCCGGACCAAAAAGATTGGTCGGCATGACCGAGCGGTAGCGCGTGCCGTACTGGCGATTATATGATTCGCACATCTTGATCCCGGCAATCTTGGCGATTGCATAGGGTTCGTTGGTCGGTTCGAGGAGGCCGGTGAGCAGATGGTCTTCCTGCATCGGTTGCGGCGCGAATTTCGGATAGATGCAGGAGCTGCCGAGAAAGAGCAGGTCCCGCACTCCCGCCCGGTACGCTTGGTGGATGACATTGGCCTCGATCATCATGTTGACATAGATGAAGTCGGCCGGATAAACGTTATTTGCATGGATGCCACCTACCCTGGCCGCGGCCAGCACCACCCGGTCTATTTTCTCAGTGGCAAAGAAGTCCCGGACCGCCGCCTGGTTGGTGAGATCCAGTTCGGAATGGCTCCGGGTAATGACCTTTCCGCAGCCCATTTTCTGCAGCTGCCGGACAATGGCCGACCCAACCATCCCCCGGTGCCCGGCAACGTAAATACGTTCCTGCGGGGTAAGCGGACAAGGGTAATGGGCCTGATGTGCTTCAAGCTGGACCATGGTCATAGCTCCTACTCGTGGTGATTAAGCACCGAGAAGCCCTCGCTTTTACACAACTCGTCACGTCTGGCTTCTTCCAGATCGTAGCGCATCATCTCGGCGACCAATTCGGGGAAGGTGGTTTTCGGCACCCAGCCTAGCCGTTCGCGGGCCTTGGTCGGGTCACCCAAGAGCGTCTCGACCTCGGTTGGCCGGAAATAACGGGGATCCACCCGCACAATGGTATCGCCAACCTTCATGCCTTTGGGGTTTGCATTTGGTGGGACACTTGCCACGATACCCACCTCTTCCGTCCCCTTGCCCTCCCAACGCAGGCTGACCGCCAGTTCGGCCGCGGCGGCGTTGACAAAATCCCGCACCGAATGCTGCTGGCCAGTGGCGATGACATAATCCTCAGGCGAGTCTTGCTGGAGCATCAGCCACTGCATCTGCACGTAATCGCGGGCATGGCCCCAGTCACGCTTGGCGCCGAGGTTGCCAAGATACAGACAATCCTGCAGGCCAAGAAAAATCCGCGCCAAGGCCCGGGTGATCTTGCGGGTGACGAAAGTTTCACCACGCAGCGGCGACTCATGGTTGAAGAGGATGCCGTTGCAGGCGTAAATTCCATAGGCCTCACGGTAGTTGACGACGATCCAGTAGGCATACATCTTGGCCACCGCATAGGGCGAACGGGGATAGAAGGGCGTTTTTTCGGTCTGGGGAATCTCCTGCACCTTGCCGAACAGTTCGGAGGTTGAGGCCTGATAAAACCTGGATTTTTCGGTGAGACCGAGGATGCGAATGGCCTCAAGCACCCTGAGCGTTCCCAGGGCGTCGGAATTGGCGGTATATTCCGGCTCCTCAAAGGAAACGGCGACATGGGACTGGGCGGCAAGATTATAGATCTCGTCCGGCCGCACCTTGCCGATAATATGAATAAGGCTGGAGGAATCGGTCAGGTCGCCGTGGTGCAGAATGAATTTTCGGTTACCAACATGAGGATCCTGGTAGAGGTGATCTATGCGGTCTGTATTGAACAGCGAGGCCCGGCGTTTGATGCCATGTACCTCATAGCCTTTTTTCAAAAGAAATTCTGCCAGATACGCCCCATCCTGACCGGTCACTCCGGTGATTAATGCCTTTTTCATCCACTGCTACCTCGGTAATTTTGTTACTGCTGTTCGCCGTTTCTTATAATTGAGCGGCCCCGGCCGATACCGTAATAGGCAAGCCCCATGGCCTCGACCCGAGTTGGCTCGTAGAGATTCCGCCCGTCAAAGATGACCTTATCTTTGAGTTCTGCCCGTAAGGCCTTGAAATCCGGAACCCGAAAACTCTTCCACTCGGTAACGATAGCCAGGGCGTCGGCACCGTGCAGGGCGGCCTCTTTGGTTCCCATCAAGGTAAAATCGTCGCGGGTGCCATACAGTCGCTGGGCCTCTTCCATGGCTTCCGGATCATAGGCCTGCACCTTTGCCCCGGCCCGCCACAGGGCCTCGATCAGCACCCGGCTGGAGGCCTCCCGCATGTCATCGGTCTTTGGCTTAAAGGACAGCCCCCATACGGCGAAGGTCTTGCCGGCAATTCCTTCCGGATAAAACGAACAAATATGCTCGTAAAGTCTTTCCTTCTGTTTATAATTGACGCTCTCCACCGCCCGGAGAATCTGCGCCTCATAGCCGATCTCCCGGGCCGACCGCTCCAGGGCCTGGACGTCCTTTGGGAAACAGGAGCCGCCGTAACCGCAGCCCGGGTAGATGAACTGGTAGCCGATGCGGGAATCGGAACCAATGCCCCGCCGCACCTGCTCGATATCAACGCCCAAGCGCTCGGCCAGATTGGCCATCTCATTCATGAAGGAAATCTTGGTGGCCAGGAGGCAGTTTGCGGCATACTTGGTAAACTCGGCGCTGCGTACATCCATCACCATGATCTTGTCGTGGTTGCGGCTGAAGGGTTCGTATAGCTCGCGCATCTTCTCTTCCACTTCGTCGCAATCGGTGCCGATGATGATCCGTTCCGGCCGCATGCAATCATCAAGGGCCGAACCTTCTTTTAAAAATTCCGGGTTAGAGACTACCTGCAGCGGAAGATCGAGATTTCTTTCGCGGAGGATGGCGGTCATATGGGCGCGAACCTTATCAGCGGTGCCAACGGGAACCGTCGACTTGTCGATGACAATCTTCCCTTCCTCCATCAGGCGGGCGATCGTCCCGGCTACCGCCAGGACATATTGCAGATCGGCGCTGCCATCGTCGTCCGGCGGGGTGCCAACGGCAATAAAGAGCAACTCGGCATGCTGCACGCCTTTCTGCGCATCGGTGGTGAATTCGATCCGTTTTTTCTCGTAGTTGCCACGGACGAGTTCCGTCAGGCCCGGCTCAAAAATGGGAATGATACCGTTTTTGAGACCTTCAATTTTCCGCTCATCGACATCGACACAGCATACGTCGTGGCCGACATCCGCCAACACCGCCGCCTGTACCAGACCGACATAGCCGACTCCAAATACCGTTACATTCATGACATCCTCAACAATTGCGTAATCTCAAAAAAGCCTGTTCCCTACAGAAGGCCGCCACCTTAACATCCAGGCCGTAAAGCCGCAAGCTCCCTGGTCACGCCCATCTTCAATCGCCTTCAAATTCCATCATGGCGAAAATCTTACAATCGGCAATGCGTTTTCGGCCTTTCAGATCAGGCAGTTCAATGAGGAAGGCGCATTCAAGAATTTCGGCGCCCAAGCCGCGCACCAAAAGGACGGTTGCCCCAACTGTACCGCCGGTGGCAATTAGGTCATCAACGATGACAACCCGGTCACCCTTGTCGATGGCGTCTTTATGAATCTCCAGGGTTCCCGAGCCGTATTCTAAAACATAGGACTCCTCAACCGTCTCGGCGGGCAACTTGCCCTTCTTACGAACGGGGACAAAGCCCACCCCCAGATGATAGGCAAGTACTGCGCCGAATACAAAGCCCCGGGCATCAATCCCGACGACCTTGTCAATTTTCATATCCTTGTAGCGCCTGTAGAAGATGTCACAGGACTCCTTGAAGGCCTTGGGATCTTTCATCAGGGTTGTCAAATCACGGAATATCACCCCTTTAATAGGCCAATCCGGTATGCTCCGCACATATTTTTTTAAATCCATTTTTCCCTCCAGGATGACTCAACCAGCAAAATTTTCAATCACCTTTACTAATAAGCCTGTGACATTATCAGCATTCTTGCGAAATACCGTCAATATTTCATCCCAGGTCACCGGTGCCTCATCTTCCTTCCAGCAATCGTAATCGGTTGACATGGCGACGGCGGCGTATGGAATTCCCGCCTCGTTGGCCAGCATCGCCTCGGGAGCGGTGGACATGTTGATAACGTCGGCCCCCCACAGACGAAACATTTTTGATTCAGCAACTGTCGAAAAACGTGGCCCCTCGATAGTGACGACACATCCCCTGGGATGGACCGGCAATTGCAAAGCCACCGCCGCCGCGTGCAGTTTTGCCCGCAACACTTCGGCAAAAGGATGGGCCATAGCGGTGTGATGAGCACCGGACTCAAAGGAGTCGAAAAAGGTGTTTTTCCGAAACCGGGTAAAATCGATGAACTGATCGAGGACCACCAGATGCCCCCGGTCAATTTCGCCCCGCAGGCTGCCGCAAGCGGTCGTGGCAATGATATGACTGACTCCCATCTCTTTCATCGCCATGATATTGGCGCGGTTGTTGACCTGCGTAGGACTGTATTGATGGTTGCGGCCATGTCGAGCCAGGATGACTGTATCGATCCCACCGATCTTGCCTGCCATCAGTGGCGATGATGGGGCCCCGTATCTCGTTTCAATCTCAACTTCCTGAGGGTCTTGAAAAATTGATGGATTTTCCAACCCTGACCCACCGATAACCCCAATCTTAACCATGAAGTACTCCTTATTATAAAATCAGCCGCGGCAATTACCCCATTTTTCCACCCAGGGTTTTTTTCCGCATAAAGTGAATTTGCCTCAGAACCGCCACATTATCGAACTGAGCCATACGGTGCAACGTATTTATCGGAACACCTCAGAAAGTGCCGTGGAATGGTTGACTTTCCACATCCTTCAATCGATAATAAGGATATTCAAAATACCAAAATGCCTGGCTCTCGATATTTCACGCAAAATAGGAGTAAGCACATGATGGAATTGAGGAAATTCGTTGCACCAGAATTTATTTTCGGTGCCGGGGCCATGCAGCTGGTTGGTCGCTATCTGACTAATTTCGGAGCGAAACGTGCCTTGGTGGTATCCGACAAAGGCGTCATTGGGGTTGGTCTGACCGGGAAACTGCAACAGATTCTAACCGAAAACGGCATACATACTGCCGTCTTTTCGGATATTTCCGCCAACCCTCGTGATCATGAAGTCATGACCGGAGCGGATTATTACCATCACCAACACTGTGATGTCATTGTTGCTATCGGCGGCGGCAGCCCCATGGACTGTGCAAAAGGAATAGGCATTGTCAGCACCAATAAAATAAGCATTCTCGATATGGAAGGCATCGACAATGTTCACGTCCCCGGCCCTCCCCTCATATGCATACCTACAACATCGGGAACCTCGGCCGACGTCTCGCAATTCGCCATCATCAACAACACCGAAGAGAGAAAAAAGATTGCCATAATCAGCAAAACCGTGGTACCCGACGTGGCGCTTATCGACCCGCTGACGACCCTCAGCATGCCGCCATACCTCACCGCCTGTACCGGTATTGATGCCCTGGTCCACGCGGTAGAGGCGTATGTTTCGACGGCCAACTCCCCCCTGCTCGACCTTCACGCCCTTGAGGCCATACGGCTTGTCTGTAATTTTCTCCCGCAAGTCTTGAAGACTCCTAACGATATTAAACTGCGCAGCCAGATGACCTTAGCCAGCCTTCAGGCCGGACTGGCCTTCTCCAATGCCAGTCTTGGCGCGGTCCACGCCATGGCCCACAGCCTTGGCGGTCTCCTCGACCTCCCGCATGGCGAGTGTAATGCCCTTCTCCTTGACCATGTCATAGCCTACAACTACTCGGAAGCAACTGACCGTTATGGGAAAATTGGCAAAGCTATGGGCTTGGACACCGAGAGCATGACCAGTCAAAACGCCAAAAAGGCCATTTTGACAAAGATTGGTGACCTTCGACGGGAAGTTGGTATAACAAAAACCCTCGGTCAGCGAGGAGCGACACTTTCAGACATTCCCATCCTCGCTCAAAAGGCAATGAAAGATCCGTGCATGGTCACCAACCCCAGGCTTCCAACCCAGAGGGACATTGAGGTTATTTATGAAGAAGCCCTCTGACCCTGACGAATCCCGCGAACACCTGCGACAAAGCATCATTGGACTGGGTGAAAGGTCGATCCGAAAGAGCTATTACCCCGAGTTGCAACAGCGAATTATCGAACTCGAACAAAGAAATAACGAACTACAGAAGGAGATCGCTGAACGGATTGAAGCCCAGGCCTCTGCGCGAAAACTTGCCCAACAGCTGCAGCAGTCACAAAAAATGGAAGCCATAGGTACCCTTGCCGGTGGTATTGCCCATGATTTCAACAATATTCTCGCGGCAATCATGGGTTACACCGAACTTGCCAAGCTGCATGCAGAGGCCACATGCTCTGGAAGCAACTGCCTGGTTATCAATGATCTGAATCATATATTGCCAGCCGCTGAAAGGGCCAGAGACCTAATCAAGCAAATTCTCACCTTCAGCCGCCGGCAAGACGACCACAAAAGTCCTATTTGCCTTGACCAAGTCACTAAAGAAGCCTTGGCCCTTCTCCGCGCCTCCCTTCCCCAATCAATCGAAATTAAATCCGATATTGATTGCGGTGACGCGCAAATCCTTGGCAACGCAACCCAGATCCACCAAATTATCATGAATCTCGGTGTCAATGCCCACCATGCCATGCGAGAAACCGGGGGAATTCTCGCTGTTGAGGTTTCACGAATTGAAATCGACGAATTTGATTCAAAATCAAAAAATCTGCTCCTTGCACCCGGTCACTACTTATTGCTAAAGATCTGTGACAAGGGATGCGGCATGGAGCGGGCGGTGCTTGACAAGATCTTTGACCCCTATTTCACCACAAAACCGCATGGACAGGGTACAGGGATGGGGCTTGCAGTGGTACACGGCATAGTAAAAAGCCACGAGGGTCTGATTACCGTATACAGCGAACCTGGCAAGGGAACCAGTTTTCAAATATATTTCCCAGAACTGGTCGAAAAACCTTCCCTACCGGAAATCGACAACGACAAGGAAATTCCCACCGGCACCGAAAGAATACTTCTTGTTGACGATGAGACACTGGTAGCTCAGATGCAGGCCCTACTCCTTGAAAGCCTTGGCTATTCAGTGACCCAAGAAACGGATCCCTTGCGAACATTACAGATTTTCAATGCTAACCCAAATGCCTACGACCTGATTGTAACAGACATGACCATGCCGAAAATGAACGGTGCCGCCCTGACCCAAAATATCCTGGCGATCCGCCCCGACATCTCAGTCGTTCTTTGCACCGGGTTCAGCGAACTGGTGAACGAGGCGAAGGCAAGATCGCTTGGGGTCAAAGCCTTTGCTATGAAGCCTCTCACTCGCAAAACAATTGCTAAAATCGTTCGAAAAGCGTTGGACGATTGAAACTCTTCTACCCCCCAGCACTTGCCAAGCTACTGCCCTTTATCTCTCTTTCCTCTCTATGAAACAGCACTCTTCTTTCGTCACCAAACCATTGATACATCGTATAATGCTTCTCTTTGTTCTCTTCTTCTTTATCCTCGGCAGTGATCAGCTCACCAAATACATGGCGCGTTACCTGTTGGCTGGTTCCCCGCAAATCGACCTGCTCGGCGGTGTACTGCGATTTTCCCTTGTGGAAAATCACGGCGGATTTCTCGGCATAGTCAGTGATTTTCCTCCAGGATTACGCTTTTTCTTCCTCAATATATGCGTCGCCATCCTTCTTGCAGCATGCCTCGGCTACCTGCTCTGGTCTTCCAGACAACACGTGCAGACCTGGACACCAATGGCCTGCATCACCGGCGGTGGTTTGAGTAATCTTCTCGATCGTCTCGCCGGTTCCGGCGGAGTGACCGACTTTATCATTATCGGTACCGACTCTGTACACACCGGAATTTTCAACCTGGCTGATGTCTTTATCCTCGGCGGTTCCTTCGTCCTTGGCTATCATTTTTTCAAGCATCCCACTCCTCATTGAGGGATGGGGAGCGTTTATCAGACTTTTGTTTTTTACGAGCGTTTAAGGTCGCTTTCCGGTAATAATGAAGGTTTCCGATTTATGGACCGGTTACAATAAAGGCAGGAAAATTCACATCTTCACAATTCACTCTCACGGAGTCTCCAATGCTTAAAGTAGGATTTGTCGGTTGGCGCGGGATGGTAGGTTCTGTGCTCATGGAGCGCATGGTTGCCGAAAATGACTTTCAGGGCTTTCTCCCGGTGTTCTTTACCACCTCCCAGGCCGGTCTTGCGGGCCCAGAGGTCGGTGGTGGCAAGGCCCTCGAAGATGCCACAAATATTGACCGGCTGGCCGAAATGGACATCATCGTTTCCTGCCAGGGGGGCAGCTATACCACCAGTGTTTATGAAACCCTGCGCAATCGCTGGAACGGCTATTGGATAGATGCGGCTTCGACCCTAAGAATGAAGGACGACGCCATTATCATCCTCGACCCGGTAAACAGAACGGTGATCGACAAGGGCCTGCAGAGCGGTATCAAGAATTTTATAGGCGGCAATTGTACCGTTTCCCTTATGCTCATGGGTCTCGGGGGCCTCTTTGCTGCCGACCTGGTGGAGTGGGTAAGTTCCATGACCTATCAGGCGGCAAGCGGCGCTGGGGCTAAGAATATGCGCGAACTCATCAAACAGATGGGCGAGCTGGCCGGTGAAGTCGGCAATCTTCTTGCCGATCCATCCTCGGCGATTCTTGATATCGACCGGAAAATCACCGCCAAGCTGAACGATGGCTCGCTCACCATGGACAACTGGGGCGTTCCCCTGGCCGCAAGTCTTATCCCCTGGATCGATGTCCCGGTGGAAGGCGGACAATCAAAGGAAGAATGGAAGGGAATCGCCGAAACCAATAAGATACTCGGCAAAGATGCCGCGAGCACCATTCCCATTGATGGTCTGTGCATCCGAGTAGGCGCCATGCGCTGCCATTCCCAGGCACTCACTATAAAACTGAAGAAGGATATCAGTATTGAAGAGATTGAGACGATTATTGCCGGCCACAATCCATGGGTCAAGGTTATCCCCAATGACCGCCAGATAAGTTCTCGCGAACTGACCCCGGTCAAGGTTTCCGGAACGCTGACCGTACCGGTTGGCCGCCTGCACAAGATGAAACTCGGTCCACAGTATCTGGCAGCCTTCACGGTCGGCGATCAGTTGCTGTGGGGAGCCGCTGAACCACTGCGAAGGATGCTGAAGATCCTCCTCGGCCATGCTGGAACTACATCGAAATAACGCAAAGGATCAGCTGGTATAGCTGCGTTGAGCAGTTTATCTGCTCAACCAAAACTCATGCATACCCTTGCGGTATCAGTACGGCAAGAGGAGGAACCCTCTTGCCGTACATCTGATCATTTTTTCGGTGGCAACACCAAATCGGATTCGCTTATCGCATCCTGTTCGGCATCATTTGCCGTTCTGGTTGGCGAAGCAAAGGTTCCGTCGAGACCGTCAGCCCTTGAAGGAAGGTTGTCGCCCTGATCGACCTGCACTATAAGTTTTGGATCGATATTCATCATTTCCTGTTCAACCCGCTCAATATTGCCGATAACCTTGGCTTTGATATCTACATCGGGGTATTTCACCAATATACTCTTCAACAACTTGTGGGTTTCAATGAGGAGCTTCTTTTTGCTCTCAGGATCCGTGGTTTTGGTAAATCTGGTAAACAAGTTCGCGGCCTTCTTCCGGTCACTTTTTGCTGCTTCAAGCGACATCTCCTTGATCTTCTCACTTGCCTTGGCCGAAAATTCGCTATCCAAGAGTTTTGTAAAAACGGCTATGGCTTCATCGAATTTTTCGGCTTTTGCCAACAGCATTCCATTATTCCACTGATTTTGCAGGACCTGGATATGCGCCATCCTCTGGCTCTCTTTTTCCACTGCATCGGTGAGCGTCAACTCGTCGGTCTTGCCTTTGACGGCGAGGAGTTTCTCCGGACCAACTATGTCAGGGGGCAAGGTTTGCAGAAGGTCCTGAGCCTCCTGGAACTTTTTCTCAGCCCTGAGTTTATCAACTTTCGCGATGAAACCTTCAAACCATTTATCGGCATCGGCTTTGACCTTCGCTTTGATGATATCAACATTTGAAGCTACCGGCGAATAGGGATATTTGATGAGAAATTTCTCGGCTTGCCAAAGCAGCTTATACCCATCTTTTTCGGCTACATATCCGAGATAGTCCCTGAGCATTGCAGAGTATTCTTTGAGTTCTGCCCCACCTTCCTTTGAACGATCAATGATCGACAACTGCAATTTCGACCACTCCTCCAAGCGACCCAGGTTCTGGTAGTCATCGCTGATCTTTTTATATTGGGCCGCTGCAGCACGGTAATTGCCGGATGCGATATACAAATCAGCGAGATTCTTTCGCAGGGAAACCAGGTCAGTTGCTTGCGCGTCGGAGGTTGACATCTCATCGACAACCTGTTGAAAAATCTCTGCGGCCTTCTCCTCCCTATTGAGATATACCAGGGCATTGCCGTAGTGAATCTTCGTGCGCAGGGAAACTCTGCCTGACTGAGTGCTTGGGATTTTCTGCCAAACCTGTGCCACCTCCTGATAGTCGCGATTTCCTGAATGCCGATCGATGAGTGCCTCAAACTGAGATAAATCTGCCGGCTCTTCACGCTGATGCGATACGGCGTTCTTGTCAGGAGAATCGGCCAACAACTGCCCGCAAGACCCCTCCAGAAAAGCAATATCATTTTTTTCCAATTCCAATATACCGTCACTGCTGATCTTTTCGGCTGCAGCCATCTTATCGGCCTGCAGCAATCTGCCTCGAAGCTCGGTGTATCCATGCAGAACATTCTGCAATTTGCGAAAGCAGCGAACCATCTCGGCGGATTCTTCCTCATTGACCTGCCTTCTTCCCGACTGGCTATCCAATTCCTTCCAGCGTTCAAGCTTCCGGTTATACTCAGTAATCCGGTCATTTATAAAACCGGCAGATGGGAGACTTGCCTGATAATTCTCCTCTCCTGCTTTTGAGTGTTCAGGCTCCCCGGACTCCATGGCGGTAGAAGGAGGGGGGCGCTTACCATTGATAAGAGGGGTGGTTCCCTGCTGTTTGGAGGGGATGGAAGAAGACGTAGGATAAACAGGCGTTTTCTTTGGAATTGCACAACCTTCCAAGGTCATGGCAAAGAACAATAAAAATACGGACCAAACTAATTTTTTCATGGTATCTCTTTATAAAGAATATGTTGGCAAAATAAAGAACAAGAGTGCTGTGCACAGAGCGGATTTCCCGTCCATGTGATAACTCATTGCTTATACCGCAAGGGCATAAGTTTCGTATAAGCAGGCAAGCTGCTCGACTCAGCTATATACCGCAAGGGCATAAGTTTCGTACAAGCAGGCAAGCTGCTCGACTCAGCTTTCCTAAAATTGACCTCGACTCATTACTGAGTTTTATCAACAGCGGTGTCCCAAAATGGTTGGAAATTTCTCTCTTCTGTAAACCTTCCAGTTTCGGCAGACTTTGCACCGAAAGTCAAGATGGCCGGTTGATTGCGTGCTGCAAAACTTACCTGCTGCATCGGTTCAAGTACTTTGCCTCCTTGATCGGTCGCCACAGCGACATTGACTTGCCCCAATTCTTTGCGCTTAATCATAAGACCATTGAACGACAAATCAACTGGATCAAGTCTTGTGGCATAACCCTTCTCACGCAGCAGAACATTAGCAATTTCGGACCAGGCCGGCAAGGCCCCTGCCGCGCCACTGATCCGATTGGTTTTGCGGCGCATTGGCTGGTTATTGTCAAAGCCGACATATACCCCAACGGCATACCCATCCTGGAGAATCATTGTATCACCACCCTCGGCAATCTCGGGCACGAAACCAAAAAATGAGGCATTGGCATAATTATTAGCAGTACCCGTTTTACCAAGCAGCGGTACCGGTAACTTCAAGGCGACAATTTCCGCTCCGCCACCCTCATCATCTACCCGAAGCCGGACCTTTTCGTTGGCGGTCTTGCCGGTTCCAAATTTTACTACATTTTCGAGAATCCCGCCAATCGCCAGGGTTGTTTTATCATCAACAACCTTTTTGCTTATCGCCGTCGGCATGTACAGCACCTTTCCTTCTTCAGACTCAATGCGATCGATAATCGCCAGTGAATCGTTGCTTTCATCCTGCTCCGCAGCCCCAAAGGTCGTTATGCTGCCGGTGACCAGACCCTCGTACATTCTTGTCGCCTCAAGCAAGGTGACCACATTGGACCCGAGCGGAAAGGAAAGAACTGGCTCAAGATTACCCTTAATGCCAAGCCGGCTCGCAAGCTCGATGATATAATGAAGACCGACAGTAATGCGAAAATCGTCAAGTTGGGACAACACCTCAAAACTGTAGGGTTGAGCGCTACTGAGCTTCCGGTATTCCTCCTCCACTTGTTCTTCAACCTTATCAAAGGTACCTGCGGTGAGTCCACTCCCCATCAATTTTACTTTTTGCCAAAATTGATCGATCTCAGCGCTGCTCATATTCTGCAAATGGGTAAGTAACCGATCATCATCGAATCGCGTTTGATACGGTGAGGCATCCTCTGGATTACAAAAGGAAAACTCTCCATTCATCCGGTTCATATACAATCCGGCGGATGATGCAGGCGACGGGTCATGTGCAATGGGTTCGCGGAAAAACTCGGTTCTTTTTTCAAACGACGCTTTAAAGGCAGCAAGCCCTTCCCGCAGTGGATGGAATAAGACATATCGATTCGCAAGAATCCTCTTGCGCACTGCTAGCTCTTCATTGTCAATCTTGGTCGCAGTGTCGTCTTTCTGCCGCACCTCCTCATCAACTTCCTCGGTAAAGCGATCAAAATTGAGCCCATACGGCAGATCCTTGATGATTTTATATTCGGCTTCCAGCCCATCAAAGATAAAATCGGTCTCGAGATTCAGAACAGCTACCCGATATGCCGCAGCTCTCAGGAGCTCACGATTGACCTGGATCCCGAAACGATCCCGAATTCTCGCACTATAAACCCGGTACGGTTCGTCCACTCCATCTACCGTCTTCGGTGCCATTCCGAGATTTTCGGCCACTTCCCGAAATTGTAGTGGTGTCAAATGATCGCAAAGGTGTGCCAACAACCACACAGAGGCCAAGTTTTCCGAATGAACCCCCGCCCAATCCATAGAAACCCAGTCAAAAGGGCTCTTATGATCCGGCCTCGGAAAATATGGGCGGCCGTGCAAAACGAAAATATTTCTGCTGTTTTGTAAGAGATCAGCACTATTCCAGCCAAGTTGCAGGGCGGCGGCGAATACGAGAGGCTTGAAGGCAGAACCCATTGTTCGTCGTGCTTGAATGGCACGATTAAAAAACCGGTTTTCAGTTCCACCAGCCATGCCCCTGATCGCTCCGCCTTTCATTACCAAGGCACCACCTTGAACCAAAGGGTACCTTTGCAGGTCAAACAGAGCAGGTTGCCCATCGACGACAGTCCGCACACTGACCCAAACCCTGTCGCCTTTTTGCAATTGCTCGAGCAAGTGTTCCTGGTCAGCAGGGGCCGGCTCGCTCCACAGACTTTTCTGCCATTTGACCCGGGCCTTGACTATCTCCGATAATCCAGTTGCATCAATAAGGCCTTTGCCAAGTTTTTTATCGAGTTCAACTCCGATCTGGATATCCTTGCCTTTACCGGTAATACCGGAGATGGTACCAAAGAGAAAATCTCCTTCCCGAAGGGCAGAGTCACCACTGTATTCAATCCCAGCGAATTCCTCCTGCACCTCTTTTCTTTCATATCCACGCAGGCGAACGTCAAGGTGTGACAATTCTTTACGGAGAATGGACAGGGTTCTTTCCTGAAGCTCCCGATCGATGGTGGTAACAATTTTCACTCCGGAGGTCGCGATATTTGAGACATCGCTCGCCTCAAGGGCACCGAGAACCTCCGTTGAGGAAACCGCTTCTCTGACGAGTTCCATTACGTAGTCAAGCGCATAGCCTACCTTTCCCTGGTTGAAAGTGAGATCTTCAGCAACTGTTTTGGTGTATTCTTCAGCCGTTATCGTTCCCAAGTCTCGCATTTTTCCGAGAACGTATTCCAGCCTGGTTTTCCCACGGGATCTGGCAAGATCGGCTCCTTGATCGGTCTTTTTTATAAATGGGTTGTAATAGTTGGGCCTTTTAACACTGCCTGCTATAAAAGCACACTCCGCAAGCGTTAATTCCTGCGGCGTTTTGTCAAAATAGTACCTAGCAGCAACCCCTAGACCATGCCCATTGCCTGAAACGTAAAATTGGTTGGCATAAAATTCAAAAATCTTCTCTTTGGGATAGTGATATTCCAACCTCAGGGCAAACAGAAGCTCTTTGATCTTCGCCTGTAGAGACCGGTCGGTCCTCTTGAAGAGATTCTTTGCAGTCTGCTGAGTCAGTGTACTGCCGCCCTGGACAATTTTGCCTGCCTGGACATTACGCAGCATAGCCCTGGCAATTCCAAGGGGGTCAAACCCTATGTGGATGAAAAATCTTTCATCCTCGGAAGCGACCAAGGCATTAACAAAATTTTTAGGAATTTCTTCAAAGGCAACGTACTGACGATGAGCGGTATCAAAAAAAACCCCGAGCTTGGTAACGCCATCGCTGTAGTATACTTGGCTCTCCTTGCCTAGTATACGACGAATGTTATCCTGTTTTATCTCTTCTCCAGGCTCGAGGACGACCAACTTGTATAACCAACCAAGCAAAGCCGCGGTGACGATAACGCCCAAGGCAAATGCCATAATAAAGAACTTTTTCAACATAATTATTCAATTGTTTTGGGAAAATAGGTGGACAAGAGGGAGAAAAAGCTGCCTCAACGGAATGATGGACGTATAATCCTTGCAATTGCTTGAAAGTTAGGTTTTTATAGTGACGATTATCGGCACCGTCTCGGCGACTCTGAATGTACATGGTTATCCGGGATATCTCAACAGACTAATTGTCAAAATCAGTGGCCTTTTTTTTGGGGCCCTCTAACTGTAGACAACAACCGGATTGGCGAATGATACAAATACCCCATACGATTGTTAAGATTCTTGCTGTTCTTTCTTTTCTGTTCCTTCTCACTGGTTGTGCCGAGAAAGTTAATTTTGGAACAACCCCCGGCGATGCGTCCCTGAACAATACCAGCGACATAGCCGCAAACGAAGCGGACCAAGAGCTTCAGCCTTCCGAGCCAGAGATGTGCCTTGACCAAGAGTTGAATGAACTCAGTCAGACTGGAGTGTGGAATGAACCGTATTTCCCAACCAGCTTTGATCCGACTCTTAATGTGTCTTTTGATTTTCCGGTCGTGTTAAACAAACAGGTTGCGATGTATCTCCATTTTTTCCAGAATGGTTTTAGGGAGCAATTTGCCCAGTGGCTGCAAATATCCGCCACCTATATGCCGATGATGGAGGCTGCCCTAGCGGAAGCCGGCCTGCCGCGTGACTTGGTATATCTTGCGATGATAGAAAGTGGTTATAATCCGCTGGCCTGCTCAAAGTCCATGGCGGTTGGTCTCTGGCAGTTCATGGAAGGCACAGGAATTCAATACAATCTTGAAATCAATAAATATATTGATGAACGTCGTGATCCCGTCAAGTCTACCCAGGCTGCGGTAGCCTTTCTTGCAGATCTGTACAAGGAATTCGGCGACTGGCATCTCGCCGTGGCAGCGTATAACGGCGGCCCTGGGAAAATCCGAAACGGTCTGGCTAAATATAAGGTTGACAATTTTTGGGAATTGGCCAGCAAAGACTATTTAGCCCTTGAAACCAAACGCTATGTACCCAAGCTCATTGCCGCTCTTATAGTCGCTAAACAACCAGAAAAGTTCGGTTTCACCCAACTCGCTTATCAGGCCCCGCCACGATATGATTCAATTTCCGTTGCCCCCGGCATGGGTCTTGATGCGATAGCACTGATCAGCAACAGCAGTGTTGAAAAAATCAAACAACTCAATCCGGAATTGCGACAGAATAAAACACCACCGACTAAAGGTGATTATGAGGTGAAAATCCCGTATGCAACATATGGCCTAGCGATGAAAAATCTTGCTCGTCTGCATTCCACGGTCGCCACCAATTATAAATCACATAAGGTGGCCAAGGGAGATACTCTCACCTCGGTCGCTTCCAGATATGATATCAACAAAGCTACTCTTCTTAAGGTAAACAACCTGAAAAGCGGCACCCTTGCTTCAGGCCAAGTACTGAGGATTCCGTATAATACCGTTTCATACCAGCTCCTGCCCGACAATATTGCCGCCAAAAAAGCAGTCAGCCGGGAAAATTTTGTTATGCACCAGGTTCAACCTGGAGAAACTATTTCGAGAATTTCCAAACTGCACAACGTTTCTCCCGAGCTGATCATGTCCTGGAACAACTTGAAGAACGTCAAATCTCTTCAGATAGGGCAACAGCTAGCTTTATATAAAGATAATAAAGATAAACCTAATCAAGTTGCTGTCGTTGTTGACAAAAAGAATCCTGTGCTGCCAGAAAAAACGGCTAAGATTGTCTTGAAGCCTGAGCACAGAAAGACATACATCAGGGAAGTCAGGGTAACAGACTCCTACGCATCATATAATGTCCAGGATGGAGACACTTTGTGGACTATTTCACAGAAGTTTAGTGCTTCGACATCGGAAATTAAAAAATGGAACAACTTAAAATCCGACATCATTTATCCTGGCATCGTCTTAAAACTTAAAAAAGCCTAAATCCCCAACCAGTTGCTATCTTTCGTATATGGTTTGCCAGTTGAAAGTTCAATCTTCGTGATACACCCGCCACCTTGTATCCCGTTTTCTCTTAATAATACCTCCCATAAAGCTATTGTGCCGCTGAGGGCAAGACGATCTCGGCGGCTAGACAGACAGTAACGGCTGTATCTTCAAAAAATATCCAACAACATGACTGCCCCCTCTTTGTCATTTCAAACCTATGGAAATGATGTCCATGTAGTTGAGTATGGCGATAAGACCATAACTCTCGCTGGAACTGCACATATTTCCCAAGAAACTGTTGATCTTGTACAAAGGGTTATCGACGAAGAACGACCGGATTGTGTCTGCCTGGAACTCGACGACAAACGGTTTCAGACACTGACAGAAAAGCTACATTGGCAAACCCTAGACCTCAAGACAATAATCAAAGATAATCAACTATCCACCTTGCTCGTCAGCCTCCTTATGGCCTCCTACCAGAAGCGATTAGGGGGGAAATTAAGATAAGGCCCTGAATGATTCAATTATTTGCAACTGACAATAGAGCGAAGCTACTGGATATTGTAAGCATCCCAACAGTAGCCATTGGCTTTAAGATTTTAGGCTGGACCATTCCTTTGGCCATCATTGGCTCTCTCGCCCTGATCGCTGTGCAGAAATGTTCCGAAATTGCTGATGAAAGCGCCATTTATTGGATATTAGAACATGGAATACCGGCATCTATCGGTGGTCTTCTCTCTCTTGCCCATCCGCTCACCACGCTCACAGCCTTTGCAGCGGCCCCAATTACCAGCCTATCACCGCTGATTGATGCCGGTTCAGTTTTGCGCCTTTGTGCAAGTCATGGTCTGTCCACCTGTCGTTAAGGAATTTAAAAGGTCAGGCAATGACATCAATACACTCAAAGGATGGGTGAAAAACCGATTACTCAGACTTTTTCTTGTCTTTATACGGACCGAGTTCGGTCCGGCATTAGGAACATGGCCCGGCGGTTACCGAATTTTTAATAACTTGGTCAGCTGACAACAATTCATCAATTCCCCTTCACATAAAAAAAGGATATTTACCAATATGCCCGAAACAACGTCTACCCCCGCTCCAACTCTTACAGCCCGTCAGAAACAATTTCTCAAAGGTCTGGCCCACCCTCTTAAACCACTCGTCCATATTGGCAAGGAGGGTATGAGTTCGGCCATCATCGATACCGTAAAAGCCGAATTGTACAATCATGAATTGATCAAGGTAAAGATAGGAAACAATAGTGGACTGGAGAGACATGCCACGTCGCAGGCAATCACCGAGCAAACAGAAAGTACCATGATCCAGCTCATCGGCAAGGTCTTTGTGTTGTATAAGCCAAACCCGGAGAAATCGAAGGAAAAGAAAATTTCCCTGCCAAAGGGCTGACAGATGGGAGAGATCGCC
The DNA here is from genome assembly GCA_030247675.1 of Desulforhopalus sp. Classification (NCBI taxonomy): domain Bacteria; kingdom Pseudomonadati; phylum Thermodesulfobacteriota; class Desulfobulbia; order Desulfobulbales; family Desulfocapsaceae; genus Desulforhopalus; species Desulforhopalus sp. The sequence continues at coordinate 242,305 of JAOTRX010000004.1, read as the reverse complement.
GTTAACCTCCTAACGGCCTTTCTTTACGATCTTCTCTCTTTCTCGGAAATATTTAGTAGCGGCAGGGCTGCGTCCTGAAGGGCCAATAATAATGCCGTGTCACCCCATTCCCGAACAGCCAACTGTGCCGCCTCCCTTGCTAATCTGGGAGTGTTATTGGTTTCACTTAAATGGGCCAGCACGACGCTATGCACATGTTCTCCCATGAGTTCTGCAAGAAATGTTGCGGCATCTTCATTACTGAGATGTCCTTTGCTTGATCGTACCCGCTGTTGGAGGGGCAAGGGATACGGCCCATTTTTCAACATTTCCAGGTTATGATTAAACTCTAAGATGAGGGCATTGCAGCCGCTCAACCTCCTGGCCATAAGGTGGGAGACTTTACCGGTATCGGTACAATAGCCGATACTGTTTTGGGCATCGCTAACCACGAAGCCGACCGGGTCAGCGGTATCATGGGAAACGCTAAAGGACCGTACCAGCAGATCACCAATCGCCACCTCGCTTCCAGTTTCAAATTCCATTCTGGAAAAAAGCCTCCCCAGCCTTGCTTCGCCAGCTGCAAAGGTTCCCGGATTGGCATACGCTGGAATCCTGTATTTCCTCGAAAGTACTCCTACACCGCCGATATGATCGTTATGCTCATGGGTTAAAAATATTGCCTGAACATCGTGAAGATCACGACCAATCTTGTGTAACCGAGACTGCATCTCTTTGCCGGAAAACCCAGCATCAACCAAAATACCAGTCCGACCGCTTTCAATGTAAACGGAATTTCCCCTGCTACCGCTGCCAAGTATTGAGAACCGCACTGTCATACTCCGGTATGACCAAAACCGCCATCACCCCTGTCGGTAGGACCGAGATCCTCAACGAGATAGAGCCTGGCCCTGGTGACTGGGGCGAGCACCAACTGTGCAATACGGTCTCCCCGATGAATGGTAAAGGGTTTAGATCCAAGGTTGATCAAGACAATCTTGACTTCGCCTCGATAGTCTGAGTCGATGGTCCCCGGACTATTAAGAATGGTCAGGCCATATTTTACCGCTAAGCCGCTACGCGGCCGGACCTGGAGTTCATAACCGGTCGGCAGCGCTACACCAAAACCTGTCGGTACAAGGCCCATCTTTCCAGATTCTATAACCATTTCTCCATGCACCGCTGCTTCGACGTCCATTCCGGCTGCCTCTGCCGATTCATAGCTGGGCAGATTCAGATCACGTTCTTCTTCGGGTATCAGCCAACAAATTTCGACTTCCTTTACGTCCATTGTTACCCTTCCCAGTTGGTCATTTCTCCCTCAAACGCCGCATAAAAAAAGCCGGCCCCTTGTTCAGGGAGCCGGCCTCGCTTGCTACAATAAACTCTGTCTACGGCCTGCTCTATTGTTCAAGCATGGCCTTGCGACTCAGACGTATCCGGCCACGATTGTCAACATCAAGAACCTTGACTTCGATTTCATCACCTTCGTTCACTACGTCGGTAACCTTAGATACTCTTTTGATATCAAGCTCGGAGATGTGTACCAGGCCATCTGTTCCAGGCAAGATCTCGACAAATGCGCCAAAATCTTTGATGGTTTTAACTATCCCTTTATAAACAGCACCTACCACGGCCTCGGCAGTGATCGCCTTTACTTTGGCAAGAAGGGCATCAGCCATGTCACCATTCAAAGCAAACATCTTCACGAGCCCAGAATCATCGACTTCGATTTTGGCATCGAATTCAGCGGATAATTCCTTGATGATTTTACCACCCGGGCCGATCAAGTCACGAATCTTATCCGGATTAATCTTATGTACCATGTATTTCGGGGCATGCTCAGCGACCTCGTCTCGTGATTTGGCAATGCTTTTCTTCATCTCGGCAAGGATATGAACTCGGCCTTCTTTGGCCTGAGCAAGGGCTTTGCCCATAATTTGCCTATCAACCCCATCGATCTTGATATCCATCTGCAGTGAGGTAATCCCTTCACCGGTTCCAACTACCTTGAAATCCATGTCACCGAGATGATCCTCATCGCCAAGGATATCGGAAAGAATTACCACTTTATCATTTTCCTTTATCAAGCCCATGGCTATACCGGAAACCGGGCTTTTCAGAGGTACTCCCGCATCCATCATAGCCATGCTCCCTCCACAAACCGTGGCCATAGAGGAAGAGCCGTTTGATTCAAGAACCTCGGAAACTACGCGTATTGAATAGGGAAAATCCTCTTCAGACGGAAGCACAGCCTCAAGTCCACGGGTCGCCAGATTACCATGGCCAATATCCCGACGAGACGGCCCACGCAGACCGCGAACCTCACCAACGCAATATGGAGGGAAGTTATAATGCAGCATAAAACGGTTAGTGATCTCACCATGGAGAGTCTCAACCCGTTGTTTATCGCGTTCACTGCCAAGCGTCGTTGAAACAAGGGCCTGAGTTTCTCCGCGGGTAAAAAGAGCAGACCCGTGAGTTCGCGGCAGATATTCTGTCTCGCAGGCGATTTCACGAATTTGGTTGAATTTTCGACCGCCAATTCTGATTTCGCTATTGACGATCTTGTCCCGCATGAAGGATTTTTTATATGCGGAAAGCAATTCGCTAATTTCATTCCCTCGGGCCTTTTCCGGATCAAGAGCAGCGACAACTTCGCCCTTCAACTCATCATAGACAAGGCTGCGTTCAAGTTTATCAAAGGTATTGAAAACCTTTTCCATTCCGGCTGCAGCTATCTCTTTCACCTTGGCGAGGAGGGCTTCGTCAACTGTCGGCGCCACAACCGAACGTTTGGATTTACCGGATGATTTCTGCAACTGCTCCTGCAGGTTGATCAAGGGTTGTAGATGCTCAAAGGCATAAAAGATCCCAGCCAAGACCTCATCCTCTCCAAGTTCGTCGGCCTTGCCTTCAACCATGACCACAGCGTTGCGAGTACAAGCGACAACGATGTCCATGGTCGACTTTTTTAGCTCGGAAATGGTTGGATTAATAATATATCGTCCATCGATGCAGCCGACGCGCCCTCCGGCTACCGGGCCATTGAACGGTATGTCAGATAGGGTGAGAGCGCAAGACGCCCCTGTCAGAGCAAGAATATCCGGTTGAACATCCTGATCCGCGGAAAGAACAGTAGCGATAACCTGGGTTTCAGCACAATATCCCGAGGCAAAAAGGGGCCTAAGGGGGCGATCAATAATTCTGCAGGTCAACACTTCAGCATCACTCGGCCTACCAATTTCCCGACGGAAATAATTGCCGGGAATCCTTCCTACCGCTGCCAGTTTCTCCTGATATTCAATGGTCAGGGGCAGAAAACCGGCATCAGTTTTATTTTCGTTTGCCCCAACAGCGGTCACCAATACCATTGTTTCGCCGGATCGAATTACAATGGATCCAGATGCCTGCTTGGCAATTTTTCCTGTCTCGATGGAAATTACTTTGCCACCAATTTCTGCTTCAACTCTTTTCAACATGATTTCTCCAGATGTTTGTAGCATCAGGGAAAGGCGCAGCGCCAATATCTCCGACTGGATTATCCACCAGCCCCGTATGCTTTCTATTTTCGGAATTCCATAAACAACAAAAACCTCAAACAATTCTTACATCAAGAACTGTTTGAGGCAATAACACAGCACCCTGCCGAGACAACCAGCATCCGGCAACAACGATTACAGTTACTTCCTGAGATTGAGTTCCTTGAGCATTATACGGTACTTCTCAATGTTTTTCTTTTTCAGATAATCAAGCAAGCTGCGGCGTTGACCAACAAGCTTGAGAAGGCCTTGTCTTGAATGATGATCCTTTTGATGGACTTTAAAATGCTCGGTAAGATATTCAATCCGATCGGTAAGAAGAGCAATCTGCACCTCAGAAGACCCGGTGTCGGAAGGGTGAACCTTAAATTTCTCAATGATTTCGTTTTTCTTTACTGCTGACTGTGCCACGACAATCCTCCTGAAATGTATAATAAATAAAAACTATTCGATAAATATAGAGTAACGACATAACTCCTGGCATCCCTGAGTATGGGGTACCAACACGGAGCAACACCTGCCGGCGACAAATTTGGTGGCGAGCCAAGCCGACCAGCAAGAAACTATTCGATTCCGTACAACTCAAGGGGAACTACCCACTTTCTCTTCTTGTGCGAAACAAGAAAACTCCTTGAGTATAGAATACCACTGTCGAGCACACACTAGCCAACTCGGCTGATTATTGCAAGAGTTTACACGCCTGCTCAACAGATATCATTGTTCTCAGGCAGCATTCCCGGGCATCATCGCCACCGAGTTCATCCCAACCTATGCTCTCATTAATGGAAAAGCATCCGCTCCTGATTCGCCGTAGCTGCACCAGATGGGCGCCGCAGCCCAACTGCCGACCGATATCGGCTGCAAGGGACCGAATATATGTCCCTTTGCTGCATACTACGCGTATACCAAGATCAGCTTCTCCACCTGCAACGTCTCCATGGCCATCAGTACGTTCGAGAAGTTTTATATCGACTTCCCGCGCCTCTTTGGTAACAGCAATGCCTTTGCGAGCATAATAGTAAAGAGGCTTACCTTGGTGTTTTAGAGCTGAGTACACCGGCGGCACCTGGAGTTGCCTGCCACGAAATTTATCAAGACAGGCTTCTATCTCTGCCGGGGCAATAAAGCCTACGTTCCGGCGCCGAACCACCGCCCCTTCCGTATCATAGGTTTCGGTCTCAACTCCCAACCGCAACGTTGCTAAATATTCTTTATCTCCAACCATGAGCTCGGAGATGATCCGTGTCGCCGGCCTTCCTGCGCAGAGAACGAGCAAACCAGTGGCAAAAGGATCAAGGGTGCCAGCATGGCCAACCTTTTTCATCTGCAAAATCCGTCGCAACCGGCCAACCACAGCAAAAGAGGTAATTCCAGCCGGTTTATCGACGAGAAAGACACCGGCCTCAAACATACCACAACTATTCATCTTATCAAAAATTGCCCGAGAAGAAAGCGCTTACCCGTATTTCTGCTTTCTTCATGCTAAGATCCTGCATAAGGCTTTATGTACGTCCTGTTGCACCTGTTCGATGGTTTTCCCCTGAGTGCGAAAGCCAGCAGCATTGCGATGCCCGCCACCATCAAATTCTTTTGCAACCAAAGCCACATCGCACTCGCCTTTCGCTCGCATACTAACCGCGACAACACCATTGCCAGTTTCCTTGATCAAAACAGCCACTTTGACCGATAGAAGAGAGCGCGGCAGATCAACGAAACCTTCAACATCCTGAATGGTAGCACCGCTTTGTTCAAGCATCTCATTAGAAACATGCATAAAGGCAATTCGATCTTCGGCACAAAGGGAGATGGTAGCCAGAACCATCTGCATCAGCCTCAATCGTTCCACGCTGTATTTGTCATAGAGATGGCTCCCTACCTCCTCCGGCCGCACCCCTTTTTCGAGAAGTTCCGCGGCAATCTGCATGGTTCGGGGAGTTGTACACTCATAACGAAACGATCCACTGTCAGTGCAGATGGCAACATACAGATTGTAGGCGCAATTGTAGGTAATTGGTGCCTGTAGGACCTGTGCTAACTCAAAAATCATCTCACCGGTGGAAGAGCGGCACGGATCTACCCAGCTGATCGTACCAAAGGCCCTGTGCGACCGATGATGATCTATCACCAAAAACGGTTCGATCCGCAAAAACTCTGCTTTTAATCTGCCCAGCCGATCATCATCACCGCAGTCAAGGCCAATCATCAAGATATCGGTTCCGGAATCGCCGACAAATTTCCGGAAATCCTCAATATTTGTGTTGGCCCTTTGGGTATCCGGAAGGAAATCGTAATGATGGGAAACAGGCTCCTCGAGGAAACAAAAGACGTTTTTCCCGAGTGTATCAAGAATTCCTGCCAATGCGAAAAGAGATCCCAAAGCATCGCCATCCGGGTGGGAATGAGTAAGCAGGACTATATTCTTCGCGCCTTGTATCTCAGCTATTAGCCGCTCAGGGATTGTCCTCTCGGGATTTTCGTTCATTGGCAATTTCCTGAAATAGTTCTTCCAACTCAGCTACCTTCTCCACAACATCATCATATCGAAATTGCAGATCCGGTGTAAAGCGCAAATTGAGGGTCCTGGCAATATGGCTGCGCAAAAATCCCTTGGCTCGCTGGAGTCCCCTCTCGGCCTCTTTCGCTTCCTTCTTATCACCAAGGACGGTAAAGAAAATCAGTGCCACGCTCAGATCATCGTTCACCTCAACACGCGAGATGTTGAGGTTGTGCAACCGAGGGTCCTGCACCTTGCTGATCACCAAGATAGCCAGCTCATTCCTGATCGCTTCCGCCACCCGGGATGAACGTTTCTGTTCGCTCTTTTCTCCAATACCTACGGACTCAAGTGTCCGTTTCGGATCCCAGGTCTTCACGACAAATCCATCCTTATTTTAGAGGGTTGCTTCAACTTCGTTCATAATGAAGGCCTCAAGATGATCACCAATCTTGATATCATTAAATTTCTCAACCCCGATACCGCATTCAAAACCGGAGAGAACCTCTTTGACGTCGTCTTTGAACCGCCTGAGCGATTCGATCTTGCCGGTGAAGATGACAACCCCTTCACGCAACACGCGAATCTTGGCGGTACGCAGGATCTTGCCTTCAAGTACCGAACAGCCGGCAATCGTCCCAACCTTGGGAACACTAAAGGTTTCACGTACCTCAGCCAAACCGATGACCTGTTCTTCATAAGTCGGCTCAAGCATGCCAACCATTGCCTTGCGAATATCGTCAAGGGCGTGATAGATAACATCATACGACCTGACATCAACATTTTCCTTGGTGGCCAGATCCCGCACCTTCACAGAAGGTCTGACGTTAAAACCGATAATGATTGCATCGGAAGCGGAGGCCAAAAGGATATCCGATTCGGTGATAGTACCTGTGCCTTCATGAAGAATTCTAACTTTGATTGATTTAGTAGAAAGATCTTCTGCCGCCTTGGCAAAGGCTTCAAGGGTTCCTTGCACATCGGCTCTGAGAACCACCCGCAGCTCCTGAACATCGCCCTCACTCATCTGTTCGAATAATCTGTCGAGTGAGATCTTGCTGGTAGCACCCAGCTCACTTTCCCTGGCTTTGAGAGCCCTGACCTGAGAAACGCTGCGAGCCATTTTTTCATCGGTGACTACCACGAATTCATCGCCGGCGCTCGGCACCCCGGAAAGACCCTGTACCTCCACCGGTATGGAAGGCCCGGCTTCCTTGATTTTCCTGCCTTTGTCATCAAGCATGGCCCTGACCTTGCCGCTGTGCTGGCCGACCACGAAATAGTCTCCAAGCTGCAAAGTCCCTTCCTGGATGAGCACTGTTGCCACGGGGCCTCTGCCCTTATGCAGCTGAGCCTCAATAACCCTGCCCCTTGCCTTTCGGGATGCATCGGCACGCAGTTCAAGAACTTCCGCCAAAACCTGGATCGACTCAAGAAGGTTGTCTATGCCGATATTCTTTTTGGCGGAGGTCTCACAATACATCGTCTGCCCACCCCAGTCTTCAGGCATAAGGTTCAGGTCGGAAAGCTCACGTTTCACCCTGTCGATATCGGCATTTTCTTTATCGATCTTATTAACCGCGACTATTATTGGCACATTTGCCGCTTGCGCGTGATGAATCGCCTCGCGTGTCTGATCCATTACCCCATCATCGGCAGCAACAACCAGGATAACGATATCGGTAACCTGCGCCCCCCTGGACCGCATCTCTGTGAATGCTGCATGGCCGGGTGTGTCGACGAAGGTAACGTCACCAGAACTTGAGCGCACATGATACGCCCCGATATGCTGGGTAATCCCACCCGCCTCACCCAAGGCGACATCGGTCTTGCGGATGGCATCAAGAATGGAGGTTTTACCGTGGTCAACATGCCCCATAACCGTAACAACCGGAGAACGGAGATGTCTCTCGCCGCCTTCCTCCGCTTCCTGAAGCATCTGCACACCGATTTCTTCCGTTATTCCCTGCTCCACTTCATAGCCAAAATCGGTGGCTATGAGCATAGCCGTTTCGGTGTCTACCAATTGATTAATAGTGGCCATTACCCCAAGCCCCATGAGCTTGGCAATAACCTCGCTTGCCTTAATCTTCATGCGCAGAGCGAGTTCCCCAACGCTGATCATATCGAAGACTTTAAAGCGTTTCTTGCTAGCCTTCATTTCCGCTGGTAACGCAACGACCTTAGGTGGCTTTCTGCCTCTCTTGCCACGACGGGCGCCCCCTTCCCGCTCAAGATAATCCTGAGCAAAATGGGTGAACTTGACATTCTTTAGCCCCTTCTTTCCACCCCCCCGCCTGAATTCACTGTCTTTATCAACATCCCCTTCAACAACCTTTTTGCCTTTTTTCTTAATCCGCGCAGCCTCTTCGCTCGCTGACAAAACCGGATCATCGGTTCCAACAGCCCCAGGCCGTCTTTGCTGTGGTGGTTTCGTTACCTTTTTTTTCGGGCGAACTGACGATGGTGTTTCTTCAGGTGCCACCGGCAACTCGATAGTACGAACCACTCTGGCCATTGACTTCTTGGGAAATGGTTTCTTTTCCCTTTTGTCTTTTGGTTCGGGTCTGGCGAAAGATGTTATCTGCCCGGTGGCCTCACGGGGCGGGGCAGTCTTTGCCTCTGTTGTCTCCTCAAGCGATTCCTCGGCCTTTATTGGTGCAACATTACCATCAACTTCTTCCTTCGGTGATGCAGGCCTTTCGCTCTTTGAAATCAATCGAGCTCTTTGGAAATCTGCTTGTTCGACAACTACTTCCAGCTTTGGTTCCTGGGCAGTTATTTCGGGTACGGGAGAAGAATCGGGAACTTTTTCCACTGACTCAGTAGATTTTTCAGAGCTAGAGTGCAAATTGTCTGAAATTTTTGTCTCATCAGCCGCAGCCGCCACAACTGGTGTAACCGACTGAGACTCATCATTTTTTGAATCGGAGTGAGTCACCGGGACTTCGGACCCGCCTTCCCTTCCGGGAGCTTCCTCGGCAGCAATAACAGGTCTTCTTCTGATTACTGTCGATTTACGCCGTACCACTGTTGACCGGTCACTCTCGTTACCCGCACCTCGCTTATCTACCCGCTCGGAATGAGCTGATCTTTTGAGTGCATTCCTAATACTCTCAGCGGTTTCGTCGTCCACCGAAGAACTGTGACCTTTGATATCAAAGCCCAATTCAACCAATTTATCGGCCAACGCCTTGCTGCTCATTCCGGCCTCCTTGGCCAGCTCATACACCCGAACTCTGCTCATCCCTTACTCCCGTATTGCATCGCAAAAGTAAATTCACCTATCAACAGCTTCTCAACAACGTAACGACATCCAGCGCTAGGCAAATAATATTAAATCCCTTTGATTAAAGGCGAAATACTCTTTTCCATTTTTTTCTCTGTTTGAAAAAGACTCGGTGACAACCCTCTTCTTGGCAACAATATGCCCCTCTCCCCGGCTCAGACTGCCTGAGGTCTCGTGTCGGAATGTCACCCTTCCATACAAAACGCCAAAGGTCGTCTTTGGCTTTTTTCGCTCCGCAGGAGATACAGGTTCTTTGCATCAAAGTAGTCATCGCTCAATCTTGGAACCAAGGAAGCTCCGAATTGTATGTTCTGTTCGATAACCGCACCGCCACATCGCGAAATTCAACCGTCCAAGGGATGTGGAAAGACAAGTACCTATTCCCGTCCCTCATTGTCAGTACCACCAGGCATTTCGCTCTTAGGTTGTATCTCTTCCGTAATTGCCTTATCGTTTGTTACAGTGACGGGCGGGAGAGTGTTCCGCACAGTAACCGGTCCGGTATACGGCTTTGCCTTTGCCTCATCAATGAGTGCTTGGGCAAACTCCTCGTCTATTGAACGAATTACCATTAAGTCATTTACGGTTTTCTCCGCCAAAACACCTGATGAGTAAATACCCTTGCCGAGTAACTGGTCGGCCAAGGTCTCATCTATCCCGCGCAGGCCAAGGAGCGACTGGTAACCGGGATCGGCCAGGTTGGCATAGCGCTGTTCGCTTTTCACATCTATCCGCCAGCCGATCAGTTTTGAAGCAAGACGAACATTCTGCCCCTGTCTGCCGATCGCCAAAGAAAGCTGATCATTGGGCACTACAACCAGCAAAGAACGATTGTCCTCATCGGCCATAACCATACTTACGTGAGCTGGCGCCAAAGCATTGTAGACATACTTGGCTGGATCAGGGCTCCATGTGACTATATCAATACGCTCCCCCTGCAATTCCTGGACGACATTTTGAACCCTCGACCCCTTCATACCAACGCAGGCTCCTACTGGATCGACATCGCTCTCCGAGGAACTAACCGCTATTTTCGCGCGAAATCCGGGCTCACGGCTGACACCCATGACGCGAACGATCCCTTCAGCCATCTCCGGCACTTCCATTTGAAACAATTTCGCCAGAAACTCATCACAGGTTCGCGACAAAATGAGCTGGGAATCACGACTGGTTTGCCGTACTTCTTTCAGATAGGCCCTGATCCGATCGCCCTGCTTAAAAGAACGTTTGGCTATCTGCTGGTCTTTCGGCAAAATGGCATCGGTACGACCGAGATTGACAATCATATTGCCCCGCTCAAAGCGTTGGACAATACCGCTCACGACCTCACCAATCCGGTCCTTGAACATATCATAAATGACCTCGCGCTCGGCATCCTTCATTTTATGAATGATAACCTGCTTGGCAGATTGAGCGGCAATGCGGCCAAGGTCGCTGATATCTTCCATCTTTTCACCTAGCTCGTCACCAATCTGTACCTCTGGATCAAGGCGCAAGGCATCGGTCAATGAAATTTCTGTTTGGTCATCAAGTGCTTCTTCAACAACATTTCTGAACTGAAACACCTCAACCTCACCATATTCCTCATTGTAACGTACCTCAATCTCCCGACGGCTCCCGAATTTCTTCCGGGCAGCAGATTGAACGGCCTCTTCGATGGCCTCTATCAATAATGTTTTATCAAAACCTCGATCCCTGCTTATCTGGTCGATTATGCGTTTCAAATCTGAGAGCATTCTTTTACCCCGTTATTCTGACTTTCATCCCTTTGTGTGGGGAGATTTTGCAATTTTCTTACAACCACGGGCCGGTCAGGCTCAGATGGTTAACCTGGCTTTACTGATCATCTCAAGAGTAAACCGCGCCATACTCCCGTCAGCCAATCTCAGATGTATCTGGCCATCACTTACGACCTCAATCACACCTTCAAAAAGTTTTTCTCCATCGACCTCGTGGTGTAGCTTCACCCGTGCTGTTTTACCGGCAAAGCGAAGGAAGTCATTTATTGACCTGAGGGGCCGTTCCAATCCGGGCGAAGAAACCTCCAGATGGTAAGCATGTTCGATACAATCTTCTACGTCGAGATAATTTCCCAATTCACGACTGACATCGCTACAGTGATTCAATGTAACACCGGATTCCGCATCGATAAAAACCCTTAAAACCCAGCCATTTCCTTCTCTACGAAACTGTATGTCGAAAAGCTCAAGCCCCAGAGTGGGCAACAGGGTCAGCAGAAAACTCTGCACTCTATCTATCACAAACTGACTCATTATCGAAAACCCTTATTGACACTAGAGCTCTTTCACTACGTGGGTCCCTCGTGCGGACATAAAAAAAAGCGGGCAGAGCCCACTTCCGAAAGCCGTCCCGCTAAAACAGAAACAGGAGGTATAACAGGATCATCCACCAATCGAGGAAAGTCGCGGCAAAGGGATACAAACCCCGCCTACTTCTCCACAACCCGTGTTAGGGCTACACACAAAGCGAATTATCCGAGGGACAATTTAATCATAGTGTCGCGGCAATGTCAAGCCAGAAGTCCATATTTCCACACTACTTTCCACCGCAACATCGCAATACATACATTCTCACAACTATCATATCCACTCCACCATCTGTACCTGCCATGCGATACCAGCAGTGAAAATTTATTCGCTCATGAAATATATTTGATATCAAATTGTTATAATGTTTACCCTGTCGCTTTTTGCAACTATTTTCTTAGAATTTTCACATCTATGTTGTTTCAGGAAACAGGTTTAAAATGCAAGGTGTCAGCAAACAATCTATTTGACAAGCAACGGTTGTGTCTTTACTTAATCGCCAGTTCCGAGTACCCTCCTGGTTTTGCAGAAGAGGCAAAAAGTCCTCCGACAGAACCCTCAACCAGCTGTATTTAAAGACATATATTTATCTTCCAAAGCGGTTTAACAATAACAATGAGTTTGGCACCGAGCAGCATAGCTATTATCGATTCCGAGCGGACCGCCCCGTTTTAACACTCCTCAACGACCAAATTCATGACTGAGAAAATTCTCATTATTGCTGAAAAGCCAAGTGTTGCCGCAGATCTGGTAAAAAGCCTGCCGGGAAAATTTATCAGGGAGAAAACCCATTTCGAAGGAGACAAATATGTCGTCTCCTTTGCCATCGGTCACCTCGTCACCATTTGCTTTCCTGAAGAAATCGATCCGGCATACCAGAAATGGGATATGGAGAACCTGCCGATTCTGCCAAAAACTTTCCCCCTTAAAGGCCTTGATGGCACTAAGAGCCAGCTCAGCGCACTCCAAAAGCTGATCCGACGAAAAGATATCAAGCAGATCATCAACGCCTGTGACGCTGGAAGAGAAGGTGAACTGATATTCAAATACATCGTCAAGTTCGTATGGAATGCCTCGGTTGCTGAAAAAACCTTTAAGCGACTCTGGCTGCAGTCAATGACCACCGACTCCATCCGCAACGCCTTTGCCTCCCTGCGCGACAACAGCGAGATGCTCCCCTTGGAAGACACCGCTCTCTGCCGCTCGGAATCGGATTGGCTGATAGGAATCAATGCCACTCGCGCCCTGACCGGCTACAATTCACGAAAAGGCGGATTTTTTCTCACCCCCTGTGGTCGGGTGCAAACCCCGACACTGTCGCTTCTCGTAAAAAGAGAACGAGCCCGTCTCGATTTCACTGCAAAACCATACTGGAATCTACATGCCGTTTTTGCCTGTAATGATGAAACCTACGAAGGGAAATGGATCGATGCCGCCTTTGCCCGAGATGCCGGCGATTCATTAGGCAGAGCGGATCGTATCTGGACGAAGGACGACGCTCTGGCAATTATCGCCAAATGCACAGGAAAACCGGCTGCTGTTGAAGAGCAAAGCAAGAAAAATTCCCAGAATTCTCCACAACTCTACGACCTGACTTTGCTCCAGCGGGAAGCCAACTCACGGTTCGGTTTTTCTGCCAAAAACACCCTGGCCATTGCCCAGGCTTTATATGAACGGCACAAGGTTCTCACCTATCCTCGAACCGACAGCAAGCATCTGCCGGAAGATTATCTTGAATCCGTGAAAGACGTCCTTAGCCACCAGGTTGGCTGGCAATTTGGTGCCTTCGCCCAGGAGGCACTGACTAAAAACTATGTCCGGCCGGACAAGCGTATCTTTAACAACAGTAAGATTTCCGACCATCACGCCATCATCCCGACCACTCTTTTACCAGGCCGTCTCACTGAACCGGAGCTGAAGATCTACCAAATGGTGGTGCAGCGTTTTCTTGCGGTATTCTTCCCACCGGCGGTTTTTCTCAATACCAAAAGGTTGTCACTTGTTGAAGGTGAGTCCTTTCTGACCGAGGGGAAGATTCTCCTTGAAGCCGGCTGGAAGGCGATTTACGGTTCCATGACCGGTGACGGTCAAGACAGAACACTGTCGCCGATTCCAGACAAGGCCCTTGTCAGTTGCCGCGAAATCAATGTCACCGACCACGAAACCACCCCGCCTCCACGCTTTAACGAGGCGACACTGCTGTCGGCCATGGAAAATTCCGACAAACTGGTGGAAGACGAAGAACTGGCGGACGCCATGAAAGAGCGTGGTCTTGGCACCCCGGCCACCAGGGCGGCGATCATCGAGAAATTGATCAAAGAAAAATACGTGGTACGGGATGGCAAGGATCTGTCACCTACCGGCAAGGCATTCGAGCTTTTGGCCCTTTTGGAGGCCATGCACATTGAAGTCCTTGCTTCGCCGGAGATGACCGGAGAATGGGAATACAAACTCAACCGGATGTTAAAAGGCCAATTTACCCGTGATAAATTCATGGCGGAGATTCGCGCCATGACTGAGCATATTATTGATCAGGTCAAGAATTTCGAAACTGCTGAGATTCGTGCGGAGGCCCAATTCAGCCCGGTTAATGGAGTTCGCTACTTCTCCTCTCCCACAGCCTATATCTCGGAAGATAACAAGATCAGTATCCGGAAAATTCTTGGCGGCCGAATGATGACCGAGACGGAGATAGTCGACCTCCTCCAGGGAAAAACCATCGGCCCCTTCAGTGATTTCAGGTCAAAAAAAGGCAAACCCTTTACCGCTTCGGTCCGCCTTGCCAATAAAAAAATCGAGTTTATCTTTGCCGCTTCAATCAGCGAATTGGACATCGATTCTGTCAGACAAGGAACCGTGCTGGGCTTATCGCCTATCGACCAGACCAAGGTGTTTGCCACACCAATGGCCTACATGTCCGAATCGGCGCTTGAAGGCGATGACAAAAAGGGGCTGAAAATCAGCAAGACCATCCTCGCCAAAGAGATTTCCGAAAGGCACGTCAGACAACTCCTAGCGGAAGGGAAAACAGAACTGATCGGAGGATTCATCTCGAAAAGGAAAAAACCGTTTGATGCCTATCTCCTTCTGGCAAAAAATGGTACACTCAGCTTCGATTTTCCACCCCGGAAAGACAAATCGACGAAGCAAAACAAATTGACAGTCCCGAAAGAAAAGGGCACAACTACCACTACCCATGAAACCGATTAAAAAAGAATATTTAGAAAAAAGCGGCCATGAACTGGCCCAGATCTGCGCCGGCGCCGCACTCGGCACCCAAGCTGAAGACCTGGTGATCCTCGATGTTCGTGGCATTGCCACTTTCACCGATTACTGCGTCATAATGAATGGCAAATCAACCCGCCATGTCCAGGCCTTGGCCGAAGCCGTTGAAACTGCCTTACGCTCTAAACGGGTTAAGGCGTCCACCGCCGAGGGACTGGCCGAAGGATTGTGGGTGCTCCTCGATTTCGATGAGGTTATCGTCCATATTTTCTACCACGAACAGCGGAAATTTTACAATCTGGAAGGCCTTTGGTCCGACGCCAAACAGGTGGCTGTCGAGGCGGCGTAAAGCTGAGTTGAGTTGCTTGTTTACTCAAACAAAACGTATGCTCTGGAAGTATATACTAGGATTCTCAGATATCTCACTGTTCAACTAAATGAGAAAAAATTAGGATTATGCAATACTTAAGCACCAGGGGAAAGATCTCCCCCATCCCATTTACCCAAGCTGTACTGATGGGCCTTGGAGAAGACGGCGGCCTGCTCCTGCCCAGGACCATTCCACGGATCGGCATCGACACCTTCAATGCCTGGCAGAAACTCAGCTATGCGGATCTGGCCTTTGAGGTTATGTCCAGGTTTGTCGATGACATCCCCGCCAGCGACCTGAAGAATATTATCAACAGATCCTATGCAACCTTCGACTCCGCCGACGTCGCCCCCTTAGTGCATCATGGTGATCTGCACATACTTGAATTGTTTCACGGCCCGACTCTTGCCTTTAAGGATATCGCCCTGCAGTTTCTCGGCAATATCTTCGAGTATCTGTTAAAAAGAGACAACGCGGTCCTTAATATCCTCGGGGCAACTTCGGGTGATACCGGATCCGCGGCTATTTACGGGGTTCGGGGCAAGGACAGAATTAATATCTTCATCCTCCACCCCCATAAGCGGGTCAGCCCGGTGCAGGAAAAACAGATGACTACCGTCCTCGATGACAATGTATTCAACATTGCCATCCGTGGTTCTTTTGACGACGGCCAGGCCATTGTCAAAAAGATTTTCAACGATATCGAGTTCAAGACAAAATACAAACTTGGGGCAATCAATTCCATCAACTGGGCCCGTGTCCTCGCACAGGTTGTCTATTATGTCCAAAGTTGCCTGCATGTCTCTCGACACGAAAAGGACTCTTCCATCGATTTTGCTATTCCCACCGGCAACTTCGGGGATATCTTTGCCGGCTATATTGCCAAAAAGATGCTGCCCGCCGGTATCATTCGCCAGTTGGTACTGGCGACCAACGACAATGATATCCTCAGTCGCTTCGTAACCAAAGGTGATTACTCACTGGGCGAGGTGAAAATGACCTCAAGCCCATCCATGGACATTCAGGCTGCGTCAAATTTCGAGCGCTATCTCTACTATCTCCTCGATTGCGATCCGGTTCGTACCAGTGAGCTGATGGAAGAATTTGCGAAAACCGGCAAGATTGATCTCTCCGGACACCACGACCAGATCCGGCGGGATTTTGTTTCCTGCTCGGTTTCTGAGAACGAGGTAAGCGAAACCATTGCTTCTTTTTACAAAAATCATAGCTATATCCTCGATCCACATACGGCTGTGGGCGTCAAGGCTGCGCAAAAATTTAAGACCGTGGGTGTTCCGATGGTCTGCCTGGCAACCGCCCACCCAGCAAAATTCGGGGCCGTTGTTGAACAGGCAATCGGCAGGCCGCCAGACACTCCAGCAGCCCTAGCAGGCATTATGGAAAGCCCGGCTCGCTGCCAGCTTATGGATGCTGATAAAAACCTCATCCAGGCCTTTGTCGCGGAAAATTCTGGGGAACGCCCTACTAAACAACTGTTTTAAGGGGATATCCCTTTTCAGGGATAAAACTGTCCTTCCGGAAAGCGCTATCGATTTCCCTAAGAGATTAATGATATCGACAGTCAGCTCCCTCGGCGACACGAACCTTGACAAGAGGCAGTGACTACTCTAATGTCTTGGCGGTAAACAGAGCATTCGTTGAGACTTTAACCAAATTTTTATATGTCGTTTTGAAAGAGAGGTAATGTATGTTTGGACTTGGCATGCCGGAGCTCATTGTAATTCTTGTAATAATAGTGATTATCTTTGGAGCGGGAAAACTTCCCGAAATTGGCTCTGGAATAGGCAAAGGTATTAAGAACTTTAAGGAAGCCACCAGAAAAGAAGAGGAATCGAAAAAAATCGACGAACCCGGCAAAGACACCGACAATAAAGCCTGACCAGAAAGATTTCCTACCCTTCTTAATTAGCGGAGTGCACCATGTTTGGACTCGGAACCCCTGAACTTATTGTGATTTTGGCGATTGCCTTTCTTGTTTTCGGCGGCAAAAAACTGCCAGAGATCGGAGCCGGGCTCGGCAAGGCAATCAGCTCGTTTAAAAACGGCCTCCGTGATGTTGAGACAAGCGGCAAGGGAATTATCAATGACATCCCTGGGGTAAAAGAAGTTGTCGAGGTAAAGGCCCAGGTTGACAAAGTTAAAAACCTCGGTAACATCGAAAACGTTTTGAAATAGCAAACCTTTCTGCCATTCATCAGATTACTGATCAGATTACTGCCGCTCTCCTCCCTCCAGGCGGCAGCGGATGACGGTGTTTTTGGCACTGATCTTCATTGCTGCGGTTCCACTCCGGGTGGGTGGCCGGATAGCTACTTCAAGCACTATTTTCCTGCTCGGCCACGCCATCTCCTTCTGTAACCTACTGAGTTCCAATATCTTTTATGCCAGCACACTATAAATTTTCCTTACCCAGGACTCGCCTATCTTTGCTACTGGCAAATCATAATTTCTTGACTTTTTTGTCACAACTAGATAGATGATTCGTTTCAATCATACGTTTTTGTATTTGTTTATCCAGCAGCATTTCCCCACCAGATCTGCAACAGATAGACGTTCACCCTTGCCGCTTGGCAATTATTAACTCATCTGGAGAAAAACATGTGTCGTTTAGCCTTGAAAACAGCCAGAGAGCCGTTTTCTCCCTACGAGGTGCTTACCGCGATGGAGGCCATGAAAGAGGGATACGATGGCTCCGGGCTCGGACTCTTGCTGCGGGGAATGGAATTTGAAGACTTTAAGTATAATCCACGCTTTCCCATTCTCTCCGGAATTGCTCATACGGAAAAAGCCTGGTACCGGATGACCGATTACATGGAAGAAATGGAATATGAGCTGAAATACGATCACCGTTTTGCCATGCAGCCTGGATTGATCGATTCAACAGATCGGTATCGCTATTTCATGCGTGCCTACCGGATGCCGGTGGAATTTCGCGACGAAAGCGACGAAATGCGTGAAACTGAATTACTACGTGCCCGCTTGGCCCTGCGAAAGCTCAGCACCGTCGAGGATCAACTGACCATCTTCTCCTTTTATCCCGATGTAGCAATGATCAAGGAAGTGGGCTGGCCGATGCAGATAGGCGATACCCTATGCCTCCACGATGGACAGTTGAAGTCGCGGATCTGTATGGCACAAGGCCGCCAAAATACCAACTACGGCATCAATCTCTATGCCTGCCATCCCTTCTTCATCCAAGGGATCTCGACCATGACCAACGGCGAAAACACTGCCTTCGTGCCGATCCGTGATTGGCTGCTCGGTAAAAATTTCGCCGGATACACCGGCTATCAAAGCGACAGCGAGGTATTCACCCATATCCTCCATTACACCCTAAAACAGCTGAAGTTGCCCCTGCAGGCCTACAAACACATCATCACCCCTCTCAGCAACACCGAGCTGGCGAAGCATCCCCAAGGGGAATTCCTTGCCGGGCTGCGCCAGGTCTGCAAAAGACTGATCATCGATGGCCCCAATGCGGTCATCGGCACCCTGCCGGATGAGACCAGCCTCCTGGTCATGGACCAGAAAAAACTTCGGCCGGCCATGGTCGGCGGCAGAGACGGCGTTTGGGGCATTGCCTCGGAGATGTGCGGCGTCCAGGCGATGATCCCGGACCGCGACACCTCACTCGACTTTCAGCCTATGCGTGAGCACACCGTTATTATTCCACCCCATAGAAAGGAATTAGAAATATGGTCTCAGTACGATCCGTTTCCGTTGGCCCTAGCAGCTTAACCTCAACCGACCTCCCCTGGATTATCGAACATCGGGAGGATAGGTGTACGCTCTGCGGCAATTGTACCGCCGTTTGCCCGAAAGGCGCCATCCGCCTGTCCCATATGCGGCAGCGACTGCCTAAACTGGACGTTTTCAGCAAGCAGCGCGGCTCCGATTATCGCACCTTTACCGGCATCCGCCAGGAAACCGATCCGGCCAAACTCTGTATCGGCTGCGGTATGTGCGCGATGGTTTGCCCGAACGAGGCGATCACCCCAAGGCCCGGCACCAACGAAAACCGCACCCTTTTCTTTGAGAACCGCAAGGGTGAACCGATGAAGCGCGGTGGCAGACGGAACGCCACCGGACCGACCCTGCTCGACCGCATCATCTTCCACCGTATTTCCATGCTCACCGACCCGGCCCTGGATGCCGGTCGCCATGAATTCACTACGACTACAACCTTGGGGAGGATCCTCTCTCCTGAAGAATTCCTCAAGCGGACGGTAAGCGGCGGCTGGATTCCTCCCACCCGGGAGGTCTTCCCCTTTATTATCGGCTCAATGTCCTTTGGCGCCCTGTCACCAAACATGTGGCTTGGCCTACTGCAGGGCGTTGCCTATTGCAATGAGGTCCTCGGCCTCCCCGTGGTCATGTGCACCGGCGAGGGCGGCTGCCCGCCATGGGTGCTGCGCAGCCCGTACCTGAAATACATCGTTCTGCAGATCGCCTCCGGTTATTTCGGCTGGGATGAAATCATCCGTGCCATCCCTGAGATGCAATGCCTGCCGGCGGCAATTGAGGTCAAATACGGCCAGGGTGCAAAACCGGGTGATGGCGGCCTGCTCATGTGGCACAAGGTCTCAAAACTCATCGCAAGGTTACGCGGGGTTCCGGAAGGTGTCGACCTGCCGTCGCCACCGGTGCACCAGACCCTCTACTCCATAGAAGAAAGCGTCATGAAAATGCTCCAGACCCTTTCCATGGCCTTTGAGCATAAGGTCCCGGTGTATCCGAAGATCTCCGCATCCACTTCCGCCAAATCGGTATTGAACAATCTAGTGCGCAACCCCTATGCCGCCGGTCTGATGATCGACGGCATCGATGGCGGTACCGGCGCAGCCTACAACGTGTCCATGGATGCCACCGGCCATCCCGTCGCCTCCTGTGTCCGCGATTGCTATCTCGATCTCGCCAAACAAGGCAAGCAAAACGAGATACCCATCTTCGCCGCCGGCGGTATCGGTAAAAACGGCAATGTCGCCCAGAATGGCATGGCGATGATTATGCTTGGCGCCTCCGGGGTGCATATCGGCAAATTTATCATGCAGGCCGCCGCCGGCTGCCTCGGCAACGAAAAGAACCGCTGCAACGTCTGCAATCTCGGCATCTGCCCGAAGGGAATTACCAGCCAGAACCCGAAACTGTATCGTCGCCTCGATCCGGATAAGGTCGCTGAGCGGGTGTCCGAGGTCTTTATGTCGATCAACACCGAGGTGAAGAAAATCATGGCGCCGCTCGGTAGATCCCAAAGCCTGCCGATCGGCATGTCCGACGCCATCGGCATTGCCGATCAGGCTGCCGCGGACCGGCTGCACATTCAATATATCTGCTAACCTCTGAGCATAAATATTAAAGCGGTGTGCGGGGCAGCTGATAATCCTGCGCTGCACACCTCTGCGACAAGGAGTTTCCAGTGACTACTACGGTTGTAAAAGGTCTGAATGAACAAGGCCAGCGCCTCAGCTCGATGGATTTCGAAAAGCTGGTACGGCAGGCTGCCTCATCCTCCGCTGACCTTCTTCTTGAGTCTTATGGACAGCACAATATCGGTATCCGCCTGCAGCGACCTGACGGTCTGAACATTACCGTCAAGGGTCCCTCCGGCCAGCGCCTCGGTTGCATGGGTATGCCCGGGACGACCATCACCTGCGAAGGTTCGTCTTCCGATGATGTCGGCTATCTGAACATCGGCGCGGAGATCGCTATTCTCGGCGATGCCACCAACGGTGTCTGCAACGCCATGGCCAATGGCAAGGTGTTTATCGGCGGCTCGATCGGGGCCCGCGGTCTCACCATGACCAAATGGAACCCGGAGTACACGCGGCCTGAGCTCTGGGTTCTCGGCTCGGTCGGCGACTCCTTTGCCGAATTTAACTGCGGCGGTATCGCAGTGGTGTGCGGTATCAACCCTAAAAATTCCGCTAATGTCCTTGGCTATCGGCCCTGCGTCGGAATGGTCGGCGGCACCATCTATTTCCGTGGCAAGATCGACAATTCCTACCCGAAAACCAACGCCAAGCTGACTGCACCAAACGATGAGCAATGGCAGTGGCTGACAAGCAACATCACCGGCTTCCTCGATAAAATTCGCAGGCCGGAACTGCATGCAGAGCTCACCGTTCGGAAAGAATGGCAGGTATTGATGCCCATCACCCCCCAGGAAAGGGCGCTGATGTTTTCCGGCCCGATGCCGATGGCCGAGTTCCGCAATAACCATTGGAACAAGGCCTTTGGCGGCGACCCACTGCGCGATATCGCTCCCGGCCTTGACCGCAGCCGCATCGATGTCATTGTCAGCGGTGATCTGCGCCGGAAAAAGCCTTACTGGGCCAACTGCGAATCTGCCGCCCCATGCACCTACTACTGCCCTGTACATATTCCAACAGTCGACCGCCTGCGCCTCATTCGTGAGGGACGAATCGACGAGGCCTATGAGTTGATACTTCGCTACACGCCCCTTCCCGCCTCGGTTTGCGGCGCGGTGTGTCCCAATCTGTGCATGGAAAATTGCTCCCGCGGCGGCGTTGACGAGCCCATCGACGTGCAGGTCCTCGGCCGGGCGGTCAACGCCCTTAAAGCCCCAGCGGTCGCCGATTCCACTGGCAAGAAGGTCGCCATTATCGGTGGCGGACCGGCCGGCATGAATGTCGCCTGGCAACTGGCCCTGGCCGGTATTGAGGCACATATTTTCGAGCAGGACGACAAGATCGGCGGCAAACTTGCCCAGGTCATTCCCTGGGAGCGCCTGTCGCAGGCGATTTGGGATCAGGAGATACAGAGATTTCTCGCCACCCCAAACATCAAGGTCAACCTGGGTGTATCAATGACCCGGGAAAAGTTCGCAACTCTGCAAAAGGATTTCGATTACGTCGTTATTGCAGTTGGCACCCATACCCCGAGACGGCTGCAGTTTCCAGGCAACGAACGGGTTGTGGCCGCCCTTGACTTTCTAAAGGGGGCAAAGGGCAAAACCCCACCACCCGTCGGCCGGGAGGTGGTGGTCATCGGTGCCGGTAATGTCGGCTGTGATGTCGCCTGTGAGGCATACCGGCTGGGTGCGGAGAAGGTTACCCTGGTCGATATCCAGAAACCCTTGGCCTTTGGTAAGGAAAAGGAGGCCGCCGAGGCATTGGGTGCCACCTTCCTCTGGCCGATCCAGACCCGCGAGGTCACGAAGGCAGGGCTTGTCACCACTGCCGGTGAGCTGTTGCCGGCCGATACGGTCATCATCTCTATTGGCGACGTCCCGGCGCTGTCTTTTCTACCGGATTCGGTTGAAACCGTCACCGTCGGCGGTGCTGCCTGGATTGCCACGAGCAAAGCCCATGTCACCTCCGACAGCCGTGTCCTGGCTGTCGGCGATGTCGAAAGGCCGGGTCTTGCCACCAACGCCCTTGGTGCCGGCAAAACAGCCGCCGAATACATAATCGCAGTGACCAAAGGCCAGGAATGGAAACCTTTTGACAAGCAGGTCATCCCGCAAAAGGCCCTGACCATCACCCACTATGTCCCTGGCCAAAAGGGCAAATCGCAACAGGAGCAAGCCGACCGCTGTTTATCCTGCGCCTCCTGCCGCGACTGTCATCTCTGCGAGACCATCTGCCCGACCGGGGCAATCAGCCGCCGCGATATCCTCACCTCTGGCAGTGATGACCGCCTTGCCCTTGCAACTGGGTATGAATATGTCTCCGATGACAACAAATGCATCGCCTGCGGCTTCTGTGCCGACACCTGTCCCTGCGGCATCTGGGCGATGAATGCTTTTTAATGTCTTGAAGGATACCTTGACTTGAAACCATCGGCCGAATCGAAAGGCCGAGCAGAAAATTTGTGGACAATAAAGCGTTTTGGTCGAAAGGCCAAAACGCTTTACTTTTTTTTATCTGCGAATGAGACGTATACTCACATCGTATCGGGCGGTGTCGATATCGGGAGGGAGAAGACTGGCATCCGGGACCATAATTGTCAGCACCCGGCCTTTTAGAGGATCGCTGCCCTGTTTGGTGCGCCTTTCCCGCCCCGATGGCCCGGCGATTCCCTTGCGGGGAGGACGAACATGCAACAGCTGAGCTTCGACAAAGGTACTGCCTTTGGCTTGCGGTTTCGGGCTCTGCGACTGCAGAGGGGGGATGGAACCGATAATAATCTCCATGAATTGCACTCCTTTTTGCGAGTTTGGCCACAAGTAGTAACCGATCACCGGCAAAACTGCAAGCCTGTTATCACCCTGGTTATCCGTTCTTTTGCTCGCTTCATGCAGCCTTTTTACCGACATTGAGATTCTCGTCATTACAGACCCCGCAACACGGCAACTGCCGCCTTTTGATGCAGTTCCCCCACGACCGGATACCTGGCAATCAACCGGTCTCCTCCTTATACATCCGGCAGTTCTCAGTGTATCGATGGTTTGTGACTTCCTTTTTAGTTAAAAGAAGGTAATATTTTGCACTCCCTTTCGAGTAAGGGCCGGTGGTATACAATCCGCTGCTCAGAATGGCTCTATAGACATTTTTCCGATTATTACCAGCCTGTCACCAGCATAAGAGGTGACTCCATGCATAGATATGACCGACCCGCTGAAGAAAATCCTCGAACCCATTAAAGAGCTGCAGAACATCCGCGGTATCGATCTGCCGATCGGCCTGGAATTTCTGCAGCTCGTTGTAACTGGCCCACCTGGAGCAGGTAAATCCTATTATATCGAACAGATACGAGGATGGCCGAACGAGGGCTACCTTGATTTGACCCAAAGAAACTGGTGGAAGGATCAATCCCTGGTCTTCCGGCCGCGGGAGGTGCATCTCGGCCTGCCCTTTCAAGGCTTCAAGGACGCCTTAACGGTTTTCGACAAGGAATGGCTGAGTTGCCCCGTCCCTCCGGGACTTGATTACCCGAGGATCCGGATACCTCCTACCAAGAGGTATTTTTTCCAAACCGACTGGCGTAACCGCTATATTTTCGAATTTCTTATCCCCAATCCATCGACCATATATCAACAGCGCCTGGACCGGCAAGACCAGGGATATTTTCCGGTGGACGACAATCTCAGCATAGAAATGGTCAGGCAGCAGGTGGCGGTTTATAGGGAGATGGCCCTTTACCTCCACCGTGCCGGTCTCAACGTCTATATCCGTAAAAGTCTTGATAAACCGCCGCTGATGATCGCCGAAAAAGGCATTGCCAGCGTACCCCGCTGGACCCTCGACAAAAGCCCACGGCGACCCAGCCTGCGAACCATCGCCGGCTGGAAATATCTTCTTCGCAGCCATAATCCGATTCGCTGGATCACCCTCGACACTCAGCCTCTCGCCCTGGAAAGTGCCGGGCGCATAGCCCACGATGGCCGGAGTTTCGAACTGCATGTCGGAGACACCCGCCTGCGATTCCAACCGGACATCCCCATCGGCAGCAAGAAAAACACCGGCCAGAAGAACTGGATTATCACCTCTCACCAAGGCTGCTCCCACAAGGCCATCAGCGGCTTCCTGCGCATCCGAGTTGGTGAAACAATTGTTATTGGCCGTAACCACAAAGAGTTCCGCCAGCTTTTCCAACTTGCCGAAAACGTCGCGGAAAAACACGTGAGCGTCACCAATGACAAGGGTGACCTCATCCTCACTCCCCTGGTAAGTGAGGTGCCGACCCAGGTGCTGCGCCATGACGACCACGATTATCGTGAACAGCTGGCCCTTGGGCGGCACAAGGCCCTACTGGAAATCGGCCGTCTCTACGGCCAGACCCTTGCCCCCATGCCGCCGGAAAAGGCCCTGGCGACCCTCAAAAAGGTCAATGCCCTGCTGAGCCACGACGAACCCTTTCGCCCAAAAAACAGGTGGGGAAAACCTGGCGGTTTGGTGGAAATCCCCGCCGACGCCACCCCGGTAATCGTCGGCGACCTGCATGCCCAGGTCAATAACCTCTTGAAAATCCTCAGCGAAAATTGTCTGCTCGACTGCCTGAAGATGAAGAACGCCACCCTGATCATTCTGGGCGACGCGGTCCACTCAGAAATGGCTGGCGAAATCGCCAAGTTCGATACCTCCATGCTGATCATGGACATCATCTTCCAACTCAAACTGGCCTTTCCCGGCAATGTTTTCTATATCCGTGGCAACCATGACAGTTTTGACCCGGAGATCCATAAGGGTGGCGTGATGCAGGGAATTCTCTGGCGCGAGGCCCTGCTGAAACAGCGAGGAGAGGAATACGTCCGGGAGATGGAGATTTTTTATGGCGCCCTGCCCTACCTTATCCGTTCGGAGAGCTTTATCGCCTGCCATGCCGGGCCACCGCGCGACACCATCAGCCGGGAGGACCTGATCAATATCGCCGACAAGCCACTCCTTGCCGCCGAGCTCGTCAATACCCGGCTGCATCGCCCCGGCAACCTTTCCGGTTACACCAAGGGCGATGTCAAGAGATTCCGCAAGGGTCTCGATCTTGCCCCGAAGACCCGTTTTATCGTCGGCCACACCCCCATGGACCCCTTCGGCAGTTTTTGGCTGCACGCCGGTTCCATTAAAAATCATCACGTCATCTATAGCGCCCATGCCGAGGGGCCAAGTATCATTATCCGTACCGGGGCGACGTTTAATTCCATCACCTTCCCCTCCGAGCCGCTAACGGATATAATCAATGATCTTATGTAGTTAAAATGATACCCCCCACACTACCCTGCACCCGGAGCTATTGCCCACCGCGCAGGGCCAGCATAAAATCCCGCCAGATCGGCGCCGCGGCCGCCCCGCCGCTCTCGCCGGTGCCCATTGACTCATTGCGATCATTGCCAACCCAGACCCCTGCGGTGTATTGGTCGTCGTAGCCGATAAACCAGGCGTCGCGATAGTCATCGGTGGTGCCGGTCTTACCGCCGGCTACACCGGGCACCTCGATGACCGCCTTGCCGGTACCCTCCATCACCACCGCCCGCAGCATGCTGCGCATCTGCGAAAGTACCCCGACCCCGAGCACCGTCCGACGCTTCCGTCCCCGTTCCGGTGAAAGGGTGATGCCTTCGGCCAGGACAATCTTTTCGATAAATGACGGCTCGATATAGGTGCCATTGCCGGCAAAGGGAACGTAAGCCGCTGTCATATCAAGGATTGACACTTCGGTTGCCCCGAGGGCCAAAGACAGATTGTTCGGAAAATTTGGTCCGAGGCCGGCGCTTTTGGCGATCTTATGCACCTCCTTATAACCGGTTTTCTGCATCAACCGGACAGTAGCGGTGTTGAGTGAATGGGCCAGAGCATCGATCAGGGTCGTTTCCCCGTGATAGCGACCGGAGTAGTTTTGTGGACTCCAGGGCCTGCCGTCCTTGCCGGTAACGGTCAGTGGACTGTCCTCGATCAGTGAATCCGGGGCCCAGCCCTGGCTGAGTGCCGCCGCATACACAAAGGGTTTAAAGGTCGATCCGGCCGGGCGTTTGGCCTGGGTGGCTCGGTCAAAAGGGGAAAGGGAAAAAGAGGTGCCACCCACTGCCGCCAAGACCCTGCCGGTGGCAGTCTCGATGCACACCAGTCCACCCTGGAGCAGGGTGTTGGTATCCTTGCCGGCAACGGTCTGCCGGGCAAAACTTGCCCGCACGCCCCGCCGCACCGCCACTCCTGCCAATTCCTGCATTGCCGTGTCAAGATGAGTGTAAATGTGCACCCCGGCGTTTTGCAGCGGTACCCCGAGCATGGCCCGGGCCTGCCGTTTCACCACCTCAAGATAGTATCCGGTATCGTCGGTTGCTTGCTGCCGGCGGCGGATACCGAGATTGATTTCTTCAATAAAGGCGAGCTGCGCCGCAGCAGCACTGATATGGCCGTCGGCGGCCATGCGGTTGAGGACATATTTCTGCCGTTCGATGGCCTTGTCCAGGTGATCAAAGAGCGAATACCGGCTTGGTGCCTGGGGTAGACCGGCAAGCAGAGCGCACTCGGCAAGAGTGAGTTCCGATGAACTCTTCCCGAAATAGGTCTGGGCCGCCGCCTCAACCCCATAAGCACCTTCGCCGAGATAAATATGATTAAGATAGATATGTAGGATCTCATCCTTGCTAAGCAATTTATCTATCCGCCAGGCCAGAATTGCCTCTTTGAACTTCCTGATATAGGTCTTCTCCGGCGTCAGCAGCAGCGATTTGATGACCTGCTGGGTGATGGTCGACCCGCCCTGGCTCCTCGCTCCATCGATAATGTTGTTGATCGCCGCCCGCAGAACCGAGAAAAAATCAAGGCCGGGGTGCTCATAAAACCGCCCATCCTCGGCGGCAACGAAGGCCTTCGGCAAATACGGCGACATGGCACTTAAGGGAATAACGGTACGGTCCTCAATGAACATCCGGTCGACAATCTCACCTTTCCGGTCGTAGATGATCGTCGCCTGGGAGGGATTGTAGCTGGCCACGGCGCCGATATCAGGAATCTTCAGACTGACAAGAAAGTACAGCATTCCGCCAAGAAAGGCGGTCTGGAGCAGGCAGACAAAGATAAAGAAAAATGAGATGTGCTTGTCCGTATAGGCACAGGTGGTGGCACCTCGGTCGGCGTCAGCACCACCTTCTTCTTGGATCTCCGGATTCTTTAGTTTTGCTGGTGACACTGTCGTAACACTCATGGTAATGTTTCGCCCGCAGAAAGGGCCGGGCCCCGCCCGCCACACTCTAACATCTGGCCGTCAACTATCAACTGGAAAGTCCTCAGTCATGGCAAAAATCCGTATCCTTCCCGAACAGCTTGCCAATCAGATCGCCGCCGGCGAGGTCGTCGAACGTCCGGCCTCGGTGGTAAAGGAGCTGCTGGAAAATAGCCTTGATGCCGGGGCAAGCCGCATCGAGGTGGAAATCGAAGGAGGCGGCACACGACTGATCCGCATCATCGACAACGGTGCGGGCATGGACGAGGACGATCTCCTGCTCTGCCTTGAACGACACGGAACCTCAAAACTGGCAACCGAAAAAGACCTGACCGCCATTGCCACCCTTGGCTTTCGCGGTGAGGCCATACCGTCTATCGGTTCAGTCTCCGAGCTGACCATTACCTCAAGACCGGCTGAGGCAGCCCTCGGGTCGCGAGTGGTGTTACAGTACGGCAAGCTGACCAAGGCCCATGAAACCGGCTGCGGCTACGGCACGACCTGCGAGGTGCGCAACCTCTTTGGCAACACCCCGGCCAGACGAAAATTCCTCCGTTCGGCCCGCACCGAACTCAGTCATATCGAAGAAGTCATCAAGAACTACGCCCTTTCTTCGCCGTCCACCACCTTTATCCTGCGTATCGATGGCCGGGAAACGGTTTCCCTCGATCGCACCCTGTCGGTAGCCGAACGACTGGCTGTTCTCCTGCACTACGAAGGCCGGTTTATCGAGATCGGCAAAGGTGAGAAAGGCCCTGCCGGCCACGAAGTAAGCGGGTTTCTCCTGCCGCCGGAGAAGGTGACCATTGGCCCAGCCAGATTGCGGATCTTTGTAAACGGACGGATCATCCGCGACAGGATGATCGTCCATGCAGTGACCGAAGGCATGCGCAGCTTTCTCATGAAGGGCAAAAACCCCTCCGGACTCATCCATCTCACCCTGCCTCCCAGCGAAGTCGATGTTAATGTCCATCCGGCCAAACACGAAGTGCGTTTCCGCAGCTCGAAAGAGGTCCACCAGCTGGTCCTCGACTCGGTGGCCAAGGCCATGCGCGACCAGCAAGATATCCTGAAGATGACCATCTTCGCGACGAGTCTTGCCAGCGAACCAAGGGCCATCCCCTTTGAATCCGGGACGACTGATGAATCGCCGGGCAACTTACCTGACCCATTGCCCCGGTATGGGACGAGTGACAGAATCCCGGCCATGGAGATGCCAGGGGCATCGTTGTCGACAGAGAAAGCAGTTTCAGTAACTTCCCGGCCGGCATCGGCTGCAGCGGCAAGATCCTTCGCGGAACACTTACCGACATCAGGGCCTAGTCACGAGCCGGCGCAATCCCCTCGGCCACAATCCCTTCTGGCAACCGCCGAGCCTCTGCCAAGCCCCAGCCGCCGACAGGAAGACACTCCGCCGTCCAAAGAAGCAGCAAGACAACAGCCGCAAGCCCCCGCCCATAATCTTCTGGTTATCGGCCAATACGATAATTTGTATATCTTTTGCCGCAACAGCGAAGGTCTCCTGGTCATCGATCAACATGCCGCCCATGAGCGACTCTTGTTTGAAAAGCTCCACAATCAATATCAAAAGGCGGCAATTGCACGGCAAAACCTGATGTTTCCGGTATCGGTAGAGCTTTCTCTCTTTCAGGCAAGACTTGTGGAAAAATTCAGCGAGGAAATAGACCGAATGGGTTTTTCCATCCGCGATTTCGGCGGCAATACCTACATCATCTCAGCCATCCCGGCGCTGGCCGGCACTACCAACCCGCTTGACCTTTTTCTGAATATTCTGGAAAAGTTCGGCAGCGAAGACAACAGCTCAGACCGGGGCGGCTGCCTGGACACCATCCTGGCAACCATGGCCTGCAAGGCGGCGGTAAAGGCCGGGACGGAATTGACTCCCATGGAGATTGACAAGTTGCTTGGTGAGATGGCCAAGGCGGATCTTTTCTCCCATTGCCCCCATGGCCGGCCGGTCGTCCGCCAGTTCAGCCGCGAGGAGATTAAAAAGTGGTTCTATCGGACATAGCTGCGAGACATTCTTTCAGGACCATAATGGCAATCCGGCATAAGCGAACGACGGTTCTGCTGCCACTCATGCTGCTCCTGCTTTTCTTCGGTGGATGTGCCAAACCGACGATCACCAAGGTCCTCGACACCACCGCCTATTGCGGCTGTTCCATCTGCTGCAGCTGGGAGCGAGGCAGCTGGCGTTGGTTGAAACTGGATTTCTGGAATCGCTATGTCAGCGCCGGCCCCCGGACCGGCAAACCCTACAACGGCCTTACCGCCAGCGGCACGGTGCCGTATGAACCGGAAGAAGGCTTCTTTTCCATAGACAGTTTGACCCGTCCCTGGATGATCCCCATCCGCCTGATACTCTTCCCCTGGTATTTCATGCCCAAGGACGGTACCATAGCAGCCGACACCAAATATTTCCCCTTTGGAACCCGGATGTACGTCCCCGGCTATGGCTGGGGTACCATTCAGGACCGGGGCAAGAGTATTAAAGGCCCAACGCGCATTGATCTCTATTTCGACTCCCATGGCGATGCCCGTGCATGGGGGAAAAAGAAGCTTCGGGTAACCGTCGAAAGTTCCCGATGATCAACCAATTTCCAACATCTAAGGGCGATAGGAAATCACCATGAGCCTGCATCCAGCGACCCTTTTGCGGGTCTTTCTCCCCTTTGCCGCCGGCTATTTTCTTTCCTATTTGTACCGGGTAGTCAACGCGGTCATCGCCCCGGATCTGATCGCCGACACCGGTATCGGCCCTTCCGCCCTCGGCATGCTCACCGCCGTATATTTCATCACCTTTGCCTCCTTCCAGCTGCCCCTCGGCGTCCTCCTTGACCGCTATGGGCCGCGCAGAGTTGAGGCGGCGCTGCTGCTCATTGCCGCTCTCGGCGCCCTGATTTTTTCCAGCGCCACACAACTTTTCGGTCTGGTGCTCGGCCGGGCCTGTATCGGCCTTGGCGTCTCCGCCTGTCTGATGGCCGCCTTCAAGGCATACACCCTGTGGTTTGAGAAAGCAAAATGGCCGCTCATCAACGGCCTGCAGATGGCCGCAGGCGGACTTGGCGCCCTGGCGGCGACTTCCCCGGTAGAGGCGGCTCTCAAGATTACCGACTGGCGGGGGGTGTTCATGGGCCTTGCCATCCTCACCCTGGCCGCCGCCGGGGCAGTCTTCCTGATCGTACCGGAAAAACCAGGACTTAACGAAAAAAAAGAAAACCTGAACAACCAAATTCTCGGAATTAAGGAGATTTTTACCAGCAGGATGTTTTGGCGGACCGCCCCGTTGACCACCGCATCCCAGGCGGCTTTTATGGCCATCCAGGGGCTATGGGCAGGACCATGGCTGACACATATCGGCAAACTCAGTCGGGCTGAGGTGGCCGATACGCTTTTCTGGGTTGCCGCAGCAATGGTTGCGGGCTTTATCATCCTCGGCACGCTTGCTGAAAGGCTGAGCAGGAGGGGTATCGGTGTGGCAATAACTGCCGTTGTCGGTATGTCTCTATTCATGCTGGTACAGGTCCTGCTGATGGTGCAACCGACCGGTTGGCTGTTTCCCCTGTGGCTGGCCTTCGGCTTTCTTGGCACCTCCGGAGTTGTTGCCTATTCCGCCCTTTCTCAGGACTTTCCCGTACATCTCTCCGGGCGGGTGACAACCGCCCTCAATCTCCTGGTCTTTGTCGCCGCCTTTGTGGCCCAGTGGGCGGTTGGGGCGATCATCGGCCTCTTTACGGTAGATGTGGGCCAGGCCCTCACCGTCACCGGTTTCAATGCCGGATTCGGACTGTTGCTACTCTTCGAATTTGCTGGTCTTGTCAACTTCCTGGTCATCTCAGCAAAACATTTGCCCGATAAGATGAAAGAAAAGACCAATTAGTTTTCCCCTTGCCGGCTCTCGGTTAAATAGCCGGGGGGCTTCACGGCACGATCCCTATTTAAGGTCTCTGTCTCTTCAGCATCGAGAAGAGTCAGACCGATCTCGTCAAGGCCTTACAGCAACCGGTGACGGCAAAATTCCTCGATAACCTACGATAAGGGAAATTTCGAAGGAAATTGCCAGCAAGCTGATATTCACGGTATGGTCATCAAATCCTGGCCAAAACCAGCCTCGATATTTCCAATTTCCAGATAAAACGATTAAAATATGAAACATCCAGAGTTTTAGAGGAAACACATAATGTGTGTTTTACATGATAGGCAGTACTGGTTTTAGAATATTTCAACAAAAGATCGTTTTGCCCTGTCGATGCTTGCAATTACGGCCAGCGACTATTTCAAGTGAGTAAAATACATGTCAATAATGAGGATTTGAAAATGATTAATAAAACAAGAGATGGCGTTGTTTATTTTGTGATTTTTTTTTTAATCGGCATCTTCCAAGATTGTATTGCGGCGGCACAGATCGATTCAGAAAAGTCAAATATAACGATTGGTTTTTCTCTGGGAACCAGACGGGAAGAAAGGTGGTTAAGAGATCAAAAATTATTTACCGAAAAGGTTAAAGAGTTAGGAGGCGCTGTTAATATAAAATTCGCCAACAATGACAGTATTCTCCAAATGTCCCAAGCAGAAAATTTGATAATGCAGGGGGTCGATATCCTAGTCATTGTACCTCATGATGGTGAGACTGCTGCAGATATTGTTGCAATGGCTCATAACGAGGGAATCAAGGTAATCGCCTATGATCGTCTGATTAAAAACTGTGATTTGGATTTTTATGTTTCGTTCGACAATGTAATGGTAGGCGAACTGCAGGCAAAAAGCATTCTATCTGTTATTGATAGGGGTGACTTTGCCTATATTGGAGGATCACAGAATGACCACAACTCCTACTTAGTAAAAAATGGAACTTTTAATATAATACAACCTATAATCAACAACGGCCATATCAATCTTGTACTGGATACGTTTACTGAAGACTGGAGACCTGACATAGCATTTGATCACCTAAAGGCGTATTTAGAGAAAAATAAGCATATAGATGCTGTTATTTGTGCAAATGACGGCACTGCTTTTGGCGCAATCCAGGCGCTCAAAGAATATGAATTGGCGGGCAAAGTTCCTGTATCCGGCCAAGATGCAGAATTGCCGGCATGTCAGAGGATCGTTCAAGGCTTGCAGACAGTTACTGTATACAAACCTATACGACTCCTCGCTGAAAAGGCGGCGCAAATTGCTATGTTGATTGCACAGAGAAAAGCTGTTGAACCGAATAAGACTATTTATAATGGGGCCATTGAAGTACCTTCATATCTTATTGATCCTATAGCGGTGACAAAAGAAAATATGGATGACACTATTATTAAAGATGGGTTTCACTCCCGTGAAGACGTTTATATAAAAAATTAATATCTTTAATGGGAAATAACATGATAAATACCATTAAAAGCAGGCTAATTTTAACTTCCCTCACTATTATATGTATAATATTTGTACTGATAGTTGTTTTAATGCGAATGCATGTGAAAATTACTGCGGAGTATGAGAAAATAATTGACCACATCATTCTCGAGTATTCGATCATTGATGAAACATCTCGCTTTGTTCTAAGCTCCAATTCCATTCTCAACAATATTAACAATCAAACGAGAATGGCAAATTATCTTATTATCAAAAAAGATTTACAGTCAATTTTTGCAAAGCTTGATTCCGTCATTATTGAAGATGAAATAAAGGTTTATTATAAAGGGCTCAAGAATATTGTTATAAGAATGATTCAAAGCTCTGATGAAGTCGTAGATGAGGTTTTGAAAGGAAAGATTGAAAATATTTCAAAAATATATACATCCCTTAATCAGAAAAATGCATTTGTAAGAGAGAATACAGGTAACCTTATTCTAATGGAACTTTCATATATTAAGGTTCTTCAGGAAGAAAAAAAGAAAGTCAATGTAAAAATATTAACGGCTGGTATTGTTTTAATTATTGTTGTTTGTCTTTCGTGTATCTTTTTTGTATTTTTTTCTTCACATAAAATTTCGGCGCCTATTATAAAACTTTCCCGGTTAGCCGAAAACGTTTCGGACGGAGAGCTTAATGTAAAATTTGAGAAGACAATGTTGGACAGAAAAGATGAGATAGGGAATTTGTCTCAATCATTTCTATTTATGATCACAAAGTTAAAGGAAAAAATTGAGGAAACTGAAGCGGCTAACCTTTCTAAAAGCGAGTTTCTCGCCAATATGAGCCATGAAATTCGCACACCTATAAATGGTGTCATTGGAATGACTGGTCTTCTGCTGTCAACCGATCTTACCCCGGAACAGCAGGATTATGCCAAAAACATTCAGGCCAGCGGAGATGCTTTGCTTTCCTTGATCAAGGATATTCTTGATCTATCAAAAATCGAGGCTGGAAAGCTTGATTTTGAAGTAATCGCTTTTATTCTTAGAGATACCCTGGAAGAGGTAGCGGATCTGTCCGCTTTTAAGGCCCATGAAAAAGGCCTGGAGTATGTCATTATTGTCCACCCGGAGGTTCCCAGCCGGTTATTGGGTGACCCGGCGAGACTGCGGCAGGTTTTGCTTAATCTTGTCAATAATGCCATTAAATTCACTGAAACCGGAGAAGTGATTGTTGAAGTGTCATTAGACAGTGAAACAGCAACCACTTGCCGCATTTGTTTTACCATTCGAGACACAGGAATCGGTATTGCGGAGGACAAACAAGGAAAGCTGTTTAACGCTTTTTCCCAGGTGGATGGGTCCACGACGCGAAAATATGGCGGAACCGGATTAGGACTATCCATTTCAAAACGGCTGGTGGAGCTCATGGATGGAGATATAGGGCTTGTGAGCCGAGAAGGAGAAGGATCGAGTTTCTGGTTTACAGCGCAGTTTCAAAAGCAGCTAACAGCAGTTGATGACGTTACGTTTCCGCTAGCCGATATTTCCGGAAAACGGGTTCTCATCGTTGATGATAATAAGACCAATCGTTTTGTCTTGAGAGAGCAACTTAAGGTCTGGGGCTGCAGGTGCGCTGAAGCTTCAAGAGCCCCGGAGGCATTGGAAATCCTTCATCGGGCAAGTGCATCAGGCGATGGGTTTGATGTCGCAATTATTGACATGCAGATGCCGGTTATGAGTGGAGATCAGCTGGGCTCCGCCATCAAGCAGGATCAGAAACTGAAACAGACGCGACTGGTGATGATGAGTTCCGCTGCACGTCCTGGGGATGCAACGCGTCTGGAGCAGATGGGCTTTTCGGCTTACCTGAGCAAACCAGTGAAACAATTAGGTCTTTTTGAATGCCTGACAACGCTTGTGGGTCTGAATCGAAACTCCGGCAACAAGCAGTCCGTCCCTTTTGTGGCACGGCATGTCCTGCCCGAGAAACACATGGTGAAACGAAGGATTCTCCTAGCCGAAGACAACCTCATCAACCAAAAAGTAGCCGCCGGAATACTTGGAAAACTTGGTTTTCCTGTTGACATCGTCTGTAATGGAAAAGAAGCGATAAAAGCCCTTGAAACCATACCCTACTCACTGGTTTTCATGGACTGCCACATGCCGGAAATGGATGGCTATGCGGCCACCGCAGCTATCCGAGATCCTGGATCAACCGTTATTAATCGACACCTGCCGATTGTCGCTTTGACGGCCGATGCCATGGAAGGCGACAGGCAGAAAGCCCTTGCAGCCGGGATGAACGATTATTTGGCCAAACCGATCATGCCTGAAGACCTGGAACGGATTTTAAACACCTGGCTTACCGGGCCTCCTGTTGCCGCACTCCAGAATGGAATCGATCTAAACACGACAACCTCAAGAGATCCTGAAAATGTCCGGCCTTTATCTGAAACAGTTTCTCAGGTACTTAATTATACTGTACTGCTTGACCGGCTTTTGGGAGACAAACCAATGGCCGATGAAATCCTAGGGGTGTTTCTGACTGATCTCGAAGACCAGGTACAGCAGTTGACAATTTTCGTGGAAAGCGGGGATACCATATCCGCTGCCGG
Source organism: Desulforhopalus sp. (assembly GCA_030247675.1). Taxonomy (NCBI): domain Bacteria; kingdom Pseudomonadati; phylum Thermodesulfobacteriota; class Desulfobulbia; order Desulfobulbales; family Desulfocapsaceae; genus Desulforhopalus; species Desulforhopalus sp. The sequence continues at coordinate 206,450 of JAOTRX010000004.1, read as the reverse complement.
CCAGGCCCACAAATTAAAGGGAGCTGCCGGCAATGTAGGCGCCGAACTTTTGCGGGAGATTGCCCAGGCAATAGAAACAGCTGCCCGCAACAATTTTTTCGATGAGCTCAACAGGTTAAAACCAGAACTTGTATTCCGTTATCAAGAACTGAGAAACGCTATTAAAGAGAGGCCTGTGTGAAAATTCTCATTGTTGAAGATGATCTGACCTCCCGCCTCATGCTTAAAGGGATCCTTGTCAAATGGGGGCATGACGTCCTTATTGCCTCAGATGGTTTCGAAGCATTGAAGCAGCTCCAGACAGCCGACAGGCCCCAGGCGGTAATTCTCGACTGGGAAATGCCGGGACTGGACGGCCTGGAAGTCTGCCGACAAATTAAAAAAATGGATCTTTCTGCTCCCATCCATACGATTTTGCTCACGGGAAGAGGCTCCAAGGAAGAAATTGTTCAGGGACTTGATGCCGGGGCCGATGATTACATCACCAAACCCTTTGATGCCAATGAACTCAAAGCCAGGGTCCGGGCTGCTGAGCGCATGGTTCAGGTTCAGGAAACCCTTGCCCGGAAGGTTGAGGATTTGGAAGAGGCCCTGAAACACGTGAAACTGCTCCAGGGGATTATACCGATCTGCATGCATTGCCATAAAATCCGTAACGATAACCAGGCCTGGGATCAACTTGAAGCATATATAACAGACCACTCCGATGCTCAGTTCAGCCATTCTGTGTGTCCTGATTGTGTGAGTAAGTTTTATTCGGATCTGAATGACGATGGCAAATGAGCATGCCGTCTCTCAAGGGCCTTTTCGATCTTTTGTATTAGAAGAGCCAGGGAGCAGCCTTGGCCCAGTTCTTTTCATAGGTTCGTATCTCTTCAGCATGGAGCAGGGTCAGGCCGATATCATCAAGGCCCTGCAACAACCGGTGACGGCGAAACCCCTCGATTGCAAAGGCGATGCTCTCACCACTCGGAGTGCCGATGTTTTGCGCTTCAAGGTCGACGGTCAGCCGGTACCCGGGATTCGTAGAGACCTCGGCAAACAGCCTGTCAATCAGTGAGGGCTCAAGACTAATCGCCAGCAAGCCGTTATTGACGGTATTGGTCAAAAAGATATCGGCAAAGCTCGGGGCAATGACCACCCGGATGCCGAAGTCAACCAAGGCCCAGACCGCATGTTCGCGGGACGATCCACAGCCGAAATTTTCCCGGGTAAGAAGGATCTGAGCGTTTTGGTAGCGCGCATCGTTGAGAAGAAAACCGGTGTTGATCCGCCGTTTGCCGTGATCCATGTAGGGCTCACCTGGGTCGAGGTAGCGCCAATCGTCAAAGAGATTAGCACCAAAGCCGGTGCGATGGATGGATTTGAGATACTGTTTGGGGATGATTGCATCGGTATCGACGTTGGCACGGTCAATCGGCAATACAAGGCCGGAGAGTTGGGTAAATGCTTGCATATTTTCACCTTTTATTGATTCATTTGCTATGGGTACCGGGCAGTATTTTGGCGTATCAGGACCATGCTTCCCTTCGTACATCGACAAAGTGCCCGGCAATGGCTGCCGCAGCGGCCATGGCCGGACTGACCAGATGGGTCCGGCCGCCCTGCCCCTGCCGACCTTCAAAATTACGGTTTGAGGTGGCGGCGCAGCGCTCGCCGGGGGCAAGACGATCGTCATTCATCGCCAGACACATTGAGCAACCCGGCTCACGCCACTCAAACCCGGCGGCGCGAAATACCTGATCAAGGCCCTCCGCCTCGGCCTGCCGTTTCACCAGTCCGGAACCGGGCACCACCAAGGCCAATTTGATGGTTTTGGCCACCTTGCGGCCATGGATCACCGCGGCGGCTGCACGCAAATCCTCAATGCGGCCATTGGTGCATGAACCGATAAAGACCTTATCGAGCTGAATCTCGGTGAGGGCTGTACCGGGGACCAGATCCATATACATGAGGGCCCGGCGCATTCCTTCTGCCTTCACCGCATCCTTTTCGTCCCGTGGATCAGGTACGGCGGCATCAATCGGTGCGACCATTTCCGGCGATGTCCCCCAGCTGACCATGGGTGCAAGAGATGCGACGTCGATCGTGACAACCCGGTCAAAGACCGCGTCGGTATCGCTGTGCAGTTCGCTCCAGGCGACAACCGCCTTCTCCATGATTTCACCACGAGGGGCAAAGGGGCGATTTTGCACATAGGCCACCGTCTTGTCGTCGGCGGCGATCAATCCCGCCCGCGCTCCGGCCTCAATGGCCATATTGCAGACGGTCATTCGCCCCTCCATACTCAGGGCACGGATGGCTTGTCCTGCGAATTCGATGACACAACCGGTGGCCCCGGCTGTACCGATTTGTCCGATAATCGCCAGGATCATATCTTTCGCGGTCACCCCCGGTCCTGCCTGCCCGTTGAGCCTCACCAGCATCGACCTGGACTTTTTTTGCACCAGGCACTGGGTGGCGAGGACATGCTCCACCTCGGAGGTTCCAATGCCAAAAGCCAGTGCCGCAAAGGCGCCGTGCGTTGCAGTATGGGAATCACCGCAGACCACCGTCATCCCGGGGAGGATTGCCCCCTGCTCCGGCCCAATGACATGCACTATCCCCTGCCTGATGTCGGCAAGTTTGAATTGGGTTATTCCCAGAGATCTACAATTATCGTCCAGGGTTTGCACCTGCAGACGCGAGGCCGGGTCGGCAATCCCCCCGCTCCGGTCGGTGGTGGGGACATTGTGGTCGGCCACCGCCAGAATGCTTTGCCGCCGCCAGGGCTGCCGGCCGGCCAAACGCAGTCCCTCAAAGGCCTGGGGCGAGGTAACCTCATGCACCAGATGCCGGTCAATATACAAGAGACAGGTGCCATCGCCGTTGTCGCGCACCACATGCGCGTCCCAGAGTTTGTCGTAGAGATTTTGAGCCATTAGAATCCTCCTTGTTAATGCCGGTCAATTGCCGAGGTCTTTACCATAAAAATCATTGTCTGCTGTTGAAACTGAGCATAGACCTTTCGTTTAAATAACTCAAATTCATTATTTTCATGTTTTCCATTCCGCTGTAGAATAGCCACATGGATACCAATACCCTGCAAGCCTTTCTGGCCGTAGCCGACACCGGGTCGTTTTCCCTGGCGGCAGATCGGTTGTTTCTTACCCAGCCGGCGATCAGCAAGCGAGTTGCCGCGCTGGAGGATGAGCTGACGGCACGGCTCTTTGAAAGACTCGGTAAACGTATACTGCTCACCGAGGCCGGACGGGCACTTCTGCCCAAGGCCCGGCATATCCTCCAGGAAATGGCTGACGGCAGACGCCTGATCGCCGACCTGGCGACCGAGGTCGGCGGGGTGCTGCAGATGGCCACCAGTCACCATATCGGTCTGCACCGTCTGCCGAATATCCTTCGCGATTACAGTCTACAATACCCACAGGTCGAATGTGCCCTCCGCTTCCTCGACTCGGAAACAGCCTGTGCGGCGGTGGCGGCCGGCGACTGCGAGCTGGCAGTGGTGACCCTCCCGGAAGCCGCCGTCGAGAAGCTGGTTCTTCAGAAGATCTGGGATGACCCCTTGATGATCATGGTAAGCAGGGAGCATCCGCTGGTCGGTATGACTGGTGATTGCCGGGAATTGGAGAAATATCCGGCAATCTTGCCCGAAACCAGCACCATCACCCGCCACCTGATCGAAAGACCTTTCAAGAACCTGGGCTTCACCCTGAAAATCGGTCTTGAAACCAACTACCTGGAGAGCATTCGCATGCTGGTTTCGGTTGGCCTGGGCTGGAGCGTCCTGCCGCTTAGCATGCTCAACCCTAGCCTCGCGTGCATTGACCTTCCCGGAGTGACATTCCATCGCCAATTGGGGGTGGTTGTCCACGCCAAGCGCAATCTTTCACGGGCAGCCCAGGTTTTTTATGATATGGTGCTCGGGTCGCGGGCCCAAGCCCAATAAATGAGAGTATCAATCATATGCCTGTCGCGGTTTTTTTCGACACCCCTGGCAGAAAGCTAACAGGAACACAACAGTATGACAGAAAAACAAATAGTTACAATAATTGGTGGTGGCCTGGCCGGTTGTGAAGCGGCCTGGCAGGTCGTCAGCCGTGGCCTAAAGGTCCGCCTCATCGACATGAAGCCGCACCGCTACAGCCCTGCCCACCAATCGCCCGATCTCGCCGAGCTGGTGTGCAGCAACTCCTTCAGATCCAATGACCCCACCTCGGCGGTTGGCCTCCTGAAAGAAGAGATGCGCCGCTGCAATTCCCTGATCATGGCAGAGGCGCAGGAAACCGAGGTGCCGGCGGGCATGGCCCTGGCGGTTGATCGCGAACAGTTCGCCGCCCGGATCACTGCTCTGCTTGCCAGACATCCTCTGATTGAAATCGTCCGCGAGGAGGTGGAGACCATTCCGCCACCAGACAACAATCCCACAATCCTCGCCACCGGCCCCCTTACCTCCGAACCCCTCGCCGAGGCCCTGGCCAACCTTACCGGCAAGGAGCGGCTGGCCTTTTACGACGCCATTGCCCCGATCGTTTACGCCGAGTCACTCGACATGAATATCGTCTATTGTAAATCGCGCTACGATGACGGCCCGGGCGACTACCTGAACTGTCCGATGAACCGGGAGGAGTATCATCGTTTCATCACTGAGCTGGCAAATGCCGAGTATATGCCCCTCAAGGGCTTTGAGGACATCAAGTATTTTGAAGGCTGCCTGCCGGTTGAGGTCATCCGCTCGCGGGGCGACGACACCCTGCGCTTTGGACCGATGAAACCAGTCGGCCTCGCCGATCCGAGAACCGGCCGGGATCCGTACGCCGTTGTCCAGCTGCGCAAGGAAAATCGCCAGGGCACCACCTATAACATGGTGGGCTTTCAGACAAAGCTGACCTACCCGGAACAAAAACGCATCTTCCGCCTCATTCCGGGGATGGAACACGCCGAATTTGCCCGGTTGGGATCAATCCACCGCAACACCTTTGTCATGTCGCCGGAGCTTCTCCAGCCGACCCTGCAATTCATCGCCAGGCCCGATCTGCTGCTTGCCGGCCAGCTCTCAGGCGTTGAAGGCTATGTTGAATCAGCAGCAATGGGCCTCCTCGCCGGGATCAATGCCGCCCGCATGGTCAGCGGTCATGGACCGGTGGTGCCTCCGCCGGACACCGCCCTGGGCGCGCTGATCCGGCATCTCACCGAAAGCGATCCGAAACGGTTTCAGCCGTCGAATATCAATTTCGGGCTCTTTCCCAGCTGGGAAGGTAAGGTCAACAAAAAGGTACGCGGCCAGGAGCGCTCGCAGCGGGCGCTGGCAAGCCTTGGGCGGTGGCAGGAAAGTGTCGGCTTGTAGGAAATGGCCTGAGGAGGTCTACAATGGGTCAGCGAGGGGATGTTCGGTAAAGCCCCAATAGGGGTAGTCCTGCCGGTAACCGGCGACCCGCCCGGGACTGTGCTCCCGGCTTGCCACCAGCCAGAGGGTGCTTTGCATCCCCTGCCCGGCTGAACCGCCGTTGGCCGACATATCCGGGTACAGCACCATGGCGTTGTCGGCGCTGTATTCGATATCGCCGGAACCCTTGAAGACCCCAAGATGGGGTTCTTCCCGGTAGGAATCGGCGGCACCCCGCGACAGTTCCGATATGACCAGAAAAGAAACATGCAGGTCGTCGCGCATCGACTCCATCTGCCGCAGCCAGGCATCGATGCCGGTACGCCGTTCGCTAAACTCGTTGAAGGGAAGCTTATGCAGACTGTCGATGACCACCACGGTGTATTCGCTGCGCGTTTCGTGGCGGATAAAGTCGATGTGCTTGCGCATCAATTCGGGCGTCACCTTACGATCATTGATAACCCGCCAGAAGAAAAGCATTTTCTCAAGATTTTTAGTTGCAGCCAGGGCCCGGCGTTTTTCATCCTCCGAACCTGTACCGCTACGCAGTTGATCGCTTGACAGGCGGGACAGGCGGCTAAGGGTCCGCTGGTAAAGTTTCTGCCTGCCATTTTCAAAATCGTAATACAGCACCGGGATTTTCCTCAAGGCCATCCCCGAGGCAATCTGGATTACAAAGGTCGACTTGCCGACCTTCGGTGCCCCGCCGATGACATTCAGGCCGTGCACCCCGCCAACGGCCGCGTCAAGGAGAGGAAAGCCGGAGGTAAGATTTTGGTATTCGTCGCCCTGTTCCTGGGAAAGGGTCTGCAAGAACACCTGATATTCCCGCTGCGGCGTGGCAAAGGGTGAAAAGGCGCGGGATTGTCGCACCATCTCGCTGACCTTGCCGGCAAAGGCCTTGCCGGCATCCTTGGCCAACCGGCGCAGGGTGTAGTGCTTGGGGGCGTTTGGCTGCCAGGTAAGTATCCGCGCCTTATACCCGACCCGCGAGGCAAGATTGCGCGCGGCATTTTCCGATTCAAGGGTGTTGCCGATGGCGATAAAGAGGGTCTTCACCTTAGCAAAAAGCCTGGCCGACAGTTTTTCGAGAGCGGTGTAATGGGGCACCGCCACCCCGGGAAAACCGAGATTCTTCAGAGTGAGGAGGTTCTCTTCACCCTCGCAGAGAAACAGTGCGCCGTTTTCACAGCGCATAATCTCTTCGACATTGTAGAGAGTAAAAGGTTCACGGCTGAAATCCTGATTGCCGTGCCAGAAGAAGTCCTCCGCCCGGTCGGGATGGACACAGCGGGCGGAGTAACAGTTGCCGTCTTCCTGAAAGTAGGGATACACCAGATAGCGGCCGTTGTAGCCGACACGCATCTCGGATAAAACGGGCCGACCAATTTCGCACTCTTTAAACTGGCTATACAACTCGTCGGTTATCCTGTCTTTGTAGGCAAATATCTCGTCGTTGAGATTTTCAACCGGATACTCCGGCTGCACCCCGGCAAGCTCCTGCTCTGGAACATATCCCGGCACCTCGTTTGGGGCAATCGCCGCAAGACGGGCAAACCACAGGGGAAATCCACCGGGAACACAGCGATTTTGGCAGCGGAAATAGCCGTGAAAAAAACTTTGCGGATTGAGAAACACCACCAACCGGCCACCGGCAAAGCCATGCTCCTTGCAAAAAGGACAGTCGGCGGTCAGGGTTTCCTGCCACTCTCCCCCAAGATGCCGCAGATAAAACTGGGAAACGAGATCATTACCGTTGCTCATGCCATCCCCCGCAACGGCCACTGCCGATGACGATTTTTATTATGGCTCCGGCTCATTTCGACGTATTTTCGCGATGGGCAGCTTTGATGATTTCCTGCACCTTTCTATCCTTCAATTTGCTGTCAAATCTAACATGCACCGAATAATCGTTTTCCACGGCATAGGTACTCCGTACCGCGAGAATATCGCCGATTATTTGAACAAATTCACCGGATTTTTCCCCTGCTGGCAACTTCACCTGGACCTTCCGGCCCAAAAGCAGCCGGGCATTTTCTTTTTTTGAAATCCGCACGGTATACGAAAGTCCACCAATGGAGATATCCGCCAATTCGGCCATGGCACTGACTCCGATGCTCTGGCCGGAGGTATCAAGCAGGGTCGTGCTGGCCCGGCCGGCAAGGGCGAAGCGCTCCTGGTTCCGCCTATCCCGTGAACTCTTCTTAATGAATTCATCTATCTTTTCAAATTTTCGACAGAAATCATGGAGCTTCGACTCCAGACCGGGGAATTCCTCGCTCCATTCCTGCAGTTTGTCGAGCTTGAGCACGGAGATATCCGAGGGACTGACACAGGCAACGGATATGGTCCAGATCGAGGCCTCAAAAAATGCCCCGGCACCGAAAATTTCCCCGCTTCCCATGGTTTTAACCAGGACCTCTTTACCCTTGTCCTCAAAATAGAGTTTGACCTTTCCGGAGTTGATAAAGAACAGCGAGGTCTGTAATGATCCCTGACTGACTATAATTTCTTCGCCTTGATATTTCGTGTGTTTCTGCCCATAATACACTGCCGAGAATTCTTCCGAGGTCAGACATTCGTACAAAGCGCTCCAGATCTCCAGATGGCTCTTATCGATTGCCGCCATCTTCTCCCGGTCGATAATCTCAGCCGCTTGAATAATCGAACCGAAGGCGTTCGGATCGATTTCAACAAGCCATTCGCGAAGACTTTCCGCCTGGAAAAAATTGCGTGCCCGCGCTGATTTTTCTATAAGCTGCACCAGCAGATCCCGGGCGCCGCCCTTATTTCCCTGGGCAAGGAGGGTGCGAACCATCTGTTCTTGCGGTAATCCGGTGGTAATTCGCTGTGAACCAGCCCCTTTGCTCAGTTTTGCCGCCTGTTTCAGGGCATTTTTCCGCAATTGTCCGGCCTGCTGATGCCTTTTTCGTGCTTCCTGGAGATCGTATTCCAGAGTTTCAAGGGCCTTTGCCGCGGCGGTCCAAACAGCATCGTTAAGCTTTTTGCCGGCTCGAGTCCCCTTGAGCCGCATAAAATCCTCCACTCCCTTGAAGGCCTCCCAACAGGTGCAGCGGCCCAAGGTATCAAGGATCTGCAGGACAATATCGGCACGATTCTTGTCGCTGAAGTTGTCATTTGCGGTAAGCAGGTTGGAAAGCTCTGTTGCCACTTCCTGATCGCAAATGCCGGCTAAGGCGGCAATAACCTGGATCATGATCAGTTCGGAGGAATCGGCCAGGGCCGCCAGCAAAAGCTTTTTTCGGCTTTTCCCGGCGATTCTATACAGGCAAAGAAAGGCCTCGCGCTGCACCCGGAAATCCTCATGCCTGAAATAGGGAAGGACTTTCTCTGCATCCGCCTCGGCTCCGGTTTCACCGAGCAGTTTGAGAAGATTGCGTTTGCCGTACCAGGGCATATGTTCGGGAAGACGCTCGTGGATGATCGGAACCAAGAAAGCATTATTGGTGGTGAGCAGATCGATGATTTTGATGCGGTCGGCAGAACCATCGGTGTTGATCAGCGTTTCAACGAGAAATCGCACGGCTACCGGCCCTTGCAGCACCAAACGGTATCCTGCTGCCTCATCAAGGGGTGCGGCCAAGATTGCTGCTAAAAGCGCCGGAAATTTAGCGCGCTGTATCCCCTTATCCTGGATCTTGCCAACGATGCCCTTCACCGCCGCGGATTTATCAACCTGACCGCTGCGAATCATGTAGAAAAGGGCCAGAATGGCGTCGCCTCGCTTATTATCACCGCGGCTCCAGCTGGCCTGCATAACCTGATGGAGAAAGACGACGAGCCTTTCCATGATCGCCTCATCAATGGCGGTACTGCGAACAATCGCTAAAAGAGGCTCAAGAAAGCTGTCGATAAAGGCGAAATTGCCCTTGGCGGCAAAGTTTTCGCCAAGGGTCACAACACTGCCCAAGAGGGTCTTGCCGATATTTTCACTGCCGTCGCCGAGGAATGCAGCGGTTCTCTGCAGCAAGGTCTCCGCGTCCTTTTCCTCTTTTGCATCAATCTTGGCGATAACCGCCTCAGGGAGGTATTGCGCCAGTTCCTCACTTTTCAGGGAACCGAGATTTCCCTGCAACAGGGCGTTGATACCCGATTCAAGACGGCGTTTCCTGCGGACTGCTTCGCCCTCATGTATCAATGCGCGGGCCTTCTCCAGACCAAGATACTGCTTCCCCTTGCCGGTATTCAACAATCTCTGCAGGGAATCGTCGAGGAGCTTCATCTGCGGCGATGTGTCGCCGCCCACTGCACGAGCCTTGTCGATCTGCTGGCGAAAGAGACCGACAATCGTCCCCATTTTCTCCGCGGATAGAAAACCAAGTAAGCCCTCGTAGAGCATGGTACCAAACCCATCCGGATATTCCTGAGAAAGCAACACCGCCATAGTCGGTTCGCGAAGACTATCGGATAGCAGACGAGCAAGGCCAAGGGCTATAGGTCGGCGCTCCTTCTCGTCACTTCCCGCTTCTGCTCCCCGCATCATCAGAGGGAAGAGCTGTGAGGGAATCCCCCCGCCTTTTTTCTGAATGTCCTGAAGAACATGGGCAACACCCGCGGCAAGCAGATCAACCGCCGAATCGGTAGTCGCCAGCAACTGTTTCAGCTCTTCCTGAAGTGCCGGCTTCTTATCCATACCGTACAGACAGGCCAGGAGTTCCGGGCGGATTTTCACTACTTTTCGCGACTTGGGTGGGGTCGAGACCGGTTCACTGGTCGTTGCGACGGTCGGCTTCTCCTCAAGTTCTTCCGGGAAATAGCTCGCCAAACCGAGATTGGTGATGTAGGGAATCCCTCCACCCTGCTTTTTGACCTTTTCAATGGGCGAGTTAAAAACAGAGATAATCTGCCCGAAGGCGAACCGATCCATCTCCAGGCCAATGGTCAATTGCGGTAGACCAAGCAAACGTAAGGTGCGATAAATTACCAGATTAGCAAAGGAATCGAGAATTTCTTGATCAAGAGGATTGCCACACAGGCAGGGGGTATCGCCGGCGAAAGAGAATAGCAGGGACCCTTGTTCGCGAAGAAAGAGCTTCAACCCTTTATACCCCCTCTCAATGGCGGTAGCCACCTGAGGCGCCTCCGGCGGATAGAGACGGCTGGTCATGATCGCGTTATTCAACGCTTTTAACACATTGATCTTTTTTTCCTGCTGTACAATATGGTCCATTGCTCGCCACCGTTTATCAATGCCTGCACCTGCTTTACGTAACAGTCCCGAAACTACCTTGCACCTGTCTTGCTGAACACCGTGTGCACTGTGGCAAAACCGCCCTCAGGGCTCTTCCGGCGGGGTAAAAGAATCTCATTTGCCGGATGAAAAAAATAATGAATTTATTGTGTACCACTCATTAGTTACACGCCAATCTCAAAAAGTCAAATAACCAGATCTTGCCAATCATGGATTTGCCGGTGCCGGTTCGATAACACCATTTTCCTCAAGCACCTGCAAGACCTCAAGAAGCGGCAGACCAACAACATTGGTATATGAGCCCTCTATTGCCTCGACAAGGCAGGCGCCACGGCCCTGAATGGCATACGCCCCGGCTTTATCGAGGCATTCTCCGGTGGCCACGTAGGCACGGGCAGTCGCTTCGGTGAATGCAGCGAACCGCACCGTTGTGGTGACGGATCTGGCAACCTCAACCTGCTTGTCCCCGTGGCTGACGCAAAAACCGGTTCTGACCTGATGCTCCCTGCCGGACAGATCCATAAGTATTTTTACCGCATCCCTGGCGTCTTCAGGCTTTCCAAGAATCCTCCGGCCCAGACAGACCACCGTATCACCGCTGATGATCCACGCATCAGGGCAGGACTTCCGTACTACTGCCGCCTTCTCCCTGGCCATGCGAATGACAAAGGCCGCTGGTTCCTCGTCTGTAAACGGCTGTTCGAGCAAAGAGGCGGTACACACTCGAAACTGCAGACCCATATCCAGAAGGTATTGCTGTCGCCTCGGTGAGGCCGAAGCCAAGACAATTTCCGCTAAATTATGATACATCCGTGCCTGCCTGTGAATGCGTGCCACTCTTTTGTAGTTATAGCCGATTATAATTTGCAATTACAAGCTATTATATATTGGAGATCAGCCAAAATTCTGGCAACCTGCCAAATTGTCCGGCCTCACCCCGGCCAACCGCCCCGCCTCCTATTCACAATATTCGTGAAAAAGGCTATACTGGAACCATGATTAGAACTTCCCAAAGACCACTTACCTGGATCAAGATACTGATTTTATTGACCTGGGCGGTACTCTTCTTCCTGCTTCTACAAAGAGACGTGTTCATTGACAGGATCAACCTGCCGGAGGCCCAAACCCTCAGGCAGGCCGAGGCGGAGGAGTACCAGGGTATTTATTTTCGCGATAGCAAAATAGGCTATGCCGTCAACCGCTACCGCGCCGAACCTGACAACCGGCAAGTGGTTGAACAGGAGGCCCTGATGCATCTTAATATCGCCCAGTCAGTACAGACCATCAGTCTCCGACTGAAAGCGACCCTTTCCAACGGAAACTCTTTGCAGGATTTCCAGTTTTCCTTTCAATCGCCCTTTTACCGGATGCAGGCTAAGGGCACGGTGCATGGCAACGACGTGACCTACCTGCTGGAAACCGGTGCCAACACCATACGCGACACAGTCACCTTTCCGACACCCCCGCTCCTGGCGACATCCCGCCGTTCCTATCTGCTCGGCGGAGCCTTAAAGCCCGGGGAAAAAAGGCGCATCCCCTGGTTTGACCCGCTGACCCTCACCGGCAAAGAATCGATCCTCGAATACCGGGGTCAAGAGACCATCCTGATAAACGGCAGAGTACAAAAACTCCACCATTTTGTCGAATCATTTGCAGGGGCTAGGGTGAATTCATGGCTGAACGATTCCGGCACAGTGGTGCGGGAAGAATCGCCGGCTGGCTTTGTCTTCCAGAAAGAACCAAAGTTCAAAGCCCTCGAGGCATTCGGCGGCAGCGAGGAGCTGCTGTCTGCCATGGCCGTTACCCTGCAAGGGCAACTGGGCGACATAACCGGTCCGTCAAAGGCCTACCGCCTAACCCTTCCGGATGACACCACCTTCGATCTCGACGGCGGCCGGCAGATCTTCCGGGATGGTATCCTGACCATCACCCGCGAGGATCTTGCCGCCGCCGCAAATTCCCCGGCCTGCACCGATGCGGCTGCGGCCCTTGCCGCGACACCCTATGTCCAGTCCGATCACCCGGAGATCACCAAGCTGGCGCGGCAGATAACCGGAGATGCGGCCGAGGCCCTGGCCAGGACCAGGCTGATCGCCGCATGGGTCCACGAAAACCTCGACAAGCGCCCGGTGCTTGGTCTCCCCGACGCCTTGACCACCCTGCAATCCCGGCAAGGCGACTGCAACGAGCATGCCGCCCTTTTTGCCGCCCTGGCCAGGGCTGTGGCGGTTCCGACCCGGATTGCCGCGGGTGTCACCTATCACCAGGAGGCCTTTTACTACCACGCCTGGAATGAGGTCTGCCTCGACAATCGCTGGGTCAGCATCGACACCACCACCAACCAGTTCCCCGCCGATCTCACCCATCTGCGGTTTATCATTGGCGAAACACAGGAACAGGTGCAACTCGGTAGTCTCCTCGGCAAGCTCAGTATTGAGCCGCTGCCCAGCCGGGAGAACTGACAAAAATTGTCAACACTGACAGGAATGAGCCATGCGACCCAGTCTGCTTAAGATCGATTGCCTCACCAAAAAATTCGGCTCCTTCACCGCCGTCGACGCGGTCAGCCTCAACCTTGCCGCCGGCGAGATCTACGGCTTTCTCGGCCCGAACGGCGCCGGCAAGACCACCACCATCAAGATGCTTGCCGGACTCCTCCAACCGACCGGCGGAACGATCACCATCTGTGACCAAGATCTCGCATCGCAGCCGTATTACTGCAAAAACCTTACCGGATATATCCCAGATCGTCCCTATTTGTACGAAAAACTTACCGGCTCCGAATATCTCGGTTTTATCAGCAGCCTCTACAGCGTTACTGGCCCGGATCCGCTCCATGAGGCGGACCGCTATCTGGAGCTTTTCGACCTGACGGGCTGGAAGGATCACCTCATCGAGGGCTATTCACACGGCATGCGGCAAAAACTGATCATGACCTCGATCTTCATGCTGGATCAGCCGCTCATCGTCATCGATGAGCCGATGGTCGGCCTCGACCCGAAAAGTGCCCGTATCGTTAAAGAACTGCTAAAAAGCAAGGCCAAGGCGGGGGCAGGAATACTGCTTTCCACCCACTCCATGGAAATCGCCGAGGAACTCTGCGACCGCATCGGTATCATTGTCCACGGCAGAATCAAGGCGGAGGGAACGATGGAGGAACTGCGCGGTGCGGCCAGCTATGGCCGTGACAACCTGGAAGACATCTTTCTCGAACTGACCGGGGCCTCGGAACTGCATGCCATTATCTCGGCATTGCGCTCGGCCGGAAACACCGCCGGTACCGCCGGGATCCCCGAGGCCAAGGTCTGATAATATGGTGCCGCGTCTCTTCCAGCCCTGGCTGCATACCACGAGAAACCGACTCTTCCCGGGCAAGAAGGCCAATCTGCGCCTTTTGGCGATCATCCTGTTCGGCCTGGCGATCTGTACCTTGATCTATCTCGGGACCTACAAGGTACTCAGGTACTTTCACGGCCAGAACGAGCTGGGCATCATTCTCAGCCTGAAGATTTTGCAGATGGTGTGGATCACCATGTTCGCCATGCTGATTTTTTCGTCGATGATCACCGCCGTTTCCACCCTCTACCTCTCCCAGGACAACGAGATCCTCCTGGCCGCGCCGGTTGCCCCGCGAGAGGTCTATCTGCTGCGCTTTTTCACCACCACCGTCAGCACCTCGTGGATGGTGCTCATTTTCTCCCTGCCGGTTTTTGGCGCCTATGGCCAGGTCTTTGATGCGGGCCCGCTGTTCTGGCCCCTCCTGATATTTTCGGTACCGGCGGTTACCGCCATCGCCTCAACCTTCGCCCTCCTCCTGACGGTGGGCATCGTCTACCTGTTCCCGGCTAAACGCACCAAGGACATCGTGTTGTATCTGTCGCTTTGTTTCGGTCTATTTCTCTACCTGATTTTTCGACTGATTCGCCCGGAAGATCTGGTCAATCCCGATCAATACGGGGAGTTCATCGAATATTTCAGCGCTATCTCTACACCGGCCGGGCCCTGGGTGCCGGCCGGATGGGCCGCCGACCTGCTCTCCAGGTATCTTCTCGACCGGGAAATCGACTGGCTGCTCGCCGGGCTCCTCCTCACCACCCCCTTTGTCCTGTATTTTCTTGGGGAAATGGCGATGGACAAATTTTTTGAGACAGGGTACTCAAAATCCCAGGAGTCCTTCGGCGGCCACCGGCGTTTTCGCCCGGTGCGCTCCTTCAAAGGCCGGCTGGCATGGCTGTTTCGCAAGGAACTTCGGCAATTTACCAGGGACTCCAGCGAGTGGTCACAGTTTTTCATGATCGGCGCCCTGATCTTTGTCTATCTGTACAACTTCAAGGCCCTGCCCCTCGACCGCTCGCCCATGCCGACCGCTGCCATCAGCAATCTCATAGCCTTTGCCAATATCGGCCTATGTGGCTTTCTGGCGGCCTCTCTTGCCACCCGTTTTGTCTATCCGGCCATTGGTGGCGAAAAGGGCGCCTTCTACCTGATCGCCTCGTCACCGCTGTCTCTGCCGCGCTATCTCTGGTACAAGTATCTCTTTTATTTCGGACCGTTCACCATCCTGTCGGCAATTCTGATCGTCGCCTCCAATTCCCTTCTGCAGATCTCCGGGCCGATGTGGTGGATATCTCTCTTTGCCGCGCTGATCATCACCTGGACTACCCTTGGTTTAGGGCTTGGTTTCGGTGCCTACTTTGCCGACTTTAAGGCGGAGAACCGGGCTGCCTCAATGGGGCCGGGGGCGATCCTCTTTCTCTTTGCCGCGGTCTTTTACGAGCTGGTGGTCATTGGCGCCGGCGTCATGCCAACCTACCGGGTGGTACGAAGCGCCATCAGAGGAGTACCCTGCCCGCCCCTCGACCTTTTCTACCTCGGGCTCTGGGGGCTGGGCACAGTGGTGCTGTCGCTCTGTATCGTCCTGTTGATGGCCCGGGCAGGCATCGGCCGACTGCAAAATTGACGGCCGGTGCCTGCTTGCAAAGCCTGCTAACCGCGGATGGCGTAGCCGCCATCGACGGTTATTATCTGCCCCTGAATCATCCCGGCCAGAGGGCTGCAGAGGAACAGGGCGACATCGGCAACATCCTGCGGCGTCGTCAATCGCCCGAGGGGGGTGCGCTCGGTGGCTGCCTTGAGGATCTCGTCCCGGTTGGGAAAATGTTTAAGGGCATCGGTATCGACGGCCCCGGCGCTGATGGTGTTGACATTGATTCCCCGCGGCCCGAGTTCCACCGCCAGATGGCGGACCAGTGACTCCAGCGCCGCCTTCGAGGCTCCAACCGTCGTATAGTTTTCGATGGCCCTGACCGAACCAAGGCTCGACACCGCTATAATCCGGCTCCCGCGACTCATTAGGGGAAGCCCCTGCTGGACAAGAGGCAGAAGTGCCCGGGCATTGATATCCATGGCCCAGTTCCAGTGCCGTTCGGTGAGCTCAAGCGCCGGCTTCAAGACTCCCGAGGCGGCGTTGCTGACCAGAATGTCAAGGTGTGAAAACTCGGCGGCGATGGTGGCAAACATCTGTTCGACGTCCTCCGAGTTGGCGACATTGGTCTTTACCAGAAGGCATCGCCGGCCCAACTTTTCCACCTCTTCGGCGGTGTCCGCGGCGTCCTTTTTATGGCGGACATAGTTGACCACCACGTCGGCCCCTGATTCCGCCAAACGAATGGCGATCGCCCTGCCGATTCCCCGGGAGCCGCCGGTTATCAGTGCTACTTTTCCCTGTAAATCAAACATAAATCCTTATCCTCATTTGCGTTAATGTTTGTAATAAGACCGGCAAAGAATGTGTCTGCCGCAAGCATAAGAATGCCCCATCAGGAATGAATCTTCAATATCACCCTTTTCACTAAACCGCGAAAAAACCGCAGCGGATTGAAACGTATTGGGTTGAGGCTGGCCGGCGCGACAAATCCCGAGCCAAAAAAATCCTTGGGGCAAAGCTCCGGATAGGTAATGGTGTCGGCATCGCTGCCGGCAAGGCATCTTTTGGCGGCGACCTGCCAAAGGGGGCTGCGATGCGGATTGAGCTCTAGGGCGGCAAGAAGGGCAGTATCAAGGGCCACCGCCGACTCTGCCGCGGCCATACAGGAAAGAGGAAGAGCCTCGCCGTCAAGGGGGCCGGATCGATGCATCGCCACTATGCCGTCGGCGAGATGCACCTGGGGCGGCAAGGTCTCGATGAGATCGAGGATGATCCCGGCAAAGCCCTGGTGGCTCGCGCCGTGCACCATGTGTAGCATTGCCTTATTGACCCCTTTGACGATACCGAAGAGGTTCTTTACCGCCAAGGTCACATACAGCTGGTTATGGGCCTTGACCTTGGGCAGATTGACAAAGAGATCACACTCCAGGGCCTCCCGGGCAAGGGTGACGGTCAGACCTCCAGCAAGCTTTTGCGGCAGGGGATGCGCAAAGTCGACGATCTTCACCCCCATGCCCCGCAGTGCCCGGCTTATCCCCTGTTTCTCGCAAACCTTGGTGGCGCTGCCGAAAGCCGGTGAATCACCGACAAGCACCTTTGCCCCGCGATCGAGGAAACAGGCGGCAACACCGGCGACAAATTGCGGATGGGTGCAGGAAAGCGGCGGCCCGCCGCCGCTGATGAGATTGGGTTTGAGGAGGACCGTTTGCCCATGCATCCCCGCAGTGCGGCCAAGGTGGCCAAGGGCGGCTTCGACACGGCTTGTTACAGTGGCCCGTTCATAATTGACACACCTCTGCAGCACCACCTGCAAGGACAAGTCGTTCATCAGTTCAAGGGAAAAAGAGGGAAACTGCGTTCTGTGAAAAGTGAAAAACCGGACCCCCGCGCAGAAGTCCGGTTTTTCCAGGAGAAAAGAGAGAAAAGATAAAGCATATTCCCTATAGCATATACTGTGCCAACTCTTGGCATGAATTTATATGTCAATATATTCAACAATTTAAAAAAATAGGCATTCGCAGCAGGTCGTCTACTGGGCCGGAATTGTACAATAATTTGAACCCTACTGCAGCAATTCATCCCCTTCACTGCAAGTTTCCCACAATAGCACGAGACAGGAGGGTTGTATTTTTTATACCGCCCTCCCGGATGAATGTCACCGCTATTTGTTGAAGGTGATTACCCTGGTGCGGATAACATCCGAATTTTTCAATATTTGTTCAACGATGACCGGAGGAATCGCCGATTCCACATCGATGATATTATATCCCACCGTGCCGTTTGACTGGTTCAAATAACTGGCGATATTGAGGTGGTTGTTCCCGAAGATATTAGAGACAAAGGCAATCATCCCAGGTACATCACGATTGATAACAATAAGCCGGGATTGCACCTTATCGGCGGGGGTTGCTTCGATATTGGGAAAGTTGACACTGTGTTCGACGTTGCCGTATTGCAGATAATTCGACAGCTCTTTTACCGCCATGGTGGCACAATTTCCCTCCGACTCGGCGGTCGAGGCGCCAAGATGCGGCGTTGTCAGTACCTTGGCGTGCTTGACCAGGGCGGGTGTTGGGAAATCGCAGAGATAGGCGTCGAGATCGCCATTGTCCAGGGCCTCGATAACTGCCTGCTCTTCGACAATCGGCCCGCGTGAGTAGTTAACCAGCACCGCGCCCTTTTTCATTCGGGCGATGAATTCCTTGTTGACCAGATTGCGGGTCCGGTCATTCAAGGGCAGATGCAGACTGACGATGTCGGCATCTTCCACGGCATCGCGGATTGACCGGCAGATGCGTACCTCAGGAGACAGCTGGTGGATGTTGGCAAGTGCCGGGGCGGGATCAAAACCGTTGACGTGCATATACCTGAATACCCCGCCGTTGGCGAGACGGACACCGATCTGCCCAAGGCCGATGACTCCCAGGGTCTTGCCAGCGATCTCTTCGCCCTTAAAGGCACTTTTCCTCGCCTCGACCTCGCCGCTGACCTTGGCAGGGTCCATGGTGGCGAGGGATTTACAGAAATCGATACCCCGGTAGATATTTCTTTTCCATACACCGATCATCGGAAAAACCAGATCGACCACAGCATTGGCATTGGCACCCGGGGTATTGAAAACGCAGATGCCCTTCTCGGTCGCCCGGGCGACATTGATATTATTGGTACCGGCTCCGGCGCGAGCAACGGCCAGCAGCTCCGGATAGTCATCGACATTCAACTGTGAACTGCGCAGGACGATGCCGTCGGGGTTTTTTTCCTCGGCGGAAACAGCAAAATTTTTTCCGAACAGCCGCAGGCCTTCCTTGGCTATATTATTGATCTTCTTCACTTTATATTGGGACATGGGATATCTCCTGGTTAAGTTGGCAAAACGTTTTAAGGGAGAGCCTTTTGCAAAATGAGAATTTTCGTCGAAGATCAAGGCATGCGAAAAAATTTTACCGCAGGCATATGGTTAATATTCCGAGGATAAAATTTTGAGCATAACGCAGAGCTTGGGCGAAAAGGCCATTTAGTAAAAGGCTCGGAGGAAAAATTAGCCCTCCGCTGAACAAGCCGTCTACTATATACCGCCCTTAGCGGAGGTCAACTTTTTTCCAGAATGTCGGTATGAAAGAGCCTTTGGCCGACAAGACAGGTGAACTTCCCGTCAAGTGGATGGGAGTATCAAGACCTTGGTATAACCGAAGAGGCCGGGCTCCTTCTCGGCAAGAAAGCACAAACAAGCAGATCTTGTTTCCACCGGCAGTCCAATCTCGGCAAGCGCCTTAGCGGAAAACCGCAGGAAAAAGGATTTGCGAAAGAAGTGATTGCGACCGGCCGGGGTGTACATCCCGGTCAACTCGCCCGGCAGGGTCTGGTACAGGGCCGAGCGGGTCGTTTCCGGAGGCTCCAAGAAGGCTGTCTCTCCCAGGCAATCCGGCAAAAACCGGAAACCGCAACGCAGCCAGTCATAACGCAGGAGTTCAACGAGGACGGGGCCGTCGGCACGTTCGCTGGCCAGCTGGACGAGAATGGTACACAGCAATTCCTGGGTCGCCGCCAGCTGAAAGAAATTGCGATTACGGCAAAGCTCCAGGACACGCTGGAAAAAGGCAAAGACATCTTCTCCGCGCCGTCGCAGATATCGCCACAAACTGACAAAATACCGATTATTCATGAATTTCTCGACAACCTCCGAGAACCAGTACAATTCACCAAGTGCTGCATGATCCATCCACTTATTGGCGAGGACCGCGTAGGGCGGCTCGGCGCAAAAACGGTAGGCAAATTCCTCGGCATCCCTGTAGATTGGGGTGTCGGGCAGGATCTTCAACAGGCCCATCTGGATGTAGTGTGCGCCCATGGCGTAGACGTCCCGGAAGGAACGAGCAAAGGTCTCCCGCGTCTCAAAGGGCAGGCCGAGGATGAGATCAACATGGAGATGGATGTTGTCGGCACTGGCCAGCCGGGCAATGGTTTCTCCCGCCTCAATCGGATCGACACGCCTGTTGACCGCCGCCAGGGTTGCCGGGTGAGTTGATTGAATGCCAAGCTCGAACTGGAAACGACCGGGAGGCAGCCCCTGCAGAAAGACAAACATCTCCTCGGTAAAACGGTCCGGGGCCATCTCGAAATGAAAGAGGGTTTCGCCACCCTCGGCTGCTAAAAACCGCCAGATCGCCAGTGCCCGGTCGGGACGGTCGTTAAAGGTACGATCGATAAACCGTACCACCTTCGGCCTATGGCTGAGGATCTGGCGCAGTTCCTCCTCCACCACCGTCATTTCCTTATGGTACAAGCCCGTTTCGGCGGCGGACAGGCAATAGCTGCAACTGAACGGGCAGCCTCTGGAGCTTTCATAATAGATATGCCGGTTGGCCAGATGCAGCGTAAAATCGTCCTCCCGATAAGGGTAGGCAAAGCCGCGATTCGGCAGGGAGAAAAATCCCCCGGTATAGGAAGGCTGAAGCGTCCCTTCCTGCAGATCGCGGTAAAATTCGCCGCCAAGGCCCTCAATCTCCCCGAGCACGACCGTGCACCTGTCCGGTCCCAGTCGCCCGGCGAGGACCGCTGCCTGGGGACCGCCAATGACAACCCGGCAGTCCGGCAGGCAGATTCCCAGGTCGCGGGTGAGGCGTTCGACGAGGCTGCTGTTCCAGATCGCCGCCGAGAAGAAGACATAGCGAGGGCTGCCGGCGCTGAGCCTGATCACCATCTCGTAGTAATTGTCGTTGATGGTAAACTGGCATATATCGCCCGCCATGGTCGGGCAGTTCTTTTCCAGTTCATTGCGGACATAGAAAAGGGCCAGGCAAGAATGGCTATACCGGGCATTGATGCCGACTATCTTAATAGATTCCTTTGTCTGTTGTTTGTGCACTGCTATCACCGCGAAGATATCCTGTTCCCGCCTGCGGGAATTTTTCTTAGCACGAAAGCCAATTCATGAGTACCATATGGGGTCAAAGGCGTTGAAAGAACACCCTTTCCGCCAATCTGCCAACCATTTTATGCCTACTCTTCCATGAAACGTTCCGTGCTCCTGATAACTGCTTTATTCATTCTGACAGCCCTTGCCCTGCCGCTTCGCGCCGCTGAATCAGCAGTAGCCGACTATGAGCTGTCGCTTACCTTTACTCCTGGAGAACAGTCAGGCAAGCTCAGCGGCACTGCCAAACTGACCATTCTGCCGGGACAACGGTTGATCCTTTCCTTTCCGCGAATGACGGTGACCAGCGCCCAGCTCCGCGACGAAACCGGCCTGGCAAGCGAGATCCCTGACCTGAGCGACGTCCTGATCCTTCCTGCCTCAAGCAGCAAACGGTGGCTCACTCTTTCCTACAGCAAAACAGTGGAAGGTGAGGAAGACAATCTCATCAGCCATTCAGGGATTTCACTGAACACCGACTGGCATCCCCTGCCCGATCAGCCGATGCGCTTTAAACTCACCGCCAGCCTGCCCGACCGTTTCAAGGCAATCACCGAATCCGACACCTTTCCCCTCGCTGAAAAGGGCAATACAGTCCAGTCGGTATACCAAAAACCGGTAACCGCTATCCATTTTGCCGCTGGTCCGTACACCATACACAAACGGCAGGTACGTGAGAACCTTTTTGTCTATTCGCTGTTCTTCCCGGAAGATGCCGAGCTTGCCGACGGCTATCTCCAGGCGGCGGCCGAGTATCTCAACCGCTATGAGCGGGAAATCGGCCCCTATCCCTACAACCACTACGCCATCGTCGCCAACCGCCTGCCGACCGGCTACGGCATCCCGACCTTCACCCTGCTCGGACAAACGGTGCTGCGCCTGCCCTTTATCAAGGCCACCTCCCTCGGCCACGAAATCGTCCACTCCTGGTTTGGCAACGCAGTGCAGGTTGATCCTGCCAGCGGTAACTGGTGTGAGGGGCTGACGGCGTTTCTTGCCGACCACGCTTACCGGGAGGAGGCCGGCGAAGGCATCGCCGACCGCAATGAGACAATCACCCGGTATCTCAGCTACGCCGGTCAGGACGGGGCCATTCTGTTACGGTCCTTCGCCTCGGCCAGCCATACCCAGACCATGGCCGAGGCAAAACGGGCGGTCGGCTACAATCGCGGCTCATTATTTTTTTATGAACTGCGGGAAAAAATCGGCAGCCAGGCATTCACTGCCGGTCTGCGGCACTTTTATGCCACCTATCGAGACCGTTCAGCCGGTTGGGACGATCTACGGACAAGCTTTGCAGCAGTGGCAAAATTCGACCTGCATACATTTTTTAACGAACGCCTGGAGAGGGCTGATATTCCGGCCCTGGCGGTGGAGAATATCGAGGTGGCAGCAGCCAGCAAGGGATCGACACTGAGCTTTACTCTCCGTCAGACCACCGACAAACCCTTCACCCTCGACCTGCCTATCCGCATCAAAACGCCGGGTGGAGAAATTACCGTTCAAAAAGAGATTAGCGAACTCATCACCGAGATTTCCATCGGCCTCGACCAACGGCCTTTGGAGTTCACCATCGATCCTGACCACGCATTTTCAAGGCGTCTTGCCGCCGAAGAATTCCCCCCAGTCTGGTCACGTTTTTTAGGCTCGGAAAAGAAACTGGCCATTCTTGCCGGGGAGAGCGATAGGGCTCAATTCCAGCCGCTCCTTGACTCCTTTGCCGGCAAGGGTTTAACGGTTACCACCGCCGAAAAGGTTGGCAACAAGGACCTGCGCGACAAGGACCTGCTCTTTCTCGGCACCGACCAGGCCCCGGCGAGGTCTCTCTTCGGTCCGCCACCTCCCGCCTCGGCCGCAGGACTGATCGTCGATGTCCGGCGCAATCCGCTGTCGCCCGGCCATGTCGCGGTGCTGATAACCAGTCGCGACCCGCAAACAACCCCATCGGTAATCGGCCGCCTCAGCCATTACGGAAAATACTCCTACCTCGAATTTACCGGCGGCCGCAACACCGTAAAACGTATTCAACCGGTACAATCCGGCCTGCGCTTCGTCCTGGAGGAGTTGCCCCGGGGTGGGGCCACCGCGCCGCTTGCCGCCTTCCCCCGGATCATCGACCAGCTGGCCACCCAACAGGTCGTCTACGTAGGTGAAACCCATACAAACTTTGCCGATCACCTGCTGCAGCTGCGGATAATCGAGGCCCTGTATAAAAAAAATCCACTCCTGGCCATCGGCATGGAGATGTTTCCCGCCTCGGCGCAACCAGCTCTTGATCGCTATATCCTCGGCGAAGAAATGGACGAGAAGAGTTTTCTTAAAGAGTCAGGATATTACCAGGCATGGAACTACGACTACCGTTTCTTCCGGGATATTGTCAACTTCGCCAGATCACGGAAAATTCCCATCATCGGCCTCAATCTTGACCGGCAGATTACCACCGAGGTGTTCCGCAGCGGTGGCACCGACGACCTCAGCCCCGAGATACTCGGATCGCTGCCGAAAGACCGGGTCCTGGACATGCCCGGATATGCCGAGCGGCTTGCCCAGGTTCACGACATGCACGTCGAAGGCAAACACGGCACGGGGGCGGCCAGCGGTTTTCTTCAGGCCCAAGCCCTCTGGGATGAGACCATGGCCGCGAATATCGCCGAATATATCAAGATACATCCCGAACGCCGAATAGTGGTTCTTGCCGGAACGCAACATACCCGGAAAGATTCAGGGATTCCCCCCCGTCTTGCCCGGCAAGTTCCGGTACGCCAGGCCTCGGTGGTCAATCTTTACAATAACGGCGCTCCCGCCGATCTCGACCAGGTTGCCGATTACTTTTTCCTTGCCACCCTGCAAGACCTGCCGGAATCACCAAAAATCGGTATCGTTCTCGACAGCTTGCAGAAGGATGGCCGATTCTATTTAAAAATCAGCGAGATCAGCCCGCACGGCAAGGCCGCGGCGGCAGGACTTGCCGTCGGCGACATTATCAAGGAGATCAACGGCACGGCCGTTACCGACAGGACGGATCTGTATATTGCCATGCTCGATTGCCGAAAAGGAGATACAATACCAATCACGATAATTCGCGGCGCTGGCGACACCGGCCAGGAACTGGCCCTCACGGTGGAACTCACCGTGCCCCCTCGGCAGCTGCCTCCGAACCACCCATGACCAACACTAACGTACTGTAAAATAAGGATTATAACTAACAGCACACATCCTCCGGCGGGCATTCTGGAGGTGTTTTTTTAATCTCAACCCTTTGCAAAAGGAGAATCGATGTATAAGATCTGCACTTTGTTGGTATTCATCATGAGTTGTATAACCCTATCTGGAGAATCAGTAATGGCAAAAGCGAAACTGAAAGACGGCCTCTACGCCCAGTTCAACACCTCCAAGGGCGAGATCATCTGCGCCCTTGAGTTCACCAAAACCCCCCTGACGGTCACCAATTTCGTCGGTCTCGCCGAAGGCGTCAAGGATCTGGGCGGTGGCGCCAAGATGAAAGGCGATAAATTCTATGACGGATTGAAATTCCACCGGGTAATTCCCGATTTCATGATTCAGGGCGGTTGCCCGCTCGGCACCGGCACCGGTGGCCCGGGCTACACCTTCCCCGATGAGATCGATCCGAGCCTTACCCACGCAGGCCCAGGCATCCTGTCCATGGCCAATGCCGGACCGGGCACCAACGGCAGCCAGTTTTTCATCACCCATGTTGCCACTCCCTGGCTCGACGGCAAACACACCGTATTCGGCCATGTTGTTTCCGGCCAGGATGTCGTAAACAAAATCGCCACCGGCGATGTCATTGAATCCGTCGAAATCATCCGCGTCGGCGCTGCCGCCGAGGCCTTCAAGGCCGACCAGAAGGCCTTTGACGCCCTGCTCGGCAACTTTGAGAAGAACAAAATAGCCAAGGAAAAGGCGGCACAGGAAGCGGAACAGCAGCAGATCAAGTCCCAATGGCCAACCGCCGTTACCACCCCGTCCGGACTGAAATATGTGGTCGTCGCTGAAGGTCAGGGTGCGACCCCGCAAAAAGGCGCACTGGTCACCGTCCACTACACCGGCAAGCTGCTGAACGGCAAGAAATTCGACAGCTCCGTCGATCGCGGCCAGCCTATCGACTTCCCGGTAGGGCGCGGTCAGGTAATCAAAGGCTGGGACGAGGCCCTGTTGTCCATGAAAAAAGGCGAGAAGCGCGTCCTCATCATCCCGCCCCAGCTTGGCTACGGGCCATCCGGACGGGGCCCGATCCCACCGAATGCCTATATGGTCTTTGATGTAGAGTTGGTAAATTTTCAATAATGAAAAATAGATAGTCGAAGCAATGGGCGGCAGGAAATCTTTTCAGCCGCCCATTACTCCAAGCAAAAGCCTTCCATTGAAAATATTACCTTTCATCTTGACACTATCCTTGGTTGATCAAATACTTTTATGATATGCTTTTTGAAAAACTGAAAAACCAATCATCCAACATTTCACCAAGCGGGTGCTATTGGTCTTTCATCGCAATGAGTGTGCACCTCCAAGAATTTTTTTGCTCCAGGAGAATACAATGAAAAATAATCAATTC
Organism: Desulforhopalus sp.; assembly: GCA_030247675.1. Lineage (NCBI taxonomy): Bacteria > Pseudomonadati > Thermodesulfobacteriota > Desulfobulbia > Desulfobulbales > Desulfocapsaceae > Desulforhopalus > Desulforhopalus sp. The sequence continues at coordinate 180,939 of JAOTRX010000004.1, read as the reverse complement.
AAACGACCTCTTCAGCAATCCGCCGCGGTACTTGCGGGGGTAATTATCTTGGCGTCAATAGCTGCATCCTCGGGAACGGGCGGCGTCGGTGGCAGCATTTTGGCCATTCTTTCGGCCATCGGCAACTCCATACTCTTTGTCATCGGAATGACTGTTAGCCTGGGTATCTGCATCGCCACGCTTATTGCAATCTTTCTTGGGGCAGTGGCCATGGTATCTCCCGATCAGGCAGGACAAATGTATGCGGACTTAAAAAAAAACTTCGCTCAGATCGCTTTAACATCCTGCAATGCGTGGGCATGCTGCGATAAAGACCATTCTGCTGCAACTATCGATGTGGAGGTGTACAACCGGATGAAACAGGAGATAAACCATCTGCAGGAAAGCAACTCGAAGTTGAATGGAAAAATCACGGAATTAGAAGGAGAAGCCCTCCTTTTCCAGGAAAAAATTGAGGGATTGAGCACGGCAATCCACGAATTGCAGGCCTCGGAAACTGCCATCAAGGAAGTGGTGGCCGGCCTTACCGCCAAAATTCAATCCGGCTCCGATCAGGAAATGATTGGGCAAATCGCCAAACTTGAGGTTCTACAAAACCAAACCAGAAAGGATATCGATGGTTTGGTGGTGCGATTAGCTGCCCTGGAACAAAGTCAAAAGGCCTCTTCAACCGCCGGCATCCTCGCCTATATTGACAACGACCGGGACAAAGACCTTTTCCGCAGCACGGTGGACGAGGCTATAAACCAGGAAATGACCTATACCCAGATCGACGACTATTTAACCAGCAAACTGCCAACAGCTCTTGATAAAACCATCAAGAGCCATCCATCCCTGACCAAGGCGTATATCCGTAATATCCGCGGATAAACTGAGTCGAGCAGTTTGGCTGCTCGTACGAATCTTACACCCTTGTACGGTATGAAGCGGGGTTTTCTTTTTGCAAGGTGAAACCTCTTCCTTCCACAATGGTGCGCCAGGCAACTGCTACTATGAAAATATCAATACAGATCTGCCTGGTGCTCTGTTGCGCACTGTTGCTTGGCAGTGCCGAGGCAAGAGAAAAAAGCGACAATAGCCTGCGGGACAATCTCACCGCTACACGCAATCATTACACCCACCTCATTTCCGGCAATACACCGAATATCGCTGAGCTGACCCTCTTTACCAATATGTTACCGAAGGGTGGCGACGTGCACCATCATTACTCAGGCGCCATCTATGCCGAAACCTATCTGGATTGGGTGGAGGCCCAGAATTTCTGTATATACACATCAACCGACGCCTCTTTAAAGATCGAGCGGTTTCGGATTGAATCAAAACCGCAGGAACTAAGCGATGCCGCCCGTCAGGCCTGCGCCAGTGCCGATGCCGTTCGCAATGACAATGCCTTCTACCGGGAACTTCTGCAACGCTGGTCGGACAAGGATTATGGCAATCACTTTCACCAGCAACCTGCCCCGGATCAGCAGTTTTTCGATACCTTCGGCTATTTCGGCACGGTGTCCGGCTATGATGTCAATAAAGGCCTGCAATCGTTAAAGGTACGGGCCAAAGATGAGAACATCAGCTATCTGGAAACCATGCTGAAGGGCGGGCCGTCGGTGGAAAACCGAGAAGTAGCTGCGCTCATCGGCCCCTTAACTGCAAACACCCCCGAGCAGCAAATGCATGAGGCCTTGGACAGGGCCTTCGCCATACTTGCAGGTGATGCCGAAACCCTTGCCAAGATTGATGGCTATGTAAAATCCCTGGAGGCTGCGGCCAGCGGCCTGGATGATGAAGACTTCAAGCTGCGTTTTCAGACCTATGTGTCACGCAACAACCCGCCGGCCCAGGTCTTTGGCAGCTTATTCACCTCTTTTGCCGCTGCCGGACGGACGCCGCTGGTGGTAGGCGTCAACATCCTCGGGCCGGAAAATCGGCATGTGGCGATGCGTGATTACAGCCTGCATATGAAGATGTTCGAGTTTTTCAAAAGGCACTACCCCGGCGTCAAACTGTCCCTGCATGCCGGTGAACTGGTGCTGGGGATGATACCGCCCGAGGGCCTGCGCCATCATATTCGTGAGGCAGTGCTGGTCGCCGGTGCCGATCGTATCGGCCATGGCATCGATATCGCCCATGAAACCGATGCCCCGCAGCTTCTTAACATCATGAAACAAAAGAAGGTCGCCGTTGAGGTCAATCTGACCAGCAACGAATTCATCCTCGGCATCAAAAACGAGGCCCATCCCGTAGGCCTGTATGCCAGACATGGGGTACCCTTCGTCATCTCCACCGACGACCCGGGGGTGTCGCGCAACAATTTGAGCGGAGAATACCTTCTCTATACCAGTCGCTATAAACCTTCCTACGACAATCTCAAAGAGGTCGTTTACAACAGTATCCACTTTTCCTTCCTGTCGAAAAACGAGAAGGCAGAGGAAATCGTCAAACTGGACAAGCGCTTCGCCCGGTTTGAGGCGCGCATTGCCAGCTTACCACCGCAAGCAAGGTAGCCAGTTCCTCGGCCAAACCTTGGAGATGCGGCAGCCCCCGGGTCGTTCATCCCTAGCACACCACCATCACTGAGAAATAGTCGATTTCGAGAATTGAGGAGAAAAGATATGTTTTTCCCTCACCAGACACTTCGGCAAACTGCCCCCCAGGAATTCGAGAATTTCTCGAATGGAGAAATGGATACCTGAGAAGATTTTAATCATACTCTGATCCACACAACCTGTTATTTGCCATCTCCCTTTACTATCGGAGAAACATCTTGAAAATGCCCCGAACAGCAAGTAGCCTGACGATACAGGAAAGCCACTTATTCCGGTAATCGGGGTGAGATATTGATGGAGAAAGGCTGTGACCGATTTCATCGACTACTATTTACGGGGGAGGAGAAGGGCCGATGTTTAGTTTTAATATCCAATACAGTTCCGCCGATGATCTTTTTCAGGCCAAACAAAAACTCGGTGAGTATGTCCCGCAACATCTTCTCATTCAGGTCTTCTCCGGCAATCCGGCGGAGGACTACGTCGCAGAGCTGCTTGGTCAGTTGACCAAGATTTTCCCAGGCGTCCCGATACTGGGCGCCACTACTGCCGGCGAGATCATGGACGGTGCCTCCCTTGAGAAGACAACGGTCATCAATTTCTCCCGGTTCGACAAGACTACGGTGCAAACTGCCTTCATCGATCAGAATGACGACATGCACGATGCTGGTCGTCGCCTAGGGCTTGCCCTCGCCCGGAAGGATTGCCGATTAGCCATTGTCTTTGGTTGCGGAATCAAGGACGGCGGGGCAGTCAACGGCGAACCGCTGCTTGCCGGCTTTCAGGAGGCGTGCCCGACCTTGGTCATCAGCGGTGGTCAAGCGGGGGATAACGGACTGGCCAAACAGACCTTTGTCTTCACCGAACACGGCCATACCGGCAAAGGAGCCGCCGCCGCCGTCCTGTCCGGTGACTCCCTGAGGGTCGGTACCGACTACAATCTCAGCTGGGTACCACTCGGCAAAAAAATGACCATCACTGCCGCCACCGGAACCTGCATCCACACCATCGACAATCGACCGGCCAAGGACTTGTATTCCCATTATCTTGGAGAGCATATCGCCGGGCGCCTGCCCCAATCCGCAGCCGAATTTCCTCTGGTGGTGCGACGCCATGGCGTGCTTCTGGCGCGACATGCCAATCGGGTTTTGCCGGACGGCTCCCTGGAGTTCATGGCACCCTTCTACACCGGCGAAACGGTACAATTCTCCTTCTGCCATTCAGGTCTGGTTGCGGAATCGGCCAGGGCGACCTTCAGCCGGTTCGCCTCCAGTCCCTGCGATGTGGTTTTTATCTATTCCTGTCTCAGTCGCAAATGGGTGCTGGGTGAAGACAGCAAGCTGGAGCTGCAGCCCTTGGCCGGTCTCGCGCCCACCGCCGGGTTTTTCTGCTACGGTGAGTATTTTCGCAACGAAGACGACAATATGTTCCTGAGCCAGACCATGACCGTTCTGACTTTAGCCGAAGACGGCGTCGGTCGCGCCGACACCGAACCGGTGCAGTCCCTGGAAGTGCAGGATTACCGAAGCAAACAGGTCCAGGACCTGCAGGCGCTGCACCGTCTCGTCGAAACCTCGGCGGAGGAAAGGGAGGCAGTCATCAAGGAATTGCAGGAGGCCTTGAACGAAATCAAGACCCTGCGCGGATTTATTCCGATCTGTGCCAACTGCAAGAACATTCGCGACGACAAGGGCTATTGGCAGAAGATCGAGAAGTATATCCAGGACAATACCGAGGCGCAATTCAGCCATGGCGTCTGCCCGGATTGCATGGAGAAGCTCTATCCTGAAATCATGGAAAAGATCCGTCGTGACAAGGCGGCCGCGGGGGACAAGACCCCGGCGGTTTAACCCAATCTAAACGATACCCCGTGACATGCCGATCCGCCGGCCTTCTTCCATTTCCCATTGGATTCCGTATTTATCGATCCAATAGAAAAAGGTGATGGGAAAACCGTCAAGTTTGACCGGTCGGTAGGCGGCATCGGTATTGATCATGGTGACACCTTCCTGACCACGGAGGTAGTCGAAGACCTCTCGGCAGTTGGCGACTTCCAGGGCGATATGCCGCACGCCCCCAACGTCGTAGGTCTTCGGTTGCGGCGGCAGACTCTGGTTGCCCTTTGGGGCGTGGTAGGCCATCAGCTCAAGATAGATCTCGGCCTGGGGATGTTTGAGGAAGCGGACGTCGACATTGACGCCTCCTTTTAAAATTCCAGCATCCAGGGCAAAAGGTTCCATTACGACACCGGCATAATCCATCTTGTTGCCGTCTTGGTCGAAGGCCTGCTGAAAACCGAGAACCCGCCCGTAGAATTCGCTGGCCTCCTGGATGTCGGGAACAACTACGTTGATGTGGGATTGACCGACTACGAAGGCAGCCATATCGTGGGTGCAGATCCGCTCAAGCAGGAACGCCGGGCAGCTTTCGGCGATGCCCACACAGTAGTTGACCGTCCGTCCGCAGGTGATGGAATCGTTGCAGACGAGATAGGGTTTGGTCTTGCCCGGTGCGGTATCGTCCGGACCATATTGGATGGTCGCCTGCCAGGAACGGGCAGAAAAAAGTTCGGGACGGATGACGTAGCCGGCGGCAACCAGATCGAAGGGGTTGAAACCCTTGGCGCCGAAGACCACCTCCCATTCGGTGATCCAGCCAAGAGAATGTTCGGCCAGGAAATGCCCCACCTTGTTTGCCTTGCCGATGCGCGACAGATCCCCCAAGCGGATCCACATCTGACGGCAGGCTTCGTAGGGAACGAGGGCCAACGTGAGTTTCGATTGCAGCAGCACCTCGAAGGCCTGCGGGTCGAACTCGAAGTTCAGGTCGCGGAAAGGCTTGGGTTGATGGTGGCCGGAGATGAAATGTTCGTCCAGATTTCTGCGGCCGGCGACGAGGACGATTTCGTCGATACCTGCGGCGGCTTCTGGGTATTTGAGGAGCAGGGTGGCGATATTGGTGGCCGCTCCGATAGCAAGGATGGTCAAGCGGTTGTTTTTTAGCAAATCCGCCAACTTCTCGACCGCCTCGTTGGTCGGCGTTTGGGCAAGATCCTTGGGAAGCCGGGCGGCCGCCCCCTGATAGACGGATACGCTGTTCGGTCCATACTTGCCAAGAAAATCGCGGGCGATCCCGGTGGAAACGCGGATTTCGTCGGTGTTGCCCAAGGTGGAGCTGACACCGATCACCTCCACCTGCTCGGAGCGAAGCAAGGCGGTAAGGGCATATCCGTCATCGACATCGCAGTAGCTGAACAGGCCCGATTTATGACCGATGGTGATATCAGTGTCCACCCACACCAATTTCTGCTGCCAAATCTTTTCCATTCCTTTTCCTCCTAAAGGTTATTGCTGGCTGTGGCGTTCAAGCAGACCAGCTAATCGACCAAGATCCGTGCCGTACTCCTGAAAATCTGCCGTAAAGAACCATGATTCGGGATATCCTTTTTGAAATTAACCATTTAACTCAACCATCAAGGGAATGCACCCCTTGCAGCAAATCGCGGTACTTACCGATTATAGGGCCGAAGAAAGGAAAAAGGCAAGAACGGACGAATACGATACGGTATTGAATTCGATAAGAATTCGCGGTGTTAAAGGCAGGCGGATACAGGCGAAGAAACCGGGTCGTCCGGTAAGCTGGCGGAAAAAGAACGATTAATTGTACTCTGACCGAAATATCTGCAGAGGTAACCTGCCGCTGAAACTGAACTTCCGAGTCCAGTAAAACACTGCTCTCGGGAGCGAGGCTGATGCCCTTGTTATGCTTTCTTGTTTATCTTTTCCAGAAACAGTAAAGTCAGTTTTTGCGAAATTATTTTACTATAAAAAACCCGGTAACCATTCTTCTCATATATATGCAGGTTTCTCTTGCTCATTTCGCCTGTGAATAATTCATATCGCTCTGCGTGCTGAAATTGACATTCTGCTGCACGTAAAAGTTTTGTGCCTATGCCAAGATTTTGATAGTCAGGATGTACAATCAATTTGCCTATATAACACGTTCCTTTTTCCAGATAGCATCGAACTGAACCAATAATTCTCTTTTCGAGTTTAAACTTCAAAATTACCTGATGATTAAACTCAGAAATGATATCATCGATGGTCTGATGCAAGGGCGGTATTGTAAAATCATCGATTAATTCAGCTTCACTTACATACGCAGTTTTTTGCAGGGCAAGTATTTCTTCAGCATCTTCGACGGTGGCTTTCTCAACGATACTTTCGTCTGGAAGTTGCATGCAATCTCTTTGGCAAACGGATGAATTTCTGTCCCTATTTCTGGGGTTCATTGATCAGACCAGACTGCGAGTTCGTTGGCAGCCAAGTCAGTGAAGTGAAAACGTCTGCCTCCCGGAAAAGAGAATATCTCTTTGGTCACCTTTCCGCCTGCATCGAGTATTTTCGAACGGGTAAGCTCCAAATTTTGGCTGTATACGACCACCAACGGTTTGCTCGGCCGATGCTGTGGATCAGCATTGAAACCGCTACTAAGCCCGCTACTTTTTGTATCTATATAGTCTTCCCCCCAGCCTTTGAACGACCCCCAAATACATCACCGTAGAACCGCTTTACCGAAGCGATTTCTTTGACGTCCTGCGCCGGAAACTCAATAAAATCGATCTTGTTGGTTTCCTTAACCATCGTCGGCCTGAAATTGATGAAATGCGAAACGTCCGGTATAAGGCGCGGCGGCTTTTTGCCGTCGCCTTAATGCCGTTGTTGTGCGCCTCTATTTCTGCGAATTGACACTAATAAACCGCCCACTAATGCACAACCAAACCACCAAGCGATAGTCACCACCAATACATCTCCCCAAATGCTTCCATGAAACAGACTCCAACCCGAAGCCCACCCTGTCCACATTGCAAAATTTTCAAGTTGAAAGCCTATCTGGTATCCATGTCGCCTATGAAATATTGAGATAGCCAATGCGAAGAGTATGAGAACAATTAGCGCTATTAAGGATTCCCAATGTGTGCCGCTATTAAAAATTGGGCGTAAGGATCGTGTTACTAAACCGAATACGAAACTGCCAATGATAATAAATAATGGCCGCCAAAAGGTGCGCGAGTTTCTTTTAAAAGAAGATGGAGAAACTTCTGCTTGAAGTACTTCGATAGGTGCTTGCGTCGGTTTTACCTCTGTTGACAGGGTCTTCCGAGCATCCATATATTCCTTGAGATATACGGCTCCAAAAGCAGAAATAATCGAGCAAATGCCTGAGATAAGAGCTGAAGCAACATTTGAATCCATTATGATCACCTCTTTGCTATTCTAAAAGCACAACGCTACCCGTAACCAGAGGGCCACCGAGCTAGCCCGTCAGGCCGCAAACATTCTTCCCGTCTGAGTTAATGGGATTGTTATTTTAAATATTGACACTGCTCTGGTGAACAAATATCAATGAACGAGCTGAGGGTCAGGTCTTGTTTTTTGATATCATGGGTTCTGCAAATTTCAAGACCCGACCCTATTCCTCCGCAGACGCGAGCGAAACGAGTCGAGCTGAAAGGCATGGTAATATAGATACTATTCTATTTTGCAATCACCTTTAGGAATCGCGGCCAATTGCTCTAATAGCTTATGGCCTTTTTTGGTTAAGCCGAAATATTCATCTGGCCCAATTTGATCGCTAACATGTATTAATTCTAGTGTTTTTAATTGAAAAATTATTTTCCTAAATACAGATGACGATACACTAAAATCATATATTCTTTCATCGCTGTATTGGGCTTCAAGTTTTATTCTTTCTTTTTCCTCAATTAACTCGACAAATTTTAATTGCAAATATCTTTCCTTATTAAAAATTGAACCACCAACGAAGTAGAAAATTTGATCCCAAGTAAATCTAGAAAATTTAATTTCATCCCCAATTTTCTTGAAACCGCCAGTTGAAGGATCAAGTTTTTTTCTAATGAAATTGAATTTGATATCAACAGTATCGTTGCCGCTTGAATAATTTTCGAATTTTGAATCAATTTTCTTCTCTAGTTCTGCTATTTGACTTTTAAGGTTATCATTTTCTTTTTTGAGTTTGAATAAATCTTCAGAAGATGGTAGTTCTTTTAAAACCTTTCCTTTTACCCAGCCTTCAGCAGGATATTGTTTCTTTAATTGCGTTATGCTTCTGCTAACCTTTGCTCCTAAATCTGATGGCGAATCATAAAATTTACAAAGCTTCGTTTTAACCAAATTTTTAAATGATTCTAATTTCTTTGTTTTCTCAGTATCAGTTTCGCAAAATTTGTGAGGAATTTCTTCAGCTTTATTCCTGATAAAACCAATTGTGGGGATATCATTTTCCAAAGCAAACCGATATTCCATTTCAGTGTAACTATAGCCTGTAGCTGGTGAAATAGTGCCATATCGGCCACCAACCATAACAATGTAATAATCTGATTCTAGTATTACCTTTTTAATCCAATCCCATTGAGTATCATTCGCCGCCGGGAAAAGTTCCATACCTGCAGGCATACATTCAAGCTCTAAAAGCGCTTGCATCACCTCATTTCTCTCTAGCTCTAAATCAAGGTATGTGGAGCTAATAAAAACCTGATATCTTTTTTCAATTTGCATTCAAATGCTCCAAAAAATAGATAACGGTAAAATCACCAGCTTGTCTGGTGAATTTTATTGTTGAAAATTCGCAAAGTGGCCCTCGTTCCACTCCAAAATTGTAAAACTAATAAACGAGAAAATATTATTGTTTTTGTCATCAATGTGATAAATTTTTTCAAGAAACTTTCCATAGTCTTATTCTCTCATAGATAAATCTAAAGCATCAATAATTAGATTTTCATTTGTCCCTAACTTTATCCGTAATTCTTCTATCGCTTTATCATGATCTAAGGAGGTTTCTTTACGGTAATTTTTTGGTTCAGTTATTGCCAAGTAACCTTCACATATTCCCAATATTCTCGCAACCTTAATGGGGTAAGACGAGCTTTCAGGATATTTCCCTAGAATTTGAGTATGCTGATAGGCTGAATTTGCAATTTCTTCGTCTCCACAAATTTGTCTAATCAACCCACGAGCACGGTCCGGATGATTAAATATGTAACTATTATCCATTGGGGATTCTAATCTCTCATCACCGAAAATCAAAGAATCAGGAAAACAGAAATGTGTATAACATATTGCCAAAGAAGATACCTTGATTGCTCTAAGCTCATTTTTTGTACAACCTAACCTTTCACCCACCTTTAAGGCCACGTTATATAATTTGTAAACATTTACCTTTTCATTATCATACTTAGATTGTAATAATCGAAGTACCTCAAGAAGGAAACGTTCAGGTGCATCACTCCGATCTCTATTTAATTGGCTGCTAATAGCGCATGCGCCAGTAAAAGCAGTTAGAAAAAACAAATGTTGAATTTTATCAAATGAAATATTGTTATTAAGGTGGTGCCTCTTGTCTGCAATTATTATTCCTATAACTGTTTTACCTGAGAATACAGGGGAAACAACAAAGTCACTATTAATTCCAAAATGAATCGCTAGGTGAGTTTTTCTAAATGAGTCGTCTTTTCCACCTTTATTGCCTTGGATATTATTAATTGATTGAACAACAACACTGTTTTCGATATCTTTCAATAGAATATGGGGGCATATCTTGCATTGGGTAGTAATGTGGTTACTTTGAATACCACTTAGCCAATTGGGACTCTGATAATATTCTGACATATTGTCAATATCTTTACTATTTTGCCAATCGTGGCCAGCTTCTTCTTCAGTAATCGGTCCTATTCCAAGCTCGAATTTTAAAGTATTATCAATTAAGCTAAGATATATAGCCCGAGAATACCCTAATCCAGGTCCAGAGGTGGTGCCGATCAACGCTTTACCTAAAATCTCATCTTTATTTCCTGATTTCAACATATCCACACAAAGAGTCTGAATATCATTCAAACTCTTAGTTTTCTTTTCCCCTGTGTTTATTTCTTCATTTTTTGCGCTGAAAGATTTGGCCCTGTCTACAGCTAGAAATGCAATTTGAGCTGCCAACTGCCCTTGTAAAATATTTAATTGGGATAAACGAACATTATGCCCTGGTTGGTCTACCAAAACAAAACCGAGCAAGGCATCATCACTTTTTATTGGTATTATTAAGCCACGTTCTAATTTAAACTTCACCGCAATTTCCATAATATTGGGGTTCTTTGAGGCTGGATAACAATATTCCTCCCAATCTAAACAACCAGTGATTTTGACACCCACTTTAAGATCTCTCTTTCGATTTATAATATCTATTTCTGATGGGCATTCGGAAAAAAAACGCTTTACCTCATTTGATATAGATTCTGTAAACTCCGTTACAATACTTCCAGATGGATTATTAATATCCGATTGTGCTACTATCCCAAGTATATTACTATTATTTATATCAAATCTTAAAATTCTTGCACTTTCCGCCTTGTACATCTTTCTGAAAAATTCTGAACTTGTTATTAGAACGTCTTCTTCTGTCTGAAGACGTAGTACTTCTGTTGCAAAAAATGCAGTATATACTTGTGGCGTTACATCTTTTACAAATTTTACAGCAGCGATGACATGACCATTTTCGTCATAACAAGGTGTTGCACTTGCATCAGAAAACGAAATTTCTTCTGCGGTTGGATGCCCTAATGGCGAAATGTTCTTTGTTAGGCTCCTACTGTGTTTTGCTTTATTGTCTAAGATTTTTTCAGCAGGACACCATGGACAAACACTCGTTCTTTCCAGTGTATAGGACTGAAATTCTTCTCTACAACTATTATTATTTGTTTTTGCATTAGGTGTTAGTCGTTGCTGGGCGGCATTTAAATTTAATATCTGCATATCACTCCCTGGTCTTGTGAGATTGCAGCTTTTCTGACCAATGAATGAAATACCTTCTGGAGAATGTTCAAACAAAGCGAGCAACATGTTCTCTTGGAGTTTGCGGTTAATTGTATTCCATAAAAGAAAGAGAACTACTATCGGTAAGAATAGCAATTTCGGCATTAACACTAGTGTCATTTCAATCAATTCATTTATTAAATTAGTTGAGTTCAATGATTGATAACCAATAATACCTGTACCGACTGTAAATGATATGCCAACACTTATTATTCCAAAAAGACTTTTCTTTAATGGTACATAAATTGCTGACCAAACAAGGGGGATAAAATACATTATTGGGATTTCAGATCTTGGATTATTAGCAAGTACATAAAATGCAGTAATGAATGAAATATCGAAGAATACAGCTACCGATGTGAATTTGCCCCAGTTCTTTTCCGATGCCTCGGTTTGATTATTTAGAGAATGAAATTTCTTATGCGTGAAAAACAAGTAAATTATAAAAAATATTAATATGATATAGAAATCGTAATTTGTATAAAGAGTCAAGCCCTTATCGCCATCCTTGTCCTCATGTAATATAAATCTAACAAGCAATGCTAAAGGCATAATCCAACGCAAGAAGAAAAATAAATACTCGATTTCTATTTTTATGGAGTTATCGGAAAGTAAAGTTAGTAAAGGATTTTTGCGTAAATCATGAAAGAGAATTCTTGCCAGTCTTTTTATTTTTATCGAAGTGATACCCTGGGCTGAATACGGTGACATTATAGCTCCTCTTTTTCTATAATTTTTCATTAAGGGCGTCGACATCTAACTTATTCGACCAAGAAATGGAATCTAATCCTGACTCTCAAAGAAAGGAAAGAGCCAAACGAGAACTTTGCGCCTTTCCAATGAAAATCAAACCCAGCAAAAAACTCGACGACTGCGGGCAACGAAACATGACCGGCACAATAGCCAAAAAGCAAGCAGAAATTGGAGCATAGCGATGGGAAACCTTGCCCTGGATATGAATTTACATTGTTGATCTGGATTTTTCGGCTTTCGAACTAATAAACGCCCTATTTACCACCCACGGCTATTGTAACCAGAGTTCACCAATGAACTTGTCGTATAGTGGCACCAACGTTCATGCGGTCTGATTGATAATTTTGTTAGCCCTCAAGAGCTTTATCAAAGGCACGCTTAAGCAAACGAGGTAGTTCCCTTGCTATCATATGGATTTCCTTGTTGTTCTCGTATTGATCCCGCATGATAGGATGATCAAAGGATAATTCCAGAATACGATAGAAGCCTTCTAATGCGCTTTGTTTGTCCTCTTTTGAAGCAGGAGATTTTAAAATGGTGATTGCTTCCATACCAGACTCATACGCCCATGGAAAATCTTGGCGGATCAGCGCCAGTGTCATTTGAATGCCAACATAGCCATTCATACTCATTGCAGTAGAATGCATTACTTCCTCGATCATCATCGGATGAATTCGCCTAGGATTTCTCCCCTTAAATGGGTTCGGACGATCCAACCTATCCAATATTTCTTTTACAATTTGACGGGTTTCCTCTAGCTGCGATCCAAACGCACCATCAGGATTCCTAATTAACTTCTGGTTGCTTCGTGAAAGTTCTAATATTTCTTCCAGGATCTCCTGCGAATCTGGTGAAGCAATATGCTCTTGTTTTTCAGGATTCAAGTCAGGTACTACCTGCTGTTTAAGTCCTTCTAGGTCTTTTTCGAGTGTTGGATACCAAACATTGAAGGCCTTCCCGAGACGCTCATCCGATAATCCATTTTCGCCGCACGCCTTATTTAACGTTTTCACAAGTTTTTGAATGTCATCTTTTTCAAAAATTGTGGATTGGAACTGGAGAATAGGTCCATCTACTTCAGAACGTTTGATATCAAATAGAAATGGACTAACGAATGATTTGTCCATAGTCTTTGATAATGCACCTGCTTCAAAAGTAAGCCAAGGCGCATTAATATTTTCTCTTGTGACACAAAGAATGCCGAATGTTGAGTCCTCAAGCTCCTTCGCGATATCTGTACTCCACCGTGCTCCTTTATCAATATCTTCGGAGGACACGTAGGGAGTGATTTCTTGGATTACTGATGGCAACCAATCCCTAAATACCATCGCAATTTTATGACTTCTGGTTCCAGACCAGCTAAGAAATACCTTCATTTTTTCTCCTTGTTCAAAATGGTAACATTATGATCACCGGCTCACCCGGTGCATTATATTGTTAGTGCAGTATATATTGCCTGTCCCTTCATTTATCATTTTGGTATCTGTCCCAACCTACTGAGCTATCAATAAATATATGCACCAGGATCTTTGCTTAGTTCACCAACGAACTTTGCTGCCGTAATTGGTGAAAAGGAAAGACGACGACGGAGTTGCTCAGAGAAACAATTCTTATACCTAACTTTCATATCTTCACATTCTTGAGAAGGTTCATTAAAAACAGGATCGATCACGATCACTTTTTCTAAACCTTTATTTGGTCCAAGAGCCGCCTTAATAAAGAATTGCATATAGATGTCAGTTGTTGGTAAGCTATACCCAATAAAAACAACATTCTTGGCATTTCTTAGTTCAGTAAGCGCTCTTCCCCAAATTTCTTCACCTGCGGGACTAGCAGACTTGTTTGATATAGGCGGCAATATATATGGGTTCTCCACTACTTCACATGGATTTTGATTATGCTCGCTTGTTATTGGCCTTGAGAAATTCAGAGACCCATGCAACTTAAGTATATCGATATTCAAGTGTTTGCCCCCCTGCACCTCTTTCGGAATGACCTTTGTTCCATGTACATACGAGTGTTCTGGTAACTGATATTGACATGGCTCAATTGCACCATAGAAGTTTGGCGAGTTTTTATACGAATAATTCAAGTGGAAGCTGTCAAAAGGACAACGGTTTTTAGAGGGGTTATAAATCTTGTTAATTAAAACCTGAAAAAGACTTCGCTCTAGGACCAGATCATAATTGAAAGTAATAAGGCAAGGAAAGTCCATGCCAGTATTATATGCCTTAAAGAGCGCTTGCCAAAAACGGCGGTACATTGCAGGTCCAGTATCAACAATTGTAAAACCTGATTTTTTTTCAATCGGTGGTCCTGGGTGCTTAACCGCGCAAGTTAGCTCAATAGTTCTCGAGATCGCTTGTATAAACGCATCAAGATTCGCACGAGGTTTCCTTAGGCCAGTAGTTCCCATTACGCTAAAGGCCAGCATAGAAAGGATATCCTCAATGTTCCTGTCGTCAAAAGAGATTCGCCCATGGTAGCCATCCATCGAGTCGCGAATATCTAAGGCTTTGTCAAACAGCTTCCTATCATTTCCAGAAAGCTTACCTGTAGTTTTATCTCTTTCAGCAGCAATCAAAAGCATCCTTTCTATGAATCTTCCGAGGAGAGGAATACCTGCGTCGAAAGAAAATCCAGCTCCAAGAATGAATACCGTGTTTGCCATTTTTAAATACCCAACGAAAGAAGTTAACCGGGCCAATCGGAGACCGGAAGATGAACAGAGACATGAATATTGCCAGTGTCGGTTGGGTCCGAGTTGAACGTGGGGTTCGTCCGATATTCAAACATTTGGGCCGATCAAGTATTTACAAATGCCAGGGACCCATTGCCAAGGATCACCTGGGCACCGGTCCCAGGTGAGGTCCGGGTTATCGCTCTTAGCCTTCATGAACCAGAAAAACAGTTTGTTGTCATCCCAGGTTCGACGTTCCTCAGCTGGGACGCGCCGAAGCTCATCTCGAACCGCCTGCTCGAATTCTGCCTTTTTCATGGGCTATCTCCAGAGGACTAACGAGTCTGTAGAAAAACCCCGAAAACGAGCTTTTTGTGACTCGTAACTACTTGATATCATATAAGCCAATTCATCAAGAATTGCCTTTTTCTACAGACTCAACAAGGTATTAACTGGACGGAACCTTCCAGCCAACACCCATAAAAGTGATATTAACTAGAAAAGCAAAATACGCGCCTATCTTCTTGTATTTTTCATGCAATATCAAAAGTTCAACAAGTTATTCTATAGTCCTCTATCTCCGAGCCTAACGCTTCTATACAACGCATTCAGGAGGATGCAGGTCGTCTACTAACTGCATATACCACAAGGGCATAAGTTTCGTACGAGCAGACAAGCTGCTCAACTCAGCTATAACATGCAGAAAACAGGTGGTACCTATACCTATATAACCACAGGGCCCTGCTTCCACGTGCTATTGCAAACAACCTCTCTCCTTTTAACAACGATCAGGGTGTTCCTATCGAAGACTGCCATTTTTTCATAAAATAGTTGCGGTATTACTGGGATTTTTCCCTGAACGATAAACCCTCATTCACTTGGAAATCTTCGGTTCTTGTCTTTATCAAAAAACTAGGCAAAATCAATCAACCTGAAATGTTGCGGCTGCAAGCGCAAAAGGCCATCGAACTATTCTGGAAGATGCAGCTTCCCAGCGATACTCGCCAAATTATGAAAATCAGCAGAACAACAACTTGATAAAAGAGGAAGGCACACTTTTTCATAACAAAGAAAGCGGGTGAACTCAAGGACAATTAGATGCGCGGAAGGGAAAAGTCATAATCCAGGCAACCGGCGAAAAGATGCCGGAAACCCCAAAATTGACTGGAGCCGACTGGCGGCGGGTAGAACTGAGTATGAAAGCAGGCTTCAATTGCGGCATGATTCAGTAAGAACCTTGGAGTCCCACATGTCATGCACCCGCAGTTTCCAAACATATGTAGAAAGGAAAGGCCCAAAGCTGCTTGGGGTGGATGATATCAAGCGTGAATGCATCCTGAAGAACCGCAAACGATGCTTGGGCACAATTGCCGCAGCGTGTGAAAGCCTCCTTGGCTTTCTCTGCCAGGATCTCGTCCCTTTTTTTGTCGGACACCGCAGAGCCTCTCATCCCTTGCGTACTACCATCGTCGAGAAATAATGGATTTCCCGGCCGACCGCCTCACGGACATTGGTCCAGATCTTCTGGTCTTCAAGGCTTGACCGTTCGACGAGTACCGCCTTGTCGGCAAGCCCCAACTCATCGAGCAAACCAACCAGGCGTTCCATGACCGTATGTACCTTCATAAACACCGCCACGTCACAGAGGTTCAGCAGTTCGCGGATGCGCTCGTTTTCAAAGGTCGCCGGAATGACCACCAGCCGCTCATCGCCCAGGCACAGCGGCACGGTGGCGGCGGCGGAAGAGGCACCAATGGCCGAGACCCCGGGAACAATTTCAACCCTGAAGGGCGAGCCGTATTCCTGAAGGGTTTCGCAGACATAGTAAGCGGTTGAATAGATGGCCGGATCGCCCAGGGTTGGGAACACCACATCCCGGCCTTCCTGGAGATGACTCATAATGGTCTTGGCCGCTTCCTGCCAGGCGCTTTTTACCTCGGGATCGGCCGGTTGGCCGCGGTGCACCTGTTTCATCGGGAAACGATGACTGAGGATAGTTTTCCCTTTCTGCTCCACGGCCCCCGAGGCGATCTTCAGGGCCATGCTGCCGCCGTTTTCAAAGGCCGATGGGACAAACCAGACGGGACATTTTTTGAGGATTGCCGCCGCCTTCAAAGTCATGAGCTGCGGATCTCCCGGCCCCACACCAACCACATAAAATGTTCCCTGCATTTTTTTACCTTCCTTCCAATGTTTCCGCTAAAGAGGAGTGCGGACGGCACTGCCGCTTACCACCCTCCTGGAGTGCACCACCAGGCTTAGCCGGTTGCCTGGCTACTGCAAAGTCAGACCGCCTTCCTTGGCGGCATCGGCAATATTCTCAACAAAGAGCGCGGCAAAGGCCGGATTCGACCCCAGTCCTTCCAGAACCGGCTGCACGGTAAAGCCCTCGGCCTGAAGTATCGATTTCCATGAATCCTTGTCCTCGCCCGCCATGTCATTGACTGCGTGGTCCCCGGCGGTGATCATAAAAGGCCGGAGTTGTATCTTCTTTGATTTGCCGGCCTTCATTGCCGGCAAGCGGTCGTCCAATGACGGAGTGCCCTCGACAACACCGATAAAGGTATCGACGTCCGAGTAGGCTGCCCGCATCTTTTTCTCGGTTTCGGCATAGATGCCAGTCGACCAGTTTTCGTTGCCATGCCCCATATAGAGGAGGCTCGCCCCCTCCTTGCGGGCCATTGCCACATCGCCGGCAAGAGACCTGACAACCCGGTCGATATCGTCGGAATAGCTGTACCGGTCACCGGGCATGCCAAGAGCTGGCCGCCCCATTATAACCCTATCAAAGGGCTGCCATTTGGCCTTGAGGGTCTTGATCGAACCGAGGGCGCTGACATAGCTAGTCAGGTCGTATGATTGTTCCATATAGAACATATGGGTGGGCTGAACGATGATATTGCGGTAACCGTCTTCCTGCAGATCACCCATGGCCTGGATGATGTTTTTGACATGGAGAATCTCGGATGGGATGCCCTGGGCCAGCCATTTGTCGGCCTCGGCGCGGCGCTTTTTCCATACGGAACGGACCATATTCGAGGTAAAGGTGATCCGCACCTCCGTTTTCGGATAGGCCTTGCGCACCTGTTCGGTGATATTGTTGAGGGCTTTGACACCAGACGGTACGGTGGTGCCAAAACTGGCAAGAAGTATGGCGGTTTTTGCCTCGGTAGGTGCATTACCCGAGGCAATGGCAGACGTAGCGGCAACAACGGTGAAAAGGGCGACGACCAATACTCTGCTGGCCAGCGACAACATGGGTAATCCTCCTTGGTGCTCGTGATCCGGAGAATAAAAAAACCCGAATCACCATTGATGATCCGGGGAGTCCCTGTTGTCCTCGTATCGATTGCAGCATCCTTTCCACGGGATAAGCGACGAAACACCTCAGGCAGGTCTTCTGACTCCCGGATCAGCCAATCTTCCACACCTTCCCAGGATTGTCTCCCAGTGGCTCAACGTGGATTTGTACCCGGTTACAGCGGCGGGCCCGTCCTCGACTTACACGAGGTTCCCTTTTAAGCTTTTGCCCGTACCCCCCAATGCGGCGGACAAGAAAAGCGCCTGAAACGTGATGGCAAGTAAACAGGCAGCGGGCAAGAAAGTCAACTCTTTTCCCGGCAATTTGGCTTGGCGAGACCAACACCATAACCGCTCTTTTGCCCGAATCGCCTGTCGATAATATCTATTTGCTTTCTCCTTCACCGGGTGTAGTATCGCCCTGAATTATCAACCGCCCCGGCATTTCTTGACCGTAGAGAAGACGGTACCGGGAGCTGACCAGCAATTCCAACATCCTGTCCCAATCACCATGCACCAGGATCTCCTCGCAGAGCTTTGGCCGCAGATCATCCTGCCGATTGCCAGAATCGCCTTTTTTATCAGTATCGGTCTGTTTATCGCCAATTTCATCGAAAGCCTCAACTGGACCCACCGCTTGGCGGGGCTTGTCCGCCCTTTACTGCGAATGGGCCGGTTATCATCGATCACCGGCGCGAGCTTTTCCATTGCCTTCATCTCCGGCGTGTCCTCCAACACCATGCTCGCCGAGGCCTACGACCAGGGACGAATGGCCAAAACCGAGCTATACCTTGCCAACCTCTTCAACTCCCTGCCGCGCTTTTTTCTCCATCTGCCGACGGTTTTTTTCCTTACCGCGCCGATGATTAAAAGCGGTGCCTTCCTCTATGTCGGACTGACCTTTGCCGCAACCATTCTGCAGACTTTATTGGTGGTAGGCGGCGGTCGTTTACTCTTGCCGGGCAGTGATGGTGCCGCTTACACTGCCGCGCCCGGCGCAAAGCAAATCGGCTGGCGTGACGCCCTGGTCAAGAGCTTTAGACGCCTGAAAAAACGGATTGGCAAGGTGATGCTGTTCATGATCCCGGTGTATATCCTCTTTTTTCTTTTCAATAGATATGGTCTATTTACCCGGCTTGAGGAATACATCGCCGCCAATGCCTGGTTTTTGTCCTGGCTCAACCCACAGAGCCTGGGTATTGTAGTTTTGCATGTGACCACCGAGTTTTCCGCGGGACTCGCCGCTGCCAGCGTCCTCCTTGCTGAAAACAGTCTTACTACCAAGGAGGTGGTTCTGGCCCTTTTGGTCGGCAATATCCTTTCGACACCGATCAGGGCAATTCGCCACCAACTGCCCTATTACACTGGAATTTATGCACCGCAGCTGGCCGTGCAGCTGGTCGTTACCAGCCAGGTGGTGCGGGCGCTGTGTGTCGTCGTGGTGGCCTTTATGTATTATTTCCTTGCTTGATTTGCCCAATTCGGCTGCTATGCTTCGTCACTCGCAAAAGAAATTCATAGCCCTGACTCTCATTCTTGCCGCCGCAACGGCGGTGACGATTGTCGTCTCAACCGGCATGGGTTATATGGCGATCGATGCGGGGGGGATTCTCCGCGTTATCGGCGCCGAGGTTTTCGGCAATCCATCGCTGCTCGACGGTTTGGAAAAGACCGTGCCCTACGTGGTCATGGACGTCCGCCTGCCGCGCATCCTCACCGCCGCACTGGTTGGGGCGGGTCTGGCGATGAGCGGCGTCATCTACCAGGGCATTCTTCTGAACCCCCTTGCCGACCCGTATACCTTGGGGATTTCCAGCGGCGCCGCCTTCGGTGCCTCACTTGCCCTGCTTGCCAATGTCACCCTGTTCGGCCATTTTTCTACCCCGCTTTTCGCCTTTATCGGAGCGATCCTTACCCTGTTGACGGTCATGCGTCTTTCCACCTTCAACGGCCAGATCTCGGCCCAGACCCTCATTCTTTCCGGGGTCATCGCCTCGGCCATCCTTTCCGCCGGTATCAGTTTCTTGAAATACCTGGCCGACGAACAGGTGGCGATTATCATTTTCTGGCTGATGGGCAGTTTTGCCGCGAGCACCTGGAAGGGGGTGGCACTGGTGGGCTGTGCCGTGCTGTTCGGAGCGGCGATAACCCTGTATTACGGTCGCGACCTGAACATTATGAGCCTTGGCCGAAGGTCATCGGATGCCCTCGGTGTCGATACCGCCAAGGTTCGGAAGATCCTTCTCTTCACCGCCTCTCTCGTCACCGCGGTCTGCGTCGCTATCACCGGCATCATCGGCTTTATCGGCCTCATTGTCCCGCACCTCATGCGCTACCTTGTCGGCCCGGACAACCGCAAATTGCTGCCGGCCTCGGCCTTTGCCGGTGCCATCCTGCTCCTTGTCGCCGACACCGTAACCCGCGCCGTGCTGCCGACTGAGGTGCCGATTGGCGTCCTCACCGCGCTCATCGGCGGGCCGTTTTTCTGCGTCATCTTCCGCCAGAAACAGAAGGGCAGAAGCTATGAATAGCGATTATCTCTTTGAAATACAGGGATTATCCTTTGCCTACGCCAGCACACTGGCCGTAAACGACTTAAGTCTCAGCCTTGCTCCCGGCAAATTTTACGGCATCGTCGGACCCAACGGCTGCGGCAAAACGACCTTTCTCGACCTTCTCACCGGCTGCAAAAAACCGCAAACCGGTACTATCAACTACCGGTCGCAGCCGCTCCCCTCCTACAGCAAGCGAGATCTTGCCCGGCAGCTGGCCCTCGTCCCCCAGGAATTTGACACCGGTTTCGGCTTTACCGTCGAGGAAATCGTCATGATGGGCAGGCATCCGCATATCGACCGCTTCGCATCACCTTCCCAGGAAGACTGGCAGGCGGTTGACCGGGCCATGGCGGCAATCGGCATCAGCAAGCTGCGCGGCCGCTATACCAATACCCTCTCCGGTGGCCAAAAACAGCGGGCGGTGGTGGCGAGGGCCCTTGCCCAGGATACGCCGGTGCTGCTCTTTGACGAGGCGACGTCGAGCCTTGACGTCAAGTACACCCTGCAGATCTTCAATCTCGCCCGGCGCCTGGTCCGCGAAGAAGGCAGGACGATTATCGCCGTCATCCATAACCTCAACCTGGCGGCGGCCTATTGCGATTATCTGATTTTCATGAAGGACGGAAAATTGCAGCAGCACGGCCCCACCACCGAAACGATGACGGCGGCGACCATTGCCGAGGTCTTCGGAGTCGCGGCGCAGGTCTCAATAGACCCATATAATCAGGCACATCAGGTGAGTTTCCAATATTTTCAGTAAAGGTATGCCATGACCTCCCCGCCCAAAAGACATTTTGCCACTGCCCTGTTGCTCGCCCTCCTGTTCTGTCTCTGCCTGACGCAGCCTGTCCCGGCCAGCGGCACAACGGTGATCGACAGTTCAGGGCAAAAGCTGGAGATTACCCGGCCCTTTACCAGGATCATCTCCTTATATTCGGCCCATACCGAAAATCTCTGCAGCCTCGGCGCGGCTGACCTCCTGGTCGGCATCGGCAAGGGCGATGACTACCCGCCGGAGGTTCTCGGCAAACCAACCTTTTCCTACCGTGACGACCCGGAAAAATTCATTGCCGCCCGCCCCGACCTGGTGCTGGTGCGGCCGATGATCGAACGCTCCTACCCGGAATTTATCAATAAGCTGCGCCTGGCGGGCATTACGGTTGTCTCCTTACAACCGAATACTATTGAAGAGATCTTTGCCTACTGGCGAACTCTCGCTAGCCTCACCGGCCGCGAGCAACAGGCAGAGGAAATGATTACCGGCTTTACTGCCCGTCTAGCCGTGGTGCAGGCCCGCCTGCGGGATGTCCCGGCCAGCCAGCGACCGCGGGTGTTTTTCCAGTCGATTCACAGCAAGATGAAGACCTTTGCCGCCGACAGCATTGCCGTCTATGTCCTGGAACAGGCTGGCGGCATCAATCTCGCAGCCGACGCCGACCAGGTGCGGGAAACCAATATCGCCGCCTACGGCAAGGAGCGTCTTCTCAGTCGCGGCGGCGAGATCGATATCTTTCTTGCCCAGCAGGGCACGATGAATCCGGTTGAAGAGGCCACCATCCGCGACGAACCGGGTTTTCAGGCGATCAAGGCGGTGCGCGAGGGCCGAATTCTCCTCATCGCCGAGTCCCTGGTGTCCCGCCCTACCCTGCGCATCCTCAATGGCATTGAACAGCTCAACGCCGCCTTCTACCCAGAAGCAAAAGGCAAGGCGGCCGGCAAGCCATGAGCAACTCGACTGTCCCGTCATTTATCGTCTCCGGAACGTCCAGCGGCTCGGGCAAGACCACCGTGGCCCTTGGCCTGATGGCGGCGCTGCGGGCACGGGGCCTGCGCGTCCAGCCCTTTAAATGCGGCCCGGACTTCATCGACCCCGGCCTGCATCAGCTGGTCACCGGCACGGTGTCGCGCAACCTCGACCTGTGGATGTGCGGTGAGGCCTTCACCCGCGCAACCTTCCAGCGCCATAGTCGGGGCGCGGGCGTTGCCGTTATCGAGGGAGTCATGGGCATGTTCGACGGCGGCCTGTCGTCCTCCGGCATCCTCGCTAAGACCCTCAAGCTGCCGGGGATTCTCGTCCTCGACGTGCGCTCCATGGCCGAGAGCGCCGCGGCAATCGTCAAGGGTTTTGAGACCTTGCTGCCTGAGGCGGCGCCGAAGGGCGTGATTCTCAACCGCATCGCCAGCGACCGTCACCTGCAGCTGGTGCGGGAGGCCATTGAGGAACACTGCCAGGCCGAGGTCCTCGGCTACCTGCCGCGCACCCTGGAATTCTCCATCCCCAGCAGGCATTTAGGCCTTTTAACGAGCGACGAGGCACCGCTTAGCCCAGAGGCGATACAACTCCTCGCCGATACGGTTGCCCGGCATATCGACCTGGATAGAATTTTATCCCTCTGCGCCCAGGTCGAGATCAGGGCCGGTGATGATTTACCGGTTCCACCGGCACGACCATGCCGAATAGCAGTTGCCAGAGACCGGGCCTTCTGTTTTTATTACGAGGACAATCTCGACCTGCTGCGAAGAGCCGGGGCAGAGCTGATATTTTTTAGCCCGGTGATCGATGAAAAGCTTCCGGAGGGTATCGATGGTATGTATCTCGGCGGCGGCTACCCAGAACTCTATGCCGAACAGCTGAGTAAAAACGAAGCGATGCGCGAATCCATCCGTCAATGGATCGAGGGCGACGGGCCGGTCTACGCCGAATGCGGCGGCTTCATGTATCTGACCGAGGGTATTGTTGACGGCCAAGGGGCCTTCCATCCCATGGTCGGCGCCTTTCCGGTCCGGGCAAGGATGCAGGAGAAGCGGGCAAGCCTTGGCTACCGCGAGGTCCGCACCACAGCCCCCAGCTGTTTCGGGCCGGCGGGGACGGTCATGCGCGGCCATGAATTTCATTATTCGAACATCGACCCGATGCCCGCAGACATTGCCCGGATCTACGAGATAACCAGCGGCGCAGTGGGCAAAGAAGGCTACGCCTACCGCCGGGTCCTCGGCGGTTATATGCATCTCCATTTCGGCTTTGCGCCGCAGGTGGCGAGTGAATTTATCAATTATTGCCTGGAGTAACGATATGGCAGTGCAGCTGCAGCAGGTAGCACCCACGGAAATTGAGGCGGAGAGCTTTAAGATCATCAGTGGCGAATTCGGCCCCCACGACTTCGATGAACAGACCTTCCGGGTCATCCAGCGGGTCATCCACGCCACCGGTGATTTTTCCTTCAAGGACAGCATGCGCTTTGCCCCTGGGGCGATTGCCAGAGGCATCCAGGCGATCCGCGACGGCAAGGACATCCTCACCGACGTCACCATGGTGGCGGCTGGGATCAGCAAGGTCGGCCTCGGAAAATTTGGTGGTAAGGTCATCTGTCGGGTTGCCGATCCAGAGATTGCAGCCCTGGCTGCGACGAGCAAAAAAACCAGATCGGAGGTGGCGATTGCCGAGAGCTTTGGCCCTAATATCGGCATCATCGCCATCGGCAATGCCCCCACTGCCCTGGTTCAGGCGATCCGCAACGCCAATGCCTGCGCTCCGGCCCCCGCCCCGCTGATCGTCGGTGTGCCGGTGGGCTTTGTCAACGCCGCCGAATCAAAGGCCCTCCTCGTTGAAGAAAACTCCTGTTATATCACCAGTCTCGGCCGCAAGGGCGGCAGCCCGGTAGCGGCGGCGATCATCAACGCCTTGATCAAGCTGGCGGCGGAGTGACCATGGGTAAACGTCTCCGCAGCGGTTTTACCACCGGCGCCTGCGCGGCAGCCGCGGCCAAGGCAGCAACCCTTGCCCTCATGGAGGGGCTCTGCCCGGAGGAAATCGCCATCCCCTTCCCCGACGGCAGCCGCAAGACCTTTCGGGTACATACCTGCAGGACCACCGAGGGTGGCGCCATCGCCTCCATTATCAAGGACGCCGGAGACGACCCTGATGTCACCAACGGCGCCGAGATTATCGCCAGCGTCAGCACCGGCCGCAAGCGGCTCGGCGCCGGCAACTGCGTACTCCTTGGCAATATCCGGCTATGCCGGGGCGAGGGTGTCGGTCAGGTCACCAAACCGGGCCTGGCCGTTGCGGTCGGCGAACCGGCCATCAATCCGATACCCCGGCAGATGATCCGCCAGGCGGTGCAAGAGGTTACCGGCGGTGAAAAGATTACCGTGATCATCTCGGTTGCCGGCGGCGAGGAATTGGCGAAAAAGACCCTCAACAGCCGACTGGGCATCACCGGCGGCCTGTCGATTCTCGGTACCACCGGCATCGTCCGGCCAATCTCCGCCGACGCCTGGACCGCCACCATCAAGGCCTCCCTTGATGTCGCAAAAGAAGCGGGCCTTACCGAGGTGGTACTGTCCACCGGCCGGACCTCCGAGAAGGGCGCCCAGCAGCTTCTCAAGCTGCCGGAAGAGGCCTATGCGATGATGGGCGATTATCTGGAATTCTCCCTGAAGGAGGCGGCGCAGCGGGCCTTTGCCACGGTGCACCTTGCCGGAATGTGGGCGAAAGTCATGAAGGCGGCCCTTGCCATCCCGCAGACCCATGTACGGCATGGCGCCCTGGAGGTGGCCGACGGGGTCGGTCTTTTGGCAAGCCTTGGCGCCGCAGGAGAGCTGCTTGGCAAGATCGAAGGTGCCAATACCGCAAGAGAGATGTACGACCACCTCGAAGCAGCCGACAGACAGGATCTGATCCTAGCGGTATGCCGCAAGGCCCGGGAATACTGCCAGGGGGTAACCGGCGGCGCGGTGCACGTCTATCTGGTAAATCATAAAGCCGACCTCATCGCCCATGACTAGGATCTTCGTCATCGGCATTGCCGAGGAACAGCTGGCGACCTGGCAGGAGCAACTCCTCCAGCAGTGCACCTTGATTATCGGGGCAGAGCGATATAGCGAAATGATCCCCGGCTTTTCCGACCGGTACCTGAGTATCACTCCGCTGCAGGGCGCCCTGATAAAGATCCGCGAGGCGCTACCCCACGGCAAGGTAGCGATCCTGGCGAGCGGCGATCCCCTTTTTTACGGTATCGGCCGCCGCCTGCTGAGCGAATTCCCGCAGGAGAAGATTGAATTATTCCCGGCCTTATCCTCGGTACAACGGGCCTGCGCCCTGTTCCGCATCCCCTGGGATGATGCCAGGATTACCAGCCTGCATGGCCGGACCACCAGCCATCTGCCCGGCCTGCTGCTCGGCCACGCCAAACACCTTATCCTGACCGATGCCGCCAACAGCCCGGACTTCCTGGCCGGGCAGATCCTCGACTATCTGCAGGCCATAGGCGAGCAGGAACTGCCGGCCGCCATCAGAATGCTGGTCGCCGAAGATATCGGCCTATCAACAGAGAGAATCACTTCATGCAGCCTTGATGAGGCCAGGTCGCAGCGGTTTTCCGCCATGAACGTCATATGCCTTCTGATACCTGGCGCCGCACTCAGCATCCCGGAATACCGCCTCGGCCTGACAGAGGAGATAATACATCATAGTCGCGGCCTGATCACCAAGAACGAGGTACGGGCGGCGACCCTTCACCAGCTGCGCCTGCCGGAAACCGGGGTATTGTGGGATGTCGGGGCCGGTAGCGGCTCGCTGTCCATCGAGGCGGCGCGCGCCAATCCACGGCTGACAGTCTTCGCCATCGAACAAAAGGACGAAGAATTGGCAAACATCAAAAAGAATATTGTCAAATTCCGCTGTTTCAATATAGTAGCGGTTCCCGGCAGGGCCCCGGAGGCCCTGGCCGGGCTCCCTGACCCGCAACGGGTCTTTATCGGCGGCAGCGGCGGGGCACTTCCGGCCATCATCCCGGCGGTTGCCGCCCGGCTTGCCGAGGGTGGCATCCTGGTGGTCAACGGGGTGGCACAAAAGACCATCGACACCGCCCCCGGGCTGTTGCGGGCGGCGGGCTTTACCGTCCAGAGCGCAACCGTCCAGGTATCGCGCACCGATCCACACGGAAATACCATACATTTCAATCCAATATCCATCATGACAGGAAGCCGATGAACGTAGCAGATAACTTGTTTACCTCAGGAATTCCACCCCGCCACATGGTCCATTTTGTCGGGGCCGGGCCTGGCGATCCGGAGCTGATCACCGTCAAGGGCCAGCGCCTCCTGCGGGAAGCCGATCTGGTTATTTTTACCGGCAGCCTCGTGCCGCGTTCCCTTATTGAAGGCCTCACCGCGGAGATCCACGATTCGGCGGGGATGAACCTCGATGAGGTCTTTGCCCTCATCCTTGCGGCCTGGCAGGACGGCAAACGCGTGGTCCGCCTGCACACCGGCGACCCGTCGATCTACGGGGCGATCAATGAACAGATTACCCTGCTGCGCGACCATGCCATCCCCTTCACTGTCGTCCCCGGAGTCAGTTCTGGAACCGCCTCGGCGGCGGCCCTCGGCACCGAGTTGACCCTGCCGGAGGTGTCGCAGACGGTCATCTTTACCAGACGCGGCGGCAGAACGCCGGTTCCTGAGGGCGAAAACCTCAGCTCCCTTGCCGGCCATCAGGCGACGATGATGATCTTTCTCAGCGTCGGCATGATCGACGAGGTGGTCGCCGACCTCATCGCCGGTGGCTATCCGCCCGATACCCCGGTTGCCATTGTCGAGAAGGTCAGCTGGCCTGACGAAAGGCAGCTGCGCGGTACCCTGGCAAGCATTGCCGGCCAAGTGAAAGAGGCTAGCATCACCAAAACGGCGATCATCGCCGTTGGCAGGGTCCTGGCCGATGGCCCGCCACCGGCCCTGTCAAAGCTCTACGACCGCAGCTTTACCCACGGCTATCGCCAGGGTAGCGGCGAGTAATGAACGTCGCCATTGTCGCCATAACCCAGGGCGGTAAAAAATTGGCCCAGGAACTTGTCGCCCGCCTTGAGGGAGCATCCCTCCTCCACCAGGCCGAGGAGCAAAAAATTGCCGAGCTCATCGCCGCCAACTGGCAGCGTTTTGACGGCCTGGTATGTATCATGGCTACCGGCATTGTCGTCCGGGCCATCGCGCCGCTGCTCCAGGGTAAACACACCGACCCTTGCGTCATCGTCATGGATGAGAGGGGTCAACATGCCGTTAGCCTCCTGTCCGGACACCTCGGCGGCGGCAACGAGCTGGCCCGCAAGGTGGCGGCACTGACCGGTGGGACGCCGGTCATCACCACCGCCTCCGACACCCTGCATCTTGCCGCCCTCGATCTCTGGGCGAAGGCGCAGGCCCTGGTACCCCCCAGCCGGCAGAAGCTTACTGCAGCAGCAGCCCTTTTAGTCAACCGCGGCGAGTTACGCCTCTATACCGACGAGACGGTGATCTCCCTGCCGCCAGGGCTAATCCGGGTGGACGAAGCCGCACAGGCTGATATTATCGTCTCGGCATCAACCGGCTTTGCCGGAGAAACGACGATCTTCCGCCCCCGCAATCTGGTGATCGGTGTTGGCTGCAACCGGGGCACCCCGAAGGCAGAGTTCGAGGCGGCCCTGACCGAATTACTATCGGCTCTCCGCCTCGACGTGGCCTGCATCCGCAACCTCGCCTCCATCGACAAAAAAGACGACGAACCGGGCCTTCTACAATTTGCCGCCGGGCACGGCTGGCAGGTTGATTTCTTCCCCGGCGAACAAATAAATACCCTTCACAACCTAGCAATATCCTTTGCCGCACTGCAGGCGGTCGGCGCCATCGGCGTCGCCGAACCGGCCGCCCTCCTCAGCGCGGGCAGCAATCATCTTCTCAGCAGGAAAAGAAAATGGAAAAATGTAACCATGGCAATCGCCCGGGCAGCCTTTTCGTTGTCGGAACCGGACCCGGATCAGTAAAGCAAATGACCCTTGCGGCCTGCGACGCCCTCAACCAGGCTGAAGTCATCATCGGCTATAAGACCTATCTTGATCTGATCCCGGACTTTCTGACCGGCAAGGAGGTGGTTTCCTCGGAGATGATGAAGGAGGTCGAGCGCTGCCGCTTAGCCCTCACCACCGCTGAATCGGGGAAAGATGTTGCTCTAGTGTCCGGCGGCGACCCCGGCATCTACGCCATGGCCGGCCTGGTGTACGAACTGGCCAAAGAAACCGACTCGCCCTGCAGGATCGAGATCATTCCAGGCATCGCCGCCATCAACGGCTGCGCCGCCCGCCTCGGAGCGCCACTGATGCACGACTTTGCCGCAGTCAGCCTCTCCGACCTGCTCACCCCCTGGGAGGTCATCGAAAAGCGGCTCACCGCTGTTGCCATGGCCGATTTCGTCACCGCCATCTACAATCCGCGCTCCAAGAAGCGCACCGGCCAGATCATCCGCGCCCGGGAGATCTTTCTTGCCCATCGCTCGCCCGACACCCCGGTCGGCATCGTCACCGCCGCCAGCCGCGACAACGAGACGGTCGTCATCACCACTCTTGGCAAGATGCTCGATTGCGAGATCGGCATGCAATCCACCGTCATCATCGGCAACAGCCAGACCTATACCTGGAAGGAGCTGATGATCACTCCCCGCGGCTACCGGGACAAATATCAGCTATAACAGCGGAAATTGCATTTTGTATTTGGTGATGGATGGACTCCTGATATAGGATTAAAATCGTAATGCAGTGAACTCACGGAAGTGCTGTGCATTCTCCACCTCTTGCCGAGCAGCACGCCGCCAAAGGTATACAGGCAAACAAGGTTTACGAGGTGCTGCAGGCGTTTTCAGCTCCCATGAATTCTCCTCCAATGATTTGATTTTCCGTTAAAAATGTCAATCACCAGACGATATATCTCCCTTATCCTGGTCGCCAGCCTCTTGCCCATCCTCCTCGTCGGGGTCATCGGGCTTTTCCTCATGCGCAATACCGCTTCGCAGATGATCGACCAGGGTAGCCAAGCGCTGTTGGCAACGGAAAAGGAGGTCGTCCTGCAGAAGGCCAGGCTGAGCGCCATGAAGATCAGTGCCTTCCTCAAGACCTACCAGGATCAGGTGGAGGCCGTGCGGCAAAGCGTCAGCACGGGCGCCGGAAAAACGCCGCTGGCCACTCCCCCGGCCCTGGGCAAGCGTTACCCGGCTGACAACGCACTCCTTCCCGGCTACGGATACATCCACCCCGAATACGGTACCTATGCCAATTGGGATATGCTGGCGGGCAAGTCAAGCCCGCTCATCCGCCGCGCCGTAGTTGAGAAGATCCGCACCGATGCAGCCTTCCGGCAGCGGGCGATTGGCCTTCTTGAGCAGATCATGCCCGCCGCCCCTTTGATGGAGGTGTTCCACTCCCTCCATCCCGATAGTATCGATTTAATCTGGATCGTCCTCACCGACGGCATCGATGTCACCTATCCCAACGATTACGCGGCACGCTTGGCGGCACACCCCACCTTCAACGAACTGAACGAGGCGCAGGAGGACTATGTGCGGCTGTTCGATGCGGAGCACAATCCCCAGAGAAAGATGCAATGGATGAAGCCCTACCGGGACGCCATCAAACGTGCCTGGATGGTCAGCTGCGTCGCCCCACTGTATAACGGCAACACCTTCATCGGCACCACCGGCTTTGATATTCTCCTCCAGTCGATGACCGCACAGATCCAGGACCTGCGGCTCGGCGACAACGGCTACGCCCTGCTCCTTAATGGCGAAGGCTATCCTGTCGCCCTGCCCGCCAAGGCCATCGACCAGTTCTTCGGCACCACGGCGATTGCCGCGAGCTACCAGCGGCTCTTCACCCAAACGCCCGGCGGAACCCCCCAGCCGGAAGGCGAGGTCGCCATGATCGGTGACACCTGCCTGCCGGAGATGCAAGGGCTGGCCGCGGCTATCCTTGGCCGCGCCAGTGGCGTCAACGTCCACCCCACCGCCTCCGGGCCGATGGTCTTCGCCTCCGCCACCGTCGAGGAAACCGGCTGGATCATGGTCACCGCCATGCCCCTAGCGGAGATCAAGGTCCCGGTCGCCAGGCTCCTTGAACGCAGCAGTGAAATCTTCTGGGAAGGCGGCCTGTGGATCTTGGCCCTCCTCGCCGCAGTGGCCACAACCGCCGCCCTGATCGGCTCGTATCTCGGCCTGAAAACCACCCGCCCCCTGCACAAGCTGATCGCCGATGTCGACACCATCGGCCGTGACGGCACCTGGCGGCAAGTCTCCTCCGGCACCGATGATGAATTCCAGCTTCTCGCCGACAGCGTCAACAGGATGGTAGCAACCATCCAGAAGAGCGAACGCAACTACAGGAATATATTTAATAATGTCCGCGAGACATTTTTTGAGACAAGCGTTGACGGCATGATTCTTGACATCAGTCCATCGGTCAGCACCCTCTCCAAAGGACTCTACACCCGCGAGGACCTGCTGGGCAGACCGCTTAAGGACTTCTACGCCAAAGCCGGCGACCGCGCCGCCTTCCTGGAACGGCTGATGGGCGAGGGCAATATTGCCGATTATGAGGTACAGTTGAAAAATCGCGATGGCTCGATCGCAGATTGCTGGCTCTCGGCACGACTGCTGCACAACGCCGAAGGCAGGCCGTCATCGATCATCGGCAGCCTCACCGACATCACCGAGCGAAAAAAGGCCGATCTGGCCCTGCGCGAGAGCGAAGAGCGCTTTTCCAAGGCCTTCACCCTGTCACCCGCCCCAATGGTCATCTCCGATATCGAAACCGGCCGGTTTATCGACGCCAACGAACGATGGCTGCGTATCACCGGCCATACCCGGGAAGAAACCATCGGCCATACCTCGTATGAACTGGGAATCTGGGGTAACCCGGAAGAAAGGGCCCGCCTTGGAAAACGGGTGAAGGAGCAGGGTTCGTTTCATAATGAGCCGATCTGTTTCCGCACCAAATCCGGGGAAATACGCGACAGCCTGTGGTCGGCGGAAACTATCACCCTGGGCGGCTCGGCCGTCATGTTGTCGCTGGTCCACGATTACACCGAGAGAAAGCGGGCGGAGAATGCCCTGCGCGACAGCGAATCCTACAACAAGGTGCTGTTCCAAGATTCGCACATTCCTCTCGCCGTGCTGGAACCGGATACCGGTCGGTTCATAGATTGCAATCAGGCAGCTGTACGCATCTATGGCTTCACCCATCGCGACGAACTCCTCGGTAAACTGCCGATTGACCTCTCAACACCGGGGCAGTATGACGGCGATCCCTCGGAACTGGCCGCGACCAGGCGTATCCAAGAGGCACTCGACAAGGGCTTTGCCTTCTTTGAATGGCAGCACCAGAGGCCAAACGGCGAGATTTGGGACACAGCGGTGCACCTGATGCCCTTTATCCACCGGGAAAGGGTCCTCATTCAGCTCAGCCTGCAGGACATTACCGGGCGAAAAAAGGCGGAGGCGGAGGGGGAAAAACTGCAACTCCAGCTCATCCAGTCACAGAAGATGGACTCCATCGGCCGTCTGGCCGGCGGCGTGGCCCACGACTTCAACAACATGCTCAGCGTTATCCTAGGGCATACCCAGCTGGCCATGCTCAACATGGATGCCGGTCAACCACTATTCGCCCGGTTAAAGAGCATCCGTGAAGCGGCCGAACGCGCCGCCGACCTCACCCGCCAGCTCTTGGCCTTTGCCCGCAAGCAGACCATTACCCTGAAGGTCCTTGATTTTAATGAAACTGTCGAAGGAATGCTGAAAATGGTGCAGCGCCTCATAGGCGAAAACATCACCCTCTCCTGGCTGCCGGGCAATAAGCCGGGGACGATAATGATGGACCCGTCCCAGATCGATCAAATCCTCGTCAACCTCTGTGTCAACGCCCGAGACGCGATAGAAGGCACCGGCAAGATCATCATCGAAACTGGCGCCATCACCCTTGACGAAGCATACTGTGCCCTTCATCCGGGGGCAGTACCCGGCAGCTATGCCCAGCTTGTCGTCAGTGATACCGGTTGCGGCATGGATGCCGAAGAACTCTCGCACCTTTTCGAACCCTTTTACACAACCAAGGATCTGGGCAAGGGCACCGGCCTGGGACTGGCCACGGTCTACGGCATTGTCAAGCAGAACCACGGTTTTATCAATGTCTACAGTGAACCCGGCCAGGGAACCACCGTCAGAATCTATTTTCCCCATTGCTTGGAAAAGGCCACGCTCGTGGAGGGCAAAGATTCGGGAGAATCCGCCGCCCGCGGCAGCGAGACCATCCTTCTGGTGGAAGACGGCCCGACGATCCTTGATATAACCAAGACCATGCTTGAGGTACAGGGATATACGGTCCTGGCGGCCGCCACCCCCGATGCGGCCATTCGCCTGGCCGAAGAACATGCCGGTGCCATCGACCTGCTGCTCACCGACGTTATCATGCCGCAGATGAATGGCCGCGACCTAGCTGAGCATCTCGTAACCCTCTACCCCGCTATCAAGCACATGTTTATGTCCGGATATACCGCCAACGTCATCGCCCATCAGGGCGTTCTCAACGAAGACGTGCACTTTATTCAAAAACCATTTTCCATGAACAACCTGGCGGCAGGCGTGCGCAAGGCCCTGGATGCACCAGCCAGAAACAGATACAACGAGCCGCGACTAGAGTAGCGGCCAGAGGAATTGTATGAACACAGACTTTTTCCAAAGATGGTCGCTAAAGATAAAAGTGACTGTTTCCACATTGATTATTTTTATTGTCAGTATCGGGCTGCTGTCATCCTATGCCGGCAGAATGCTTCGCGCAGATATCAAAACGATGATACATGACCAGCAATTCGCCACCGTTTCAGTATTCGCTGAGCTTATCAACAGCGAACTCAACAGCCGGGTGCGATCGCTGGAAACCGTTGCCGGAAGAATCACCCCCGCCATCTTCAACGACCCAAAAATGTTACAAGCATTTCTAGAGGAGCGGTTGCTGCTGGAGAAATTATTCAATAGCGGGTACCTCGTCACTAACAGTGAGGGCACCACCATTGCCTCCGTGCCACTCTCCGCCAACCGGGTTGGCGTAAATTTTATTAACCGCAGCAGCATAGCCCTGGCCCTTAACAAGGGGATAACCAGTATCAGTGAACCGGTCATAGGAAGGATTTCGGGATTTCCTGTTTTTTCCATTGCAACGCCTATTCGTGATGGCAGGGGGACCATCGTCGGAACGGTGGCCGGGATCGTCGATCTCAGCAAACCCTCCTTTTTAAGTCATATTACCGATAATCGCTACGGCAAGACCGGGGGGTATGTCCTTATAGCCCCACAGCATAAGGTTGTTGTTGCCGCAACCGACAGAAGCCGTGTCATGCAACCCATCCCCGCGCCCGGTGTCAATCCCTTAATGGACCGATACATTAATGGCTTTGAGGGCTCCGGCAGTATTGTCGACTCACGGGGAGTGGAGGTTTTATCATCTTCGAGACAGATCCCTGGCGCGGG
Source organism: Desulforhopalus sp. (assembly GCA_030247675.1). Lineage (NCBI taxonomy): Bacteria > Pseudomonadati > Thermodesulfobacteriota > Desulfobulbia > Desulfobulbales > Desulfocapsaceae > Desulforhopalus > Desulforhopalus sp. Next base: position 146,908 of record JAOTRX010000004.1, on the reverse strand, counting down.
TTGGGTCCTGGTCGGAAGGATTCCTACCGCGGAGGCCTATGCGCCGATTCGTGACATGCAGAACAGAATGCTGATTTCTTCTCTTGTCATGACCCTCCTGGCAGGGGGGCTGATATGGTGGCTCTTGAAACGACAGCTGTCGCCGGTGTTTGCCACCCTGAAAACCTTGAGCGCCATCTCCGACGCCAACCTTCCGGTAGCTCCCCTGCCGGTACATCAAGAGGACGAAGTTGGAAAACTCATCGGCGGCTTCAACCGTCTTATTACTGCCTTAGCTAGCAGTAAACGATTTTTACAAACGATCATTGACTCTGAGCCGGAGTGCATCAAAATGCTCGATAGTAATGGCAATATATTGATGATGAATACGGCGGGATTGAAAATGCTCGATGCCGACAGCTTTGAACAGGTGCAGGGGCAATGCGTCTTTCCACTAGTCACCGAGCAATACCGGGACGCCTTTATCGCGCTTACCAAACAGATCTATCAGGGAATCCCGGGAAAACTAGAATTTGCAGCTGTTGGCCTGAAGGGCCGGCGTGTCTGGCTTGAGACCCATGCGGTGCCGTTTCGCAATGAGCAGGGGGAAATCACCTCATTGTTGGGGATAGCCCGGGACATAACTCAGCGCAAACAGATAGAGCGCGAGCGAGAAGAGGCTCTCAGTCTCGTGAAAAAACTCGAAGGAATTGTCCCCATCTGCATGTATTGCAAAAAAATTCGCACGGAGCAAGACAGCTGGCAACAGCTGGAACAATACATTAGCGATCACTCAGAGGCTCGGTTCAGCCATGGCATGTGTCCTGAATGCGCGGCAGAACAACTGAAGGCAATCGACAAATAAATCGCCGATCAATGGCGTTGATTCGGCCTGGTCTTTTGCCGTTCCTCCGTATTAGCTCGCCCGCCGACAGCGGACCCTGGTATCGGCGAGAGGAATCCTTAGCGTGCGGCAAACAGCACGGCCATCACCGCTCGCATCTCGGCTATCGGGATCTGTCCCGGCGCGGATGAAGCCGTGCCGACGGCAAAGGTGATGTCCGAGCCAAACAGGCCACCCGCCAATCGGCTTACCGCTCCCTGCTCCCCCATGGATATGGTGATCAGCGGCGTATCGATGACGCTGTTTCTCGCCCGGTTGGTCGCCTGCAACAGCACCAGAACATCCGCATAATCCTTAGGCATGACCGCAACCTTGGGGATGTCCGCCCCCGCTTCATAGGCGGCAAGAAGCTTGTCGTAGATAAAGGTTTCAGCCGGCGTTTCCTTGAAGTTGTGATAGGAGAGGATCAGGGCGACGTGGCGGGCCCGGGCAGGCGTCTTGACGGCGTCGATAAATTCCCGGCCATTGCACAATTCTATGTCGATGAGATCGATATTGCCGGATTCTATGGCTGCAAGCAGCAATGCCAATCTCTTTTCCCGGGGAATTTTGCCCATCCCGCCTTCCTGGTCTATCCGGCAGGTAAAAAGGAGCGGTATCTCCCCGAGGATGCGGCGCAATTCACCAAGAACTGACAGACTTTTCGCGAGATCTTCAACCTCGGCAAAACCATCAATCCGCCACTCCACCAGATCAGGGGCCAGTTCCACCAGGGCTGCCGCCTGGTCAAGCAACTCTTCTTTGGTTCCAGCTAGGAGGGGCAAACAGATGAGGGGATGGGACCCGCCAATAACGACGCCCCGCACATGCAGCTGTTTTTTACTCTGTTGTCTCATACTATTCACATCTTAGGTCAATGGTTGACCAACTCTTGGAGACTTGCCAGAATCTCCTGATCGGCGATATTCCGTGCGACCAGCGGCTGCCCAAGAGCACGTAAAAGCACAATGGGCAGAGATCCGGCAAGCCGCTTCTTGTCGCTGCCCATGGCCTGGAAAATCCTCTCGGGAGAAAGATCTCCGGGTATACGGGTCGGCAAACCTATCTTGCGAAAAACGGCCTCGACGCGTTCCTGCAATGGCAGCTGACAATATCCCAGCCGCACCGACAGGTTGATGGCTGCGATCAGTCCCATGGCAACGGCTTCACCATGGCGGATGTCCTGACGGCTCACCTGTTCGATGGCATGGGCAAAGCTATGACCGAGATTGAGTACCGATTGCTTGCCGTGCGCAAACGGGTCTGCCTCGACGATGGCAATTTTCACCCGAATCGCTTGGGCGATAAGGGCCTGTAACGCCGGCAAGGCCTGAAGAAAATCTGATCCCTGCTGCCAGTTAGCACCTTCCAGTTTTTCAAAAAGACCACAATCGGCGAGCAAGCCGTGTTTGACTATCTCGGCCATTGCCGAGGAAAACTCCCGTGCCGGGAGACTTCGCAGGGTGGCGACATCGGCGATAACCATGGCCGGCTGCTTGAAAATTCCGATCAGGTTCCTCCCCTGGGGCAAGTCCAGGCCGGTTTTGTCACCTATGCTGGTGTCGGCCATCGCCAGCAGGCTTGTGGGGCATTGGACAAAATCCACCCCTCGCATATAGGTGCCGGCCACGAAACCGGCAATGTCCCCGACAACACTTCCGCCAAGCGCCACAATTGTTCCGGATCTGTCGAAGCCAAAATCGATGAGCTGCTCGTATATGGCCTGAACAGTGGCCATGGTTTTATGCTGCCGCCCTTCGGGAATGGTAATTATACGGTCGATTTTCCCGCAGCTTTGACCATACAGTCTTCCGACATTTGCGTCGGTGATAACCACGACCATACCGTCGGCACCGGTCAATTGCCGGATAAACGGTAATATGCCATTGCCGACGACACATGCATAAGGCTGGACAGGATTCTCTACCGCAAACTGCTCAGGCGCCCTTTGCAGAAGATCCAGCAGCTCATCGGTGACTGCCTCAGGGGATTTGCCAGTGGTCTTGATTTTTAAAAAACGTTGATACCCCCTCTTTCGCACTTCAAGCAGCTCAACTATCTGTTGGCTCGGATCAGAGACCTCCAGCAAGGGCCTGCGATGAGCGCTGTCCTTTTTTACCCTCGCCAATATCTCCTGCGGAGTGGCGACCAGGCAGAACACCCGGCCGGTATGGGCCAGGGCCTTGACATTGGCCGGGTCGAGCATGAAACGCCCGCCGGTGGAAACGATCAAACCGTCTCTTGCCCCCAACTCCCTCGCCAGCTCCGCTTCCATTTGCCGAAAGGCCACTTCTCCGGCTTCTCTAAATATTTCCGGAATGGTCCGGCCCTGGCGCGCCTCTATCAAACTGTCGGTGTCGACAAATTCCCGGCCCAGCCTGGCAGCCAGCATCTTCCCCACAGTCGTCTTGCCGGTGCCCATGAAACCAGTCAAGATTATATTTTTGTGATCTATTTTCTGCATTATCAATCCGCAATATCTCCAGAAATAAGCCGAGAGCGCATCACAGCCCCGGTTTTGCGTCCTGTCGCCCGAGAGAAGCATAGTAGCATAGAGCCGCCTGTTTCGACACAGAATCCTGTCAATCGCGGCTTCAGGGCGGATAGAGTCAGGCGGACGATGGATTTGCAAGTCGTTGGCATCCCGACGAGCCAAGGGGGCAATGATCGATACCGATCATTTTGCATTGATCTGGCCATGCCTTTTCCCGAGTACCTCCAGGGTATCGTTGACCACCACAAAGGCATTGGGGTCGATATCGAAAACCAGTTCCTTCATCCGCGACAGTTCGATCATGGTAATGATACAGAAAACCACCTTCTTCTCACTGCCGGAATAGCCGCCCGTTCCCTGTAAGAAAGTCACCCCCCGGTGCAGACGTCCGAGAATCTGATCGGCAATCTCCTGCGAGTGGTCGGAAATGATGAAAATCGATTTGCGCTGATTGAAACCGGTCAGCACATAATCGAGGACCTTGCTGCTGGTGTACACCGAGACCAGAGAATATAAAGCCTGCTCGACACCGAAACAAAAACCGCCACCGGTCAGCACCAGGGCGTTGGCGAGGAAGGTGGTGGCGCCGATACGAAAGCTCCATTTGCGGTTGAGAAAGACCGCCAGAATATCGATCCCGCCCACCGAACCCCGCGATCTCAGGATAATTCCGCCCCCCGTACCGCAGATGATCCCGGCAAGGATCGCCGCGAGGATCTGGTTGTCAACGGGGATGGGCGGCGGCACGATCAGGGCAGTCGCCAGCGAGAAAACTGCCATACCAAAGCAACTGTAGAGCACGAAACTACGGCTGACGCTGAACCAGCCGAGTAAAATCAGGGGAATATTCAACAGGAAATACATCAGCCCGATGGACAGCCCGGGAACAAGGTAATGGAGAACGAGGGCAATACCGATAACGCCCCCGCTGATAAATTTTTGAGGAACGAGGATGGCATTGACACCCACGGCAAAGATGCCGCTGCCGATGGTCAATAGAAACAAATTGAGGAGGAGCCTTTTCAGGGCCTCGGTTCGGCGCGGTTTGCCTTCCACGCCTGCAAGTTGCGGGCTTGTCATAGGAGCTTGGTTCCTTGGAGTTAGGTGTGACTGAGCCGATGGCGAGAACCGGCATGTCTCAACGATTCAATTAACATTCTTAGTAATTTTAAGCAATTTCCGATTTTTGATCACGATTAAAATTGATTCATGCGGGCAGAATACATTTAACGGCTGATTATCGCTTTGTGCTCATCAACCCCATCTTGCAAAAGCATCTTCCTGAGCTGTCTTTTGCAGTTCGTTAGCTGATTCGGATGGACATCGAACACCGGCATCAACCTTGCCAGAATCATTTTTCCGGCTATTGCTGCCGGCACTCCTATAATGTTCTTCCTGCTTCATTTGTGTTGCAGTGCCGCAATTTCTTTGCGATCGAATATTTACGGGTAAATACAGGATTCTTTCATTTCCTACCCTTGGCGCAACGCATCCATCTTGATGCAGCAAGCCTTTTCCCCCTGCCGATATCTCCACTTCATAAAGGCCTAAACCGCCGGCAAAGGTCGGATTCTTGTTCCTCCTCGGTTGCCTTTCCCATATTCACAACATTGCCGTACTGCCGCGGAATGCAAATGCCAATAATTATGTTAGGAATTTATTTATTAGATTTCATGTTACCTCAATAATACAACAATTTCTCTCCATTTAAGTTTTTGGATGAATTCGAATAAATGACGCCATGTGAAAATGTTTCTTATTTTCGTTAGTGAAAATAATCCATATCTATTTTGCAGTAGAAGATATCTTTTTCAGCCCAAATATATTTCCAGAAGGTCTATTGAATATATATTCAAGATATCACCAAGTTGCTGGCAGGATCCCCTTTAAATACATCTTAAAATATCAATATTTTTTTGTAATACCATATTGTTACATAACTCCATTATCAATTATCACTTCACCACGAAAACAAGATAAGAAATTTTCTCAATATCGTATTGACGATCTCATCTTGAATAAAATCGTTGCCAGGAACATGGCATAAATATTGCGATATAGTCATCTGAAAATTACAGGCGACACCCGAACAAATGACCATAGAAATATTTCCGCCGGGAATGTTCCCTTTCAATACACATATTTGATGAATCCAAATCTGCTACGAGGAAGCTATGCTGCAATCAGAACCTGAACAGAAAAAAAACATCCGAAAACAACCAGCAAAGGTTCCAAGTATCACTGCATTTATGCAACAGGGTATTCCCGTTGGAGGGTATCTGCTTCTGGCGATGACTCTAGGTTTTTTCACAGTATGCGGAACCTTTTCGTTCCTCACCCTGCGGTACATTCCGGACATCATCAACAACCAGATCGATTTGCGCAATCAAGCAATTACCACGGCCTTTCGCAGCGCCATTAAGAAGCCATTGCTATTGCGAGATTATCTCCAGGTCAATCAAGAAGCTAAAGCGACCAGTAAGCTACCCGGAGTTGCGTATGCCGCGGTCATTAACGGCAAAGGAGTCGTTGTTGGCGGTTTCTTCAGTGAACTCAGTCGTTTTGATAGCCACTTTGCCGGCAAAGTAAAGGAATCTGGTTTCCCCGTTGATATCTTTACTGCAAATCGACTTCGTCAAGGAAAAGAAGAAGCGAGTGCCACCCTGAGTATCGGCGGACAAAAGATATATGACAAGGTCCAGGCGGTATCTGAAACCGGCGGAGAAGTACATGTCGGTGTTTATGTATCGGAAGTTGAAGAGGCCATCCGCCATGCCCTGATATCGCCACTCACCATTTCCCTTTCCCTTCTTGTCCTTTGCCTGGGCATCATCATGTTTTTCTTCCTCAATCGAGCCATAACCAAACCGCTAGAAGAAGTGACATCGGTGGTCAACCGGATAAGTCTCGGTGAAATGGACCTCAACATCGTTCCCAGCGGACCAAGAGAGATACGCGAACTGGCAAATGCCTTTAAAAGAATGCAACAATCGATCAGGTATATGATCGGGAGATTGGGCAAATGAACATTCATCCTTTGTCGGCTGGGCTCCCGGAGCCTCTTTCCCAACGAACTTCACCGAACAATTATCATCTTCTTGCCATGGTGACGGCACTCATTTTACAGCTGTTATTCCCCGCTGCCTCTATCGCGGCAGAATATCGGCTGTCCATGTTACCGCTTTTCGGAGCCGAGGAAATTCATCGACGTATAACCCCGCTCGCCGAGTATCTCAGCAAGGAAACCGGCTTGACAATCACCCCGATTCTTACTGCCGATTTTTCACAATACAGCCAGCAACTCTCTGCCGGGGCCATCCACATTGGTTATGAAAACCCATATGTTTATGTCATGCATGCCGCCTACCACGATGCGGTGGCCATGGCCTCTACAGGCGGCCAGGGTTTCAGATTTCGCGGAATTATCATAACGCGCAAAGACAGCCCTATTCGTTCGATCAAGGATTTGAAAGGCAAAAAGATTGCAATTGTCAGTCAATCAAGTACCGGCGGTTTTTTATCGCAAAGCTATTCTTTGGCAAAACAGGGCATTCGGTTACAGGAAGATTGTGTTGTCGAAGAAGCTACCGAGAACAAACAGGAAAACGTGATTTTTTCCGTTTACAACGGAGACGTTGATGCGGGTTTCATCCAGGAGGCGGCTCTCCCGCAGGTGAAGGAATTTGTCCCGGTGGAGTCGATCAGGGTTCTGGAGCGAACCGAATGGCTTCCAAACTGGGCTCTTTCACTCAGCAAAAAAATGCCCGAGGCCGACAAGAAAAAAATCATCGCTGCCATCGAGCGTCTGGGACGTGATGCACCTGCTCTCAAGGCCATGAAGGTTGACGCCTTTGCACTTACCCAAGATAGCGAATACGACGTAGTCCGTATGGCAGCGGGACTTGCCAAAAACTAAACGACAAAGCCTCCAATAACTCGAAATATTTCAGGAATAATCATGAAAAAGACACTGATTGTCTCGTGCTTTTGCTGCACACTTCTGGCAACGTTTGCGTCAGCCGAACCCTTAGTCTTCTCGATGCTGCCAAGATATTTTCCGGAAAAATTGACGGCCATAACAAGCCCATTGGTCAACTATCTTAGCCAGGAGCTGCAACAACCGGTAAAGCTGCTTCTCACCGACAGTTTTAGCAGCTACGAAAACCAGATCTTCAAGGGAACCATTGACATCGGTTATGAAAACCCGCTGGTCTATGTGAACATCTCCGAGAAGCATGAGGTCCTGGCTACCGCCATACAAGGCCAGGGAGGAGATCGATTTCGCGGTCTGGTCATTGCCAGAGCAGACTCCAATATTACCAACCTTGCAGATTTACGTGGAAAAACCGTAATGATCGTCGGCAAGACCTCAGCCGGCGGGTATCTCTCGCAGAAACTCTCACTGCAAGAACTCGGTATGGATGTCAAGAATGACCTGTCACTTGTCGAAGCCGCGGATAATCGTCAGGAAAATGTTATAATTTCCGTGAGCGTGGGGGATGTTGATGCCGGATTCATCCAGGAAGGCGCCTACCACGTCGCCGATGATTTTATCCGGCCAAATTCCCTGAAAAAAGTTGTCGAAACCGCCTGGATTCCCAACTGGGCAATATCGGTAAACAAAACCATGCCATTGCAACTGAAAAACAACATCCGCCAGGCTCTTCAGAAATTAAAGAAGGACGACGAGGTCCTCAAGGCATTGGAGCTTACCGGCTTCAAACCGGTTGTCGACTCCGACTACAATATTCTCCGCAAAGTCATCGAATGATATGAGAACCCTCAACTGCACCTTCCAATATTGCTTTCCCTGCAGGAGTTGCCCATGGTAATGAATGTTCTCGTCGTCACGCCTGAAGAAGCATTCGCCTCTCAGCTAGCAGCCAAGCTTGCCCCTCATGCCGCAACCGTGAAATTGCATGTTGTTGCAAGTCGCAAAGAAGCCATCGCCGTCCTGGAGCTTTCAACATTTCAGAAAATTATCACAGCACTCAAAATTCCAGGCGTTGCCGATGGGTATCGATTCCTGCAGCACCTCGCCACCAAGATCACCGACAAGAAAAATATTATCGCCCTGGTGGATCAAAAGAGCGAGACAGTGCAAAGCGGCATTGCCGCGTTCGGCATCGACCAGAGTTGCGCCAAGAACGATCTCGATACCATCGTCAGGATGCTCATCAGCAGGACCGGTCTCAATGCAACGACTGCGCCTCCTCATGAAAAGTCGATACCACTTCCCACCGCCGGTTCAACAGATGAGATCCGTGCCGTATTAAACCAAGTCATGGGACCGGTAGGCATGTTCATTTTTCAACAAGCCGTGAATATCTGGAAAAACCGCGACAACCATCAGGAATTGCTCGATATAATCGCCAAGGAAATCGGCGTGGAAGAACAAGTTCGACAATTTCATCTCCTGCTGGCCCATTCGCGACAGAAATAAAGCCTTTTTCCATTATTGCTCTTTTCCGATCTGCCAGAGGACTTGCCTTCCGGAAATCCACAGGCCTTTTTGAAGCTACACCTCGATAACAGATTCAGCGGTAGTAGGACTCGAAGCAGGAGAGAGGAGGGATATTCTTTTGAGTGTCCCTGTCGAGCTTGCCGTAAAAGATATCAAACAGACCGCAGGGGATGTACTCTCCGCTCACGACTCTTTTAATCCGTTCAACACGTTCGCGATTGCGCTCGGGGTGGCGCTGTACATCAAACGTGGCAGGGGCCACCAACATGCTTTGTGTTAAAGCTGAGTTGAGAGCTTGTCTGCTCAAACGAAACATATGCCCGACATCTTTCACAATCCGCATAAATATTCATTTTTACGTCATTAAATGCGTTTTTTGAGGTCGCAGTAAAATTATCCCTCCTATGAATGCAGCGTAATATTTTTTTACTCTGCCTCCAATTATTTGCACAACTTGCCATCTGACCCGTACGGTCATATACTAGCCGGATGACGTGCAGATAAAACCACATCCATCAAGGAGGAAAACTATGAAAGGACAAATATTTTACCGATCACGACAAAAAGCCAAGGAAGGCGCCAAAACCCCGCAGTACCGTATCGTCGCAGTCTGCGGAGTTGACCTGAAAGTCTATGGCCAGCATCTGCGCAAGACCGAGCTGGAACAGATAGCCAAGGCGGTCGGCGCCGATCTTGTGGCCTTGAAACGGGGCGACAAGCATCAATAAGACAGCAATAATCATCAAGCGGCGCGCCGGGGCGAGGCATGCCCCTGCTGCGCGCTGTCTGCGGATAGCTGCGCCCGGGCAGAAACGAGCTGTTACCTATTTTCAACAACTTAGCGAGGAAACAAAACCATGGCACTGGTGCGTGAAAAGGATGGCAAGAGGCTGCATGTGAAGAGCGCCCTGATGGGCGAAAGTCTGGTCAGCAAGGAATTTATCGAGCAGCTGGCCATCGCGCCGCAGGAGCGGCTTTATCCGGATATCGCCATCATGAAGATCGGCGGCCAGTCGATCTGCGACCGCGGTGTCAAGGCGCTTCCCGCCATACTAAAGGAAATCGTCAGAAACCGCCATGACCACAAGCTGCTGCTCACCACTGGCGGCGGCACACGCAGCCGGCACATCTATACCATCGGCCTGGAAATGGGCATGCCCACCGGTGTTATCGCCAAGTTCGGCAGCATGGTCTCCGAGCAGAACGCCCTGATGATCGCCACCCTGTTGTCCCCATGGGGCGGCATCAAGATCTCTCACTCGGACATCGTCAAACTGCCGACCTATTTCGCCGAGAATATAATCCCGGTCATGCACGGCATGCCGCCCTATGACTACTTCGCCATCAAGCCAAAGGTGGGGAGAATTCCCATCCACCGCACCGATGTCGGTCTGGTCATCCTTGCCGACTTGATCGGTTCGCGGAACATCATCTTCGTGAAGGATGAAGACGGGCTGTACACTGACGACCCGAAGAAGAACCCCGACGCCAAATTTATCCCGGAGATCGGCGCCCAGGACCTCCTTGATCTCGAACAGGACGATCTGGTCATTGAGCGGCCCTGCCTGGAAATCATGCAAAACAGCGAGGTTATCGAGAAAGTGCAGGTCATTAACGGCATGGTCGAAGGTAACATCACCCGCGCCCTGAACGGCGAACACGTCGGTACCTTTATCTACAAACAGTAAACTCCTACGGCAACCGGCGGCCCATGCCGGTTGCCGTAGGATCGGCGCCGCATTTTCGTCCAGGCGACTGGACCTTACCCTTATGCGGCACCCCCATGTTGCGGCACTGGCCAGAGTTGTCAAAATTGCAGACATGGCCCACAAACTGAACCTTAAATGTGCCCGTGCGTTGATTTGCGCCAACGGGAGCAACCTTGGTCCTAAACCTTCAGAAACTTGAAAAGACTGGCTGAGATACGGTCGATTGACTGAGGCCTATTTTTTTCTGCTTGAAGAAAATTAGATATGGCTTGAATTGCACTATTTTTAGCAATTTCTGGAAAATTTATTTTCTTCTCTGACCTCATTTAATTAATGCAACCCGGTGAATTATCTTGAACTATGCATTAAATGCGAATGCCTGTTCTTTGATTGTTTTTTCTTCAGGAATGCCTTTAACAACTTGTCTGTCTCACCATCTATGGAATGGCGATGGTCGAGATAATATTTCGGTGTTCTGGAAATCATACCAAACACTACGTCAAACCTTTCATTTACATGGTCTCTGCAATCTGATTCATTAACGTATCCGTCAGTCTCTTTTTCACATCGCTCAAGCCATCGTTTTTTCTTGGAATCGAGGGACCTTCTTTCCCCCGCCAACTCTTGTCTTTCACCTTCAATTCGATCGTTTTCAATTCTATCAAGAGCCTTTTGGTGGTTGCGCTCTATAGTTGCGATGGATTGATCATACCTTTGCCTAATGTCTTTCTCCTTCGGTCTTGTTTCTCTCGGTTTGCTGCTGGCAGTTATATTGGTATCATCTTTTATCGTTTCGGCCTTGGTACCAGGCGGCGGAATGGTATTGCTAAACTGAGTTTTACCGTTTTCATCTACCCAGGTATACATTTCTGCCGAGGCCTGTGCTGACAGAACAAAAAAAAGCAGGAGTATTTGGATGTAAGTCTTCATATTTTTTGGGGTCAGAGTAAAATAAAAGAATCCTCTCTTCTCAGTCCATCCGGGCGCCCTTCTTGTAGCTATTGGAGTCAAAGAACAATTAATCGTCTTGTCGTATCCCCCGCAGGCTCTCTCCCATTCTTTTCGGTACCCGTCAATCGCCCATGCAGGTGCCAACCCTCCTAGCGGCCTGCACCATTGGATGGTCTTTGGGCACCAGGTTCTTTTTACCGACGACCTCGGACAGCGGCACCGCCTTGGTGCCGTTGCGGTCAGCGGCGATCATCACCCCGCCGATACCCCGCTCGATGCACTCGACGCAGGCACTGCCCAGGCGGGTGGCGAGCATCCGGTCGGCGGCCGACGGTGTGCCGCCCCGCTGATAGTGGCCGAGGATGGTCACCCGCGACTCCAAGCCGGTCATTTTTTCCAACTCCTGGGACAGCCTGAGGGTATGATTGCTGCGGTGGGTGGTGAACTCAAGGAGATCCTCCTCGATCTTCTTCAGTGCCTTGGCGTCGGCCTTTTCCTTGGCCTCGGACTTGGCAGTCTTCAGACCGGTGTAGCGCTGGTAATCAGCCTGAGATAGCGCCCCTTCGGCTACGGCGACAATACTGAAGTTGGTGCCCCGCTGCTTTCTCTTGCGAATGGCTGCGGTCACCGCCTCCAGATCGTAGGGAATCTCCGGGATGAGGATGACATCGGCACCTCCGGCAATGCCGGCGCCAAGGGCCAGCCAGCCGGCATTATGGCCCATGATCTCGACGACAATAATCCGGTGGTGGCTATGGGCGGTGGAGTGCAGCCGGTCGATGGCCTCGGTGGCGATCTCCATGGCGGTGTCAAAACCGAAGGTGATATCGGTCATCGCCACATCATTATCGATGGTCTTGGGCAGGGTCAGGATATTCAGACCCTTCTGCGCCAGACGGTAGGCGTTTTTCTGGGTACCGCCGCCGCCGATACAGATCAGCGCATCGAGGTTATGGTGCCGGTAGTTGTCGCAGATTACCTGGGTCATATCCATGATCTCGCTGCCGACCGGCATCTTATGCGGCTTGTCGCGGCTGGTGCCGAGGATGGTCCCGCCCCTGGTAAGAATAGAGGAAAGGGTTTCCAGCTCAAGACGCATCGTTCTGTTTTCCATAAGCCCGCGAAAGCCATCGCGAAAGCCAATTACGTCCATCCCGGCGGTCAGCGCCGACTTACCGATGGCGCGAATCGCCGCGTTCAATCCCGGACTGTCACCACCTGCCGTCAATATCCCGATATGTTTACTCATTGTGTCCCTTTTCGAAACAAATTCAAATTACCGAACAGTGCATGATTTTTGGGCGCTATTATGCCCGCTTCGGCCATTTCCTTCAATTGAATAATGGCACTGGTAGCTCGACGATAAATACCGTCCCTGGCCCGCAGTGCTCCAGCCGGGAAAAATCCGCCGGCTGGTATTCCGCCGGGCACGGGCTGAACACGGCAATGGTCCCGCCGTGCTCCTTGATGATACCAAAGGACACGGACAGCCCCAAGCCCGTGCCCTTACCAACCTCCTTGGTGGTGAAGAAAGGATCAAACACCTTGGTGATATGGGCGTTCTCCACACCTTTGCCGGTATCGGCGACGCATACCACAATCGTTTTCCCTTCCGCGCCCAGCCTCGCCCGGACGGTGATAATGCCACCCGCGTCGATGGCATCGGCGGCATTATTGAGGAGGTTCAGCCAGACCTGTTTGAGCTTTTCGTCGTCACCGGTCAGTGGCGGAAGAGTATTGTCCGTGTCGATGACCACCTGTATGTCATTCATGGCAAAGGTGTGTTCAACCAGATTGGCAACGGTACGGATGGATTCGACAATATCCACCGCTTCGCTGACCGACCTGGATTTTCTGGCAAAGCCCAGCAAATCGGCGACAATCTTACGACAAACCTGACTTTGTTTTTCGATGATTTTCATGCCTTCGAGGAGTTCTTTGTCCTTTATATCCTCCACGAGAATCTGGCTGTACCCAAGAATTATGCCAAGCGGGGTATTGATTTCATGGGCCACCCCCCCGGCCAGGCGCCCGAGATCCTCCATCTTCTGGGACTGGACCAGCTGCTCCTGGATTTTCTTCAACATGGAGATATCCCTGGCAGTGGAGAGAACCCCTATGATGCTGCCGTCCTGGTCGTACACCGGGATCTTAATAACATGAAACCACCTCTTCTCATCAGACCGCCTGAGGCAGATTTCCTTGGCGAGGGTACGTCCCGAGGCAAGGATTTCCCTGCCCTCTTCGGTATTGATCGCCGCAATCTGTTCGGGAAAGATGTGGTAATCGGTTTTGCCGACCACCGCCGCCTCCGGCAGATCAAGATCATCACAAAAGGCCTTGCCGGCAAAAGTATAGACCAGATTTCTGTCCTGCAGGGTGATAAAATCGGGGGTGACGCTCATGATGGTCTTGAGCAATCCCTGCTGCCTGACGATGGTTTTTTCCCGCTCGATGAGCTCGCCGATATGGTTTTTAACGGTCATCGCCATGGTGTCAAAGGCCTCGGCTAGGTCCTGGAGCTCATCATCAAAGAAGTTTTTATCGCCGGCTAGTGTCGCATGGGCATCGAGATTCCCCCGGACAATCTCCTCCACCGACTCCCGCAGGCGGATAAGCCTTGAGGTAACTGTACGGGCAAACCACAGGGCCAGGACCACCCCGAGGCCAACGACGCCAAGCGTCGCCACCAGACTGGTCAGCCGCTGGCTGCGAATCTGGATGTCGATATCGCTCCGCGACAGCCCCAACCGCACCGAGCCCAGATTGCTGTCGCCGAGGACGACCCGGGCGTTGAAATCATAGATCAGTCTTTCCTCGGTGGCGAGGAGTAAGGGTTGTGCACCACGGCTGTCGAGATTTACGCCAAGCAGATCGGTGGGAAAGCCGCCGTTAAAGGTATGGGCGAGGATGTTACCGCTGGCGTCGGTCAGAAAAACATAGATAACGTCGTCATACTGGCTATGGACATTGTCGATGAAGTTCTTCATCTGCAGGAAATCCATGGCCAGGATCGGTTCGGCCAGGCGCAGGGCAAGCCCCGAGGTCAAGGCCATGCCGCGCTTTTTCCCCTCCTCGATGAGGGCAGAGGAAGACATGTTGGAGAGGATCAGGCCAATGCCGATGCCGCAGAATACCAGCATGAAGGTGACGCCCAAAGTGATTTTCGTCCTGAGGCGCAGGCGATGGAGAATCTTTGGTATGGGCACGCGTTCAATCAAGATAAAGCCCCGCTTTTCTGCTCAGGTCACGAACAGGTTCAAAGTCCTGGTCATCGGAAGAAACCAGGCCGATACACTTTGCCGCATCGAGAATCGCCTTGTGCCGGGGGTTTTGTTGGTAGTCGAGGCGCAACAGGGCAGTCCTGATTATCTCAACCACCTCCGGAGAAAGCCTCGGGCTGCTGGCGTAAACCCAGCCCGGATACCATCTGGAGTTTTCGATCACCTTAATCTGGCTGACATCGATCTTGTCCTTTACCACCGCCAAGGAACCTTCCCGTATCGAGCCGATATCGTACAGGCCGGCATATACCCCGAGAACAACGTTTTCCTGCCGGCCGCCGGCAAAGACCACCTCCTTGAAGTCACCCAGATTCAAGCCCTTATCGATAAAGTGTCCAAGGGCAAAGAGATAGCCGCCGGCCGATGACGGATCAACCGCCACCCATGATTTACCCCGGCAGTCTTTGAGGGTTTGCACCGCCTTGTTATCCTTGCGGGCTATGATCTGACCGCGGAACTCGGCGCGGCCGTCCTCCTCGATGATCCGGGCCATGGCCTTGGCACCAAAGCGGTTGGCCAGCCGCACATAAACGAATGGATTAGAAAATGAGATGTCGATCTTGCCCTGCCCGAACATCTTTATGTGATCGTCAAAGGTCTCGGGAAACACCTGGCGGATGGCGAGGCCGGTCTCCTCGGTAAGATATTCCACCAGCAGGTGGTGGCGTTGAAAGGATTCGGTATGGGCGTACTGAGGAAGACAGGCGTAGGTTATGGCGGGTTGTTGCTGCCGGAAGGTAATATCCTGGCGTTTATTAAGGGAAACCTTGACCCTCTCCTCGCGTTCGCGGCACGAGGATAGGCCCCAGGCAAGGCAAACGATGAAAAGGGCGGTAAGGATTCTGGGCAGGGGCGCCATGCGTTCTTTGGGCGGTCAGTTCATGGTTGGACGTGGCACAACGGTACTTGTCATCGTTGTCTTAGTTGTTTGGGCCAGGCACCCTCAAACTACCCCTTCCATGGCGATTTTGCAAATTTTTGCGCCGCTTTTCCCGCATTCCCTTGCCGCAGAGTTCTGCTGCCTCAACTGCCGCAACCACAACCGCAATGGCCTTTTTCATGCACCGCCACGGGGTTCTGCCCGGGCTTCCCGATGTGGTCATGTATTGCCGGAAAATCACTGAAGAACACGCTCGGTGCGGCCTTCCGGGCAAACCTCTTACGCAGGGCGGCCGTCAGTGGTTGTACCGATATCCCCAGGAGCACCGCCACGGCGGCGAGTTTCATCCACTCCGGCAAAAGCTCGGATGCCTCGCCAAGGGACGCCTGCACGGAGATACCCAAGGCCAGGTACAGTGCGTCAAGACCAAGACCAAAGATCACGGCACAGCCTGACAGGATGGCCAGATACATCGCCGTCCCCCTCTTGCCGAGAATGCCGTTGAGGACAAAAATCGAGGTAACATTGGTGGCCGGGCCGACCAGCAGAAACACCAGGGCCGCCCCCGGACTCACCCCTTTCATAATGAGGGCGGCGGCCACCGGCGTCGAGGCCGATGCACAGATATACAGAGGAATACCCACCACCAGCATGATCAACATCGAACTGACCCCGCCACCGAGAAAGGTAGTGATCAGGTCGCCGGGCACCAGGGCGGTTATCAGGGCAGCTGCGAACAGGCCGACAAAGAACCAGCCGGCAATATCGCCCCAAACCTCCTTATAGCCAAAGCGCAGGCCTTCCAGCAACTTTTCCGCCAGGGTGTGGTGGTTAGCAGGATTTTCACCTGAACAATCGCCGCCACAGCTCTTGTCTTCCGGGCATCTGCAGTCCCCGGCCGGGGCCTTGTCCGCATCCTTTTGCCAAAACCAGATATTTTCGACAAGTCCCGCGACAATCCCCGACACCAGTGCCGCCACCGGCCGCACCACGGTCATAATCGGATCAAGGAGGGCGTAGGTTATGGCAATGGAATCGACACCCGATTCCGGTGTCGAGACCAGAAAGGCTGCGGTTGCACCTTTATTGGCCCCCTGCTTTTTCAAGGATGCTGCCGCCGGCAGCACACCACACGATCAGAGGGGCAAAGGTACGCCAAGGAGGGCCGCTTTGATCACCGACATATAGCGGCCGCGCCCCAGGTGTTTGGCAACCGTGTCCGGGTTGAGGGTCGCTCTGAGCAGCCCGGCGATGGTAATCCCGAGGAGGACATAAAAGGAGCTGTCGACAAGGATATGCCACCACTCCACGCTAATTTTTTCTAGTATTTCAAACATGGCAACACCTATTTTTCACCCGCTGGCCCGGTCTTGGCACAAGCGCCCAAAACAGGTACGATCAGGTCAGCAGCTCACCTGCCAAACTTATGAGTTGTGCAAATCGCCCGTCCACCAGGCGGTAATAGAGGACGACCCCTTCCCGTCTGTTGGCAACCAGGCCCATGGTTCTGAGGAGGCGCAATTGATGGCTCACCGCCGACTCCGAGATCCCTAAAAGTGCCGCAAGATCGCACACACACATCTCCTGCTGCTGCAGGGCATGGAGTATCTGCAGCCGTCCGGGGTCGCTACAGGCCTTGAACAGGTTGCTGATTCCTTCAATTTTCGTTGGTTCCAGGCCCTGGGTTCGCGCCAAGTCCACCTTGTCCTGGTGGACAATCCGGCAACTGCAGCGATCATTGTTCATCCTTGTCTCCATCTTAATATATGATCATATATTCATATAATGGTCTCGCCGAGAAAAGTCAAGAAAGCAGATGCAATTTGCCGGGGAGTTGAGCATAGTGTAGCGGCAATCAATGCTTGGTAAATTACTCCCCTGTCACCCCTTTCCCCACGGATCACGCATGACCGAAACTAGGACCGTCCACGGGACCTTGTATATCGTCCCCACCCCCATCGGCAACCTTGAAGATATCACCCTGCGCGCTCTGCGGATTCTCAAGGAAGTCGATGTCATCGCCGCCGAGGACACCCGCCACACCCGCAATCTCCTCAACCACTTCGGCATCGCGACGCCGCTGATCAGCTATTACCGGGAAAAGGAGGCGGAGCGTAGTGAGGAGATTTTGCTTCGTCTGCAGGAGGGGAAAAATGTCGCCCTGGTCAGCGATGCCGGGACCCCGGCCATCTCCGACCCGGGCGCGGTTGTCGTCCGCCGGGCCCATGACCTTGGCCTGACCGTCGTGCCGCTGCCGGGGGCCTCGGCGCTGACTACCGCCCTTTCCGGCTCGGGGATCACCTCCACCGGCTTTCTCTTTCTCGGCTTTCTTCCGGCCAAATCGGGACAGCGCCGCAAGGCATTGTCGGCCGTTGCCGCCTGCGAATATCCGGTGGTGTTTTACGAGTCGCCGCACCGTATCGATGACTTCCTGGCCGACGCTCTGGAGATTCTCGGTGAACGGCAGGCCTTTTGGGCGCGGGAACTGACCAAGAGTTTTGAGGATCTGCAATCGGGGACTCTTGCCGACCTCCTGGCCAAGAGCAAGGAAGGCCGCAATCGCGGCGAGTTCGTCGTCATTATCTGCCCCGGCGGAAAAGAAGAGGTACAGGGGCAGACCGTCGAAGAACTGATCCTGTGGTACCGCGACAACTCCGAACTGTCCTTAAAAGACGCCAGCCGCAAGCTGTCTTCCGATCTTGGACTGCCGCGGTCGCAGGTCTACCAGCTGGCCCTGGACCTGTGGAAGCGTTGAGGCAAGGAAAATAAAGGCAATCTTAAATCTTTGGGCAATGCGGAGCGGCAACAAATCGCCGGGGATTTCCGCCAGGAGGTAGGCTCCTGACAACCCGTTCAGCAGCTGGCCATCTCGGTAAAGAGCTGGACGAGCTTGGGCTCGGCCTCGCCGGCGGTGGCGATGATCTCGGCGATATCCACCGGGCGCAGGGTCTCCGGGGTGCAGAGATCGGTGATGATCGAACAGGCAAAGACCTGCAGCCCGGCGTGGACGGCGACAATCGCCTCCGGAACAGTGGACATACCGACCGCATCGGCGCCTAAAGTCCGCAGCATCCGGTACTCCGCCCTGGTTTCCAGACAGGGCCCGCAGAGACAGGCATAGATGCCTTTTTTGCGGATCGGCAAATTGAGCTTCTGGGCGATGGCGATCGCCTTTTTCTGCAAGTCGCGGCTGTACGGTTCGAACATGTCCGGCCAGCGCTCGCCAAGGCGCGGGTCATTCGGCCCGACCAGGGGATTCTGCCCAAGAAGGTTGATATGGTCGTCGATGATCATGATATCGCCGCGCCGGTAATACTCATTCAGCCCTCCCGCGACATTGGAGATAAACAGCTTGGTGCAGCCGAGGGCCTTCATGACCCGCACCGGAAAGGTCACTTCGGCCAGGGAATGGCCTTCGTAGAGATGAAACCGCCCGGACATGCAGACCACCTCCGCCCCTCCCAACTTGCCGAGGAGCAATTTACCGGCATGGTGCTCAACCGTAGCGGTAACGAAATGGGGGATCTCGCCGTAGGGTAGTTCCGCATCGACAACAATGGACTCCGCCAGCCGTCCGAGGCCTGTACCGAGGATAATGCCAATGGTCGGGCGGATGGTCGTTCTGGCGGTGATGTATTCAACGCTTTTAGTGATTTTTTCGAAAAGTTCCTGGCTATCTGCTGTCATCATTGCGTGTGGCCGCCGCCTGGTGAGGGGATGCATTGATGGGCGGTGGACTATGGCCTTCCGCCGCCACGCCCGCTTCCATTTCGCCCCATTATAGTGGCTGAATAGCAAAACCCAAGACAATTTTGCAGGGCCGGCATACGCCACCCGCAGGGACGGAACATCTGCAAAGCGCCGGACGGGCCCGGCAACCGCCGGACCCGTCCCCATTCAGCCCCGGCCGGGAGTTACCCCCTGCTCCCACCTTTTCTTCTATTCGCCAGGGCCTCGGCGGTATGCTGGACAACGATCGTCGAGCCCCGTTTCTTCAGGCCGCCACGCAGCTGCATGATGCAGCCGGGGCAATCGCTGAGGAGGATCTCGGCGCCGGTCTTTTCGACGTTGTCGAGCTTTTTGCCGAGGAGCTGGGCGGAGATTTCCGGGAACTTGGCCGAGAAGGTGCCGCCAAAACCGCAGCAGACCTCCGACTCGTCGGCCTCCTGGTAATCAAGACCGGCGGAGCGGATCAGGTTACGCGGCGCATCATGGACACCGAGGCCCCGGCAGAGATGACAAGGGGAATGGAAGGTCGCTTTCTTGCCGTCTCCGGCAAAGTCTTCCGCCTTCAAACCAAGGACATCGTGGGCAAACGACGAGAAATCGATGACCTTGGCGGTAAAGGCCAGGACCTTCTCGGTAAGTTTTGGATCATCCGCCAGCAACACCGGATAGTTATGCTTGAGGTGCGAGGCGCAGGAGGCACAGAGGGTGACAATATAGTCGGCATTCTCCGCTTCAAAGGCACGGAGATTCTGCAGAGCCACGTCGCGGGAGGTCTTCGCCTCGCCCATCATCTGCAGGGGCAGCCCGCAGCACGACTGGGTCATGGGAAACAACAGCCCCACCTGATGGTCGGCAAACAGCCGGGCCGCCGCCTCCATCTGCTCGGGATAAACAAAATCCTGAACACAGCCGGAGAACAGGGCAACCCGCAGGCGGGGATTTGCCGGGCCATGCGGCAGGTCCGGCCAGCGGTCACGGAAGGCCTTTTCAGCAACCGTCGGCAAGGCCTTGAAATCGTGCTCCTTGAAAAACATCATCGGCAGGTGGCGCATAAAGCCGTCATCCCCCGCCACCGGCTTCTGCGCCCATTTGGCGGTGCGCAGCAGGGTGTGGAAGAGTTTACGGTTTTTCATAACCATCCCGAGCAGCAGACTGGGCAAAGGATGCCCTTCACTGTCCTGGATGCGCACATGCACCTGTTTGATAAGACGCGGCAGGTCGATGCCACCGGCGCAGATATCCTTGCAGGCCTCGCAGTTGATACAGTTCTGTACGAGATTTTTCGCCTTATCCGCACCATGGAAGAAATAGGTGAGGATCAGGCCGATAGCGCCGATATAGATATGCCCCATCTTATGGCCGCCGACCATGCGGTAAACCGGGCAGACATTGGCGCAGGCGCCGCAGCGTACGCAGCGGAAGACCTGGGAAAACAGCGGGTCTTTGGCCATTTCCAGGCGGCCGTTATCGAGGACGACAAAATGGATTTCCTTCTTCTTGTCGGCCGCCGAGCCGCACTCATTGGCACCGGTGATCCAGGTGACATAGGAGGTGATATTCTGGCCGGTGGCGTTGCGCGGCAGGACCTTGAGGATCTTCAGGGCGTCGCTGAGGCTCGGCACCAGCTTGTCGATACCCATCAGGGCGACATGCACCCGCGGCAGGGTCGTCACCAGCCGGGCATTGCCCTCGTTGGTGACAAGGCCGATGGTCCCGGTCTCGGCAATGGCAAAATTGGCGCCGGTGATGCCCATATCGGCCTCAACAAATTTGCCGCGCAGCTCCCTTCTCGCCACCTTGACCAGCTTTTCGATGTCCGGCTCCTGCTTGGCGCCGGTGACATCGCTGAACAGGTCGCCGACCTGGAAGCGCGACAGGTGAATGGCCGGCATGACCATATGCGACGGCCCTTCATGACGGAGCTGGATGATCCATTCGCCGAGATCGGTCTCGATCACCTCCAGGCCGTGGTCTTCCAGAGCGTGGTTGAGAAGGGTCTCCTCGGCGGTCATCGACTTCGATTTGACGATCTTCTTTGAGCCGGTATCCGCGGCGATCTTGGCGATCAGGGCATTGGCCTCATCGGCATCCTTGGCGAAATGGACCTTCACCCCGGCGTTCTCGGCATTTTTTTTAAATTCCAGATACAATTCGTTTAGCCGCGGCAAAACGCTGTCCTTGGCGCAGGCAACATCGGCCACCAGCTGGTTGACGTCGAATTCGGCAAAGGCCCTGGCCCTGCCTGCCCTATAGGCGACGGCAAAGGTGTCAAGCGTCTTGCGGAGAAAGGTGTTATCCAGGGCCTCCTGCATATCCTTTCGGTATTCTTTGAGATCTTTGGCGTTCTGCATGATCAATCCTCCAGCAGAAGAATATGGAGTTCCAAGGGTCCGTGGACTCCCAGCGCCAGGACCCTTTCGATATCGGCAGTCCGGCTGGCGCCGGTGATGAAAGCCATATAATTCGGGGTCTTGCGCATTTGTTTCAGCATTTGCTGTTCGGCGGCGAAGGCGTCGACAACGATTGCCGAACGACGAACAACGCAGACGTGGTATTCACAGATCATCGTTGCCAAACGCAGATCTTCGCCCGGGCAATTGATGACCAGGGTACCGGTCTCGGCGATACCGAGATCGGCCACCGTGAAGCCGATATCGACACCACTCAGGTGAGCACGCATCCCCGACTGGAGATAGGCAAAACCGCCCTCGGCACAGGCCGCCTGAAGGAGCGCGGAGTGTTCCGGATCCAGGCCCGGGGCAACGACGATCTTTTCGTGCTTCAAATGACAGAGGGCATCGGCGGGAGGAGACAGCTGTTCCTCACACCCGGAGATGGCTATCCGGCAGGCCCCCTGGGTGCCGCAGAGATTGACGGCATAAGCCACCGCTTCATCAAAACTCTTGATTGCATGAACGGTGGCTGAGACCGCCTTCGCCTTATCGGTGAACCGGGCACAAAGAAGGTCCGATTCGCCCTGTATCACAGTTGTGTTGGCCATAATTATCTCCATATCCGAGCCTTGCCATTTGCCTAGGCTAGGCCGTTTCATTACTTTTCAGGTGCTTGCAGGGCCCGGGGGCCGCTGTCATCGCCGAGACTGTCGGCATACAGTTCCACTACATGTTTGACCTTGATACCCTTGTCCCGGCGCGACAGCATGTCGGTCATCTGCATCATGCAGGCCGGGCAACTAGTGGCCACGGTCGAGGCCCCGGAGGCGATAATATTGTCCGCCTTGCGGTTGCCGATCTTCTTTGACAGTTCGTAGTGCACCACGTTGAAACTACCGCCACAGCCGCAACAGGTTCCCGCCTCGGTCATTTCCGTAAATGTCCTGCCGGTGGCCTTGATCAAGGTCCGCGGCTGACTGGTAACACCGAGGGAATTCTTCAGGTGGCAGGGGTCGTGATAGGTGATGGCATCACCTTGGGTGCCGATCGGCTGAAGGCTGTCGACAGGGCAGTGCTCTGCCAGGAAC
The DNA here is from genome assembly GCA_030247675.1 of Desulforhopalus sp. Classification (NCBI taxonomy): domain Bacteria; kingdom Pseudomonadati; phylum Thermodesulfobacteriota; class Desulfobulbia; order Desulfobulbales; family Desulfocapsaceae; genus Desulforhopalus; species Desulforhopalus sp. Next base: position 124,054 of record JAOTRX010000004.1, on the reverse strand, counting down.
TGGGTGATATCAAGTGTCTTCTTGCCCAGTGCAACGATATCCGGCAGATTCTCCTTGCTGCCGCCATAAAGGGTCGGCCACAACTCCTTGATGGTAGCGGTGCAGGAAGCGCAGGGCGTCACCAGGTAGTCGAAGTCCATACCGGCAAAGAGTTTGAGGTTCATGTCAATCAAGTTGTTAAAGGTCGAGCGGTCACCGCTGGTCAAAACCGGAATGCCGCAGCAGGCCTGACCCGGCGGCAGAAAGATGCCGACCCCTTTTCTTTTAAGAACCTTGATGGTCGCCTCCCCCACCTGCGGGTACATCTTATCGACGACGCAGCCGGGAAAGAAGGCGACGCGCAGGCCGCTGCTGCCGGCCGGGGTGTCGAGCTTGGGAAAGATCTTCCGTAGCGGTGTCGTCGCCAGGCTGTTGAAATGCCGGTCAGCAACGATCGGGGCATTAAAGCGGGCGCAGGAGGAACCCAGGAGATCGTCAACCTTTTTGGTAAAGATTCCCTGAAATTTCGAGCCGATGGAGGTCAGGGCATTGAACAGCGACGGATTGGAGAGCATCCCCCGAAATATCGCCTTCTTTACCGGTGACAGGCCGAAATAGCCGGTCATAATCGCCCGGGCCTCAAGAAAGATATCGATGATCTGTACGCCGCTCGGGCAGTTCACCTGGCAGGTGCCGCAGAGCAGGCAGCGGTTGAGGATGTCGTTGACGTCCTGCGGGTTCTTGAGGATCTGCTGGGCAAGTCCGTCGAGCAGGGCCAGTTTACCGCGGGTGACATCGGTTTCCCTGCCGGTCTGTTGAAAAAGGGGGCAGACCGCCTGGCACATCCCGCAGCGCATGCAGTTGACCAGTTGGTCGTCGAGCTTTTTCAGCATCTCTGCTAATTTTTGAATATCCGCCATATTCTTCACCCCGCCATTTTCTTGGGATTGAGGATGTTCTTCGGATCAAGGGCCGCCTTCATCCGGGCACTGTAATCAAGCGTAGCTTGGCCGAGCTCTTTCACCAGGAAGCGCGATTTGGCAAGACCGATGCCATGCTCGCCGGACAGGGTGCCGCCAAGGGCAAGGGCCCGGTCAAAGATCTCCTCGATCGCCTTTTCAACGCGGTGCCACTCTTCTTTGTTGCGCTTGTCGGTGAGGATGGTCGGATGCAGGTTGCCGTCGCCGGCATGGCCGAAGGTGCCGATGGTCAGGTCAAATTTCTTGCTGATCTCACCCAGGGCCTCAATCATCGCCGGGATCTTTGAGCGCGGCACCGTGGCGTCCTCAAGGACGCAGGTCGGTTTCAGCTTAGCCAGGGCCGGCAGGGCGTCGCGTCTGGCCTGCCAGATGGTAGCGCGTTCGGCCGCATCGCTTGCCACCTTCAGTTCGCGGGCCTTGTGCTTTTTGCAGATCTCCTCGACCTGGGCGGCTTCGTCGGCCACCTGGCTGGGATGGCCGTCCACCTCGATGAGCAGCAGCGCCGCGGCATCGACCGGCAATCCGGCCTTGCGGAAGTTATCGACGGTGCGGATGGTGAAGTTGTCCATCATCTCCAGGGTCGCCGGGACGATCTTGGCGGCGATGATGGCGGCCACCGTCTCCGAGGCGGCGGTGATCGAGTCGAAGACCGCCATCATTGAGCGGGCGGCCCGCGGCGGCGGAATCAATTTAAGGATGATCTTGTCATAGACGCCGAGCGTCCCCTCCGAGGCGACCATCAGGCCATGCAGGTTATAACCGGTCACCGCCTTGACGGTGCGGGAGCCGGATTTAATAAGCTTTCCTTCAACGTCCCAGAAGTCCATGCCCATGACATAGTCCTTGGTGACCCCGTACTTCAGGCCACGCAGTCCGCCGGCGTTCTCGGCGACATTGCCGCCAATAGTCGACACCGTTTGGCTGCCGGGATCGGGAGGATAGAAAAGACCGAGCTTCGCAACTTCCTGGGCAAAGGTGGCGGTGATTACCCCAGGTTCGACTATGGCGTACAGGTCTTGCTCATTGATCTCAAGGATCCGTGTCAAACCATTGGTCAGGACAACCACCCCGCCCAACTCGGGGATGGTACCCCCCGAAAGATTGGTTCCGGCACCACGGACGGTCAGCGGCAGGCCATTATCGTTACAGAGTTTCACCACCCGGCCAAGGGCTTCACTGCTGGTTGGTCGTACGATAATGCCCGGCATGACCGAGTCAAGAACGGCCGCATCGTAGGAATAGGCATACCGATCATTCTCACTGATCATGACATTGTCGGCGCCGACAATACCGGAGAACGCGCCTGCAAGGGCGGCTGCTTGTTTTGGTTTCACGTTTTTCTCCTTGGAAGGTGGAATCTTTACAACTGCGTTACGGGTGTTGCTGCAGGTTAATAATAAGGCGACATTCAAGAAAGTACCCTCACCGAAATCCGGTCACCAAACAGAGGGGGATGGTTTGCGGGACTCCGGCGAGGGAGGAGGATGTGCGGCCCCGCGGTCATTCGGGAAACCGCACCAAGCTGTTAGAGTTTTTCAAAATATCCTTTTGGTACTTTTACCACGAAGACAGGTGGTGTGGCGCTGTGCAAGACCTTGCGGGTGGTGCTGCCGAGAAAGGTCTCGCCGACCATGGTATGGCGATGCGCCCCCATGACGATCATGTCGGCCGAGCAGGCCTGGGCAACATCCATGATGACCTGGGCGGGATAGCCCTCAACCACCCGGATGGAACTGACCAGATTGGCGCATTCCGCCCCCTGGCATTCCTGGCTACAAAGTGCCTCTATGCGCTTTTGGATGTTGGCCTTGACGCTGTCGCGCGCCTTGCTGTGCATCTCCGCCGAGGCATCATGGTCAATATACTGTTCGACAAGGCTCTGGCCGAAGGTCGTCAGCGGCTCCATGGCATGGACGACAACGATACTTGCCTGATGCTGGCGGGCAAGGGCCAAGGCGTAACGGAAGATGTACGGCGCGCCCTGACCAAGGCCTGTTGCATACAGAATGGTTTTTATTGCTGGTAGCATCTTTGATCTCCTTTCGATCTCAAATTATTAGCCGATTATTTATCGCCGAAGAATATCGACGGCAGATAGGTAACCAGTTCCGGCCAGATACAGATGGATATGATGCCGATGATCTGCAGACAGATAAAGGGAATGATACCCTTATAGACATCGCCCATTGAATAGTCGGGAGGAGATGCTCCCTTAAAGTAGAACAGCGAGTAACCAAAGGGCGGGGTCAAGAACGAGGTCTGCAGGTTAACGCAGATGATCATGGCGAACCACAGCGGATCAAAACCCAATTCCATGGCGATCGGGGTGAAGATCGGCACGGTAACGAGAAGGATTGCCGCCCAGTCAATAAAGGCGCCGAGGATAAAGACCACTAGGTTCATAAGGATCAGAACCATGATCGGGCTGAGGTTGTTGCCGAGCATGACATCGGCAACCGCATCGCCGCCGCCCATGGACAGGAAGACCACGCTGAACACCTTGCCGCCGATAAACAGCGCCAATACCATGGCGGTGGTCCGGGCTGTTGAGATACACGAGCCCTTGATCATCTCCCAGGTAAAGGTACGTTTAAAGAGGGCCAGGATCATCGCGCCGGTGGCGCCAAGGGCCGCGGCCTCGGTCGGGGTGGCAACGCCTGCCAGGATGGTACCCATGACCGCCAGGATCAGGCCGAAGGGCGGTACCAGGCTCTTGACGAACATTACACATTTCTGGCCAATGGTGGCGGTACGCTCATCCTTGGGGATCGGCGGGCCGTCCTGCGGCCTCACGGCGCAGCGAATCGCCACATAGGTAATATACAGGCCAGAGAGGATCAGACCGGGAATGATGGCTGCGGCAAAGAGGTTGCCGACCGAGGTCTCTTTCTGGCCGGTAAGACCGGCATAAACAACCAGCATGATGCTTGGCGGAATGAGGATGCCAAGCGTCCCGGAGGAGGTAATGATACCGGCCGACAATCCTTTGTGATATCCTTTCTTCAACAGGGTCGGGGCGGCCATAAGACTCATGGCGACAACCGAGGCACCGACGATACCGGTGGTGGCGGCAAAGACCGTCGAGACGACGATGATGGCGATGCCGAGGCCGCCTTTCAGGCCACCGAGGATAATATACAGGGCCTCGAAGAGCTCTTCCGAGACCTTGGCGCGGTCAAGGACCTGGGCCATAAAGATAAACAGCGGGATCGACACCAGGGTATAGTTGAGGAAGTTACCCCAGTTATTGTTGGTAAAAAGGTCGATAAGGCCAAGGACATTGAAACCGTTGTCGATCAGACCGAAGAGGGTGGCCACGGCCGCCAGGGTCACCGCCAGAGGGTGGCCGAGGGCGATCGCCACCATCAGGACAACGAACATTAAGATTGGTAAGACTTCTGGACCCATGATGGTAATCTCCTAGCGGGTGGTTAGTTGGCGGTTCGCAGAGTGCGGAAGTCTTGCAGCAACTTCGAAATCCCTGCCAAAAATAACAGAACAAAACCGATGGCCATGACCGTTTTATACGGATAGATGGCTGGCCCCCAGGACGATGAGGCGTGTTCGAGCATCCCCCAGGAGGTGATGGCGTACTTGATTGCCCCAAAGGTCATAAAGCCGATGGCCGGAATAAAGAGGCAGATGCCGGTAATGATCCGTAGAATCGCCCGTTTTTTATTCGGCAGCTTCGATTCGAAGATATCGATCTGCACATGGTTGTTGGTCCGCAGGGCGTCGCCCAGGCCCAACATAAAATGCATGCCGTAGAGAAAGGTGGTCATCTCAAAACCCCAGGAGGTCGGCGCGTTAAAGACATAGCGCATAAAGACCTCGTAGATGACCGCACCGATCAGCGGCAAAACCAGGTAGGAGCTGTAGAGCCCAACCTTTTCGTTGAGGGCATCTATGGCCCGGGAAAGAGTTTCCATAAGGTCCGTCCTTTTTTCGTGCAAGGGTGTTCAGGGAAGAGCGGCGGGGATGTCCTCCCGCCGCTTGAGGTTCAACTGGTACTATGAAGCGGAAAATTACTGCATGCGTTTGCCGTTGATGTAATCATCGAGCGGCCAAGGTGCCAAGCCGCCTCTGATCTCACGCCACTCGGCGAAGTCTTTCTTCAACTGCTCCTGAGAATCAAGGGTAGCCTTGACGTTCGGGTACTTGGCCTTCAATTCCTCAAGATATTCCTTGGTCATCTTGGCAAAGTTACTGATGGCTGCTTCGTCCATCTTCACGAACTCAACCTTCTTCTTGAACAGCTTGATCGCCTCGATGTTCAGATTCTCCTGCCAGGCGGTGGACCACAACTGGGTCTCCTTGGCAGCGATGTCGACGATGTACTTCAGGTCGGCAGGCAGTTTGTTATAGGCGTCCTTATTGAAGAACAGGGCGCATTGTACGGAAGGCTGATGGATACCGGGGGTAAGAACGTACTTGGTGATCTCGTCAAAACCCATCGGGTAGTTCATAGCCGGGGTGGAGAACTCGGCGGCATCGATAACACCACGCTCAAGCGCCAGATAGATCTCGCCGCCGGGCAGCGGGGTAACGGAGGCGCCAAGGCGGTTCATGATGTCCATGTACCAACCCGGGGTACGAACGCGCATACCTTTGAAGTCTTCCATCTTGGTGGCTTTTTTATTGGAGAAAAAGCCCATTTCCTGTCCGCCGTTACCGCCGGGCAGGGCGTAGAGATTGTATTTACCGTAAAGCTCTTGCATCTGCTCAAGACCACCACGCTCATACAGCCAGACGTTGTAGCCTTCAGTGTCGAGTCCAAATGGTACGGAGGCAAAGGAAACGAAGTTCTGATCTTTACCCTGCCAATACCCCGGCCAGTCATGACCTACCTCGGCGGAACCCTTGCTGACTGCGTCAAAGGACTCCATGGCGCCGACCAACTCGCCGGCGGAAAAGACTTTAATCTCAAGGCGACCACCGGAAGCGAGAGCTACCGAGTCGGCGAAGTGGAGGGCCATATCATAGAACAACAGACCTTTGGCCCAAGGCATGACCATCTTCCATTTGAAGTTCTCGGTACTCGGCTTGATGGAGCGCAATTCGCTTTTTACTGCTTCGTGCCGTTTGTCGGCGCCGAACTTCTCGCGTTTTTCCGCTGCCTGGCCGCTGGTGACTGCCATTGTCAAACCGAGGGCGGCTACGGCGGTGATGATCCAGCTTTTCTTCATGGTTCCTCCTCCAAAGAATTGGATGTTCTTGTGTACCGGTTGATCCGGCACCATCGATATAAAAAAGATGCTGTATCACGTCGTTGATATGAGCACCCATGCTACCCAACTTTCGTGATGGTAATCAGTGTAGCAACCGCCGTGCCAATCAGAGCCTTGTTGATGAAGGGGGTGATTGGCGCGTACTGCGGCACTTTTTTTGGGCAGCTGGGCGCTGCTGCCCCTGCCCTGTACGAAATACTGGACAACGACTGCACGGAGATAAAAGGACCGGAAAAAATCACGGGTCAAAACATCGATGCATATCATCCATCCACTTATCTTTATTACATTTATCTTCAGTCTTAAAAAATGGACAAGGTTATTTTCCTGGTCCATGCTTTCCTCTCGCCGACCCGGTAGCAGAAAGGAAAGCTCGGGGAATTGCCTCCGCTCATCTGCCGGGCCGTTCATGAAAAAAACGCCGAGTATTGACTTTCAATACGGGGTAACCGATTATTCTAACGGAATAATAACAAACGGCCCGGTAACAAAAGACTGGTGCAAGGACCGCCAGCCAGGCCTCGGTGCCGGAAAAAAAGAGTTTGAAATCTTTAGAATCGGACGCTGTCTGATTTTTCAGACAGCAATTTTCCAGAAGAAGCAGAGATACAGGAACCCCGCAGACTATTGCGCGAGGTTTCCTTGTGAAAGAGTTTCATGTAGACAAATGGCTACAGGTTATGTATCAAATCATCTACGCTCTGTATTCCAGGTACGCCGCAAAAGGCAGGAACGGAGGCAACCATCAACCACGATACCCATATCGAGGCCGAAAAAGAAGAACCTATGAATACAGGTGCGAATCCCCCTGATATAGAGGCACTGCAGGCCCAACTGGAGCTTTTTCAGCTCATCTTCAACAATATCCCGAGCGGGGCGATGCTCACCGATGCCGACGGTCTGGTGACCCATCTGAACCGGCCCTATGCCGAGTTCCTCGGTGTTGATATCGGTAGAAGTATCGGCAAGCACTGCACCGAGGTGGTAGAAAACACCCGGATGCATGTCGTCGGCAAGACCGGGGTTGCCGAGATTAACCAGATCCAGATGATCAGGGGCCAGAATATCGTCGTCCACCGTATCCCCTTAAAGAAGGCCGGGCGGGTCATCGCCGTTTTCGGCTTGGTGATGTTTCAGGATATCAGTGAGGTGGTGAAACTCAGCCGGAAATTGCACTCCCTCGAATCAAGGGTGAAGAGCTACGAGAAAGAGCTGATGAACTTCCGTTCGACCAGGTACACCCTGGAAGACATCATCGGCACAGGTCCCTCGATCACCGCCCTGAAGAGAAACGCCCTGATGGCCGCGACCAATACCTCACCGGTTTTGATCACCGGTGAAAGCGGTACCGGCAAGGAACTCTTCGCCCAGGCCATCCACCATGCCAGCCCGCGTAAGCTGCAACCCTTCATCCAAATCAACTGCGCCGCCATTCCCAAGGACCTGCTGGAGTCGGAGCTGTTCGGTTACGACAAAGGGGCCTTCACCGGCGCCCTGTCCGGCGGCAAACAGGGGAAATTTGAGATCGCCGACGGCGGCACCATCTTTCTCGACGAGATCGGCGACATGCCTCTTGAGATGCAGCCGAAGCTGCTGCGGGTCTTAGAAGAAAAGTGCTTTGAGCGGTTAGGAGGCAATACCCTGATCCGCTCCGACTTCCGGCTGATCGCCGCCACCAATCAGGACCTCGAAGGCCTGATTAACCACGGCCAGTTTCGCAAAGACCTGTACTACCGGCTGAATGTCATCTCCCTGCATATCCCGCCCCTCAGGGAACGGCGCGAGGATATCCTGCCCCTGGTCCAGCACCTGATAAGTAAATGCGGCAAGAAACGCGGTTTTCCTCAAGTCAAAATCAGCCCGGAGGCTGCGCAGGCCCTTGCCGGCCACCCCTGGCAGGGCAATGCCCGCGAGTTATCGAATGTCCTGGAAAGGGCTCTGCTTGCCATGCGCGGCGAGGAGGTGCAACTGGCCGACCTGCCCTTTGTTCCCAGCCGCGGAAGCATACCAATACCGGCCGTGGAGGTCCGGCCGATGCGCACAACCCAGGCCCATGCGGAAAAAGCGGCGATCCTTACCGCCCTGGAGAAAACCGCGGGCAACAAGGCGCAAGCGGCGAACCTCTTGGGCATCCACCGCACCCTGCTGTACAAGAAAATGAAAAAGCACGACATCGACCTGTAGCAAAAATACTACAGATTTCCGTTCAGTCCCATCGGTTCAGGCTTGAAGATCCGCTCGTCCATGAGCCGCGGAATACCGTTGATGATCGGCCGGAAGGCCATATGCGCCAGGATGTCGCGCTCAAGATCAATGCCGGGGGCGATTTCCGTCAACTCCAGCCCCTCACCGGTCAGGACGAAGACGCAGCGCTCGGTGACATAGAGGACCGTCTGGCCCTTGGTGAATGCGTAGGGGCCGGAAAAGGTAACATGCTCTACTTGCTCAATAAATTTCCGCACTGATCCTTCCTGTTCGATAATCAACTTGCCGTCGCGCACGGCAACCTCCAGGCCACCGGCGGTAAAGGTACCGACAAAGACCACCTTCTTGGCATTCTGGCTGATATTGATAAAACCCCCGGCCCCGGCCAGTCTCGTCCCGAATTTACTGACATTGAGATTGCCCTGCCGATCGGCCTGAGCAAGGCCGAGAAAGGCCAGGTCGAGCCCGCCACCGTCGTAAAAATCAAACTGGGAAGGCTGGTCGATGAGGGCATCGGTATTGAAGGCGGCACCGAAATCAAGGCCGCCGGCAGGCAGCCCGCCGATAACCCCCGGTTCTGCCGTCAGGGTCATATACTCAAGGATTTTTTCCTCGTTGGCGACGCTGGAGATGCCCTCCGGCATGCCGATGCCGAGGTTGACAATGCTATCGGCCACCAGCTCCAATGCCGCCCGCCGGGCGATGATCTTCCGGTCCCCCATCCCTATCTGCGGCAGGGAGCGCATCGGCACCTTCACCTCACAGCTGAAGGAGGGATTGTACTGGGTGCCGAAGGTCTGCCAGTGACAGGATGGCTCGGAGACCACGACGCAGTCGACGAGGATGCCGGGAATCTTCACGTTCCGGGCGTTGAGGCTGCCGCGGGCGGCAATGCGCTCCACCTGGACGATGACCTTACCGCCGGAGTTGCGGGCGGCGGTGGCGATGGCCAGTGCCTCCAGGGTCAGGGCCTCGCGCTCCATGGTGACATTGCCGTCGGTGTCGGCGGTGGTGCCACGCAACAGGGCGATATTGATGGGAAAGGTCTTATAGGCCAAGTAGTCCTTACCATCGAATTGAATGCGCTCGACCAGGTCTTCACTGGTGATGCTGTTGATCTTGCCGCCGCCGTTCAGGGGATCGACGAAGGTGCCGAGACCAACATGGGTAATGGTCCGCGGCTTGCCGGCGGCGATGTCCCGGTACAGGTGGGAGATGACCCCCTGGGGCAGGTTGTAGCCCTCGATTTTGTTCTCCAGGGCGAGTTTCTGCAGCTTCGGCACCAGGCCCCAGTGACCGCCGACGACCCTGCGCACCAGGCCGAGGTGACCGAAATGATTGAGTCCCCTTTCCTTGCCGTCACCCTGTCCGGCGGCATAAACAATCGTCAGATCGCGAGGTTGCCCTTCAGCCAGATAGTATTCCTCCAGAGCGATTGCCAGTCCCTCGGGAAAGCCGGTGCCGACAAAACCGCCGGTGGCGATGGTGTCGCCGCTGGCGATGAGACGCACCGCCTCACCGGCGGAGACGATCTTCTCTTTGCGATTGCGGATGGTACTCGCGACTGCTGACGGACTTTCGGGGGATACGGCGGGATTTTTCATGGATATCGCTCGGTGGATAAAGGTGGTTGATTAAAGCAGGCGGGCTGCAGGCAGGCGCATGGGCCACATGGTATCTGACTGGTCCCAAGCAAGAAGGGTGCCAGAACAATCAGCCGGCCAGCAACTTCGTGACCTTGTGGAGCGATTTTTGCATGAACTGCAGGGTTGGTTTTATATTTATCCGAAAATCCACAAAATTTGTTGGTTTTACCTATAACAATCAGGTCGGCGGTGGACAGCACCGCAAAGGAGAAGTCATGCTGAAGATAGAGAATTCCGTGGCCGTCATCACCGGGGGCGGCAGCGGCATAGGCAGGACCCTGGCTGAGTTTTGGCTCCGTCAGGGCGGCAAGGTGGTCATCGCCGATATCGCCCAGGAGCCGCTTTCGGCGGCGGAGGCTGAGCTGCGCCAGATCAGCGAGGCGGTCACCTCCCTGTGCTGCAACGTCACCCAGGAGGCGGACTGTGAAAAACTCGCCGACCACGCCATCGCCACCTACGGTGCCATCAACCTGGTGGCACCTTTCGCCGGCATTACCAGCGATGCGATGATGATCAAGACCGACCGCGACACCGGCAAGGTGGTCGGCAAGATGTCGCTTGCCCAATTCCAGAAGGTTATCGACATCAACCTCACTGGGGTCTTCCTGACGATCCGCGAATGTGTCGAGAGGATGGTCAACAACAACTGTACCGGCCTGGTCTGCCTGGTGTCCTCTACCGGTTCGCTGGGCACCGCCGGCCAGCTCAACTACTCTTCGTCAAAGGCGGCGATGGCGGTTATGCCCAAGGTTCTCACCGCCGAGTTCTTCCGCCGCGGCTTTGCCGACAAGATCCGCTGCAATGCCGTCGCCCCCGGCTATGTCGGCACGCCGATGGTTAAAAATATCGACGCCAAGGTCCTCGGCAAGATCGTCGAGCAGGTACCGATCGGCCGCCTCATCGAGCCGGAGGAGGTCGTCAGTCTGGTGGCCGAGCTGTACCGCAACGAGGCCATGGCCGGCGAGACGGTCTTCATCCACGGCGGCCTGCGCCTCGGTTCCAAGGGTTAGGCGGCTACCGCTATTCGGGTTTAAATGCAGTTGAAGGTGCATGCAATGCACCCTACGTTTGACCCCAAATAGCGGTGGCGTGTAGGGTGCACTTTGTGCACCTTTTTTTAAGTGAATGACATTGGGGTGCACGGAGGCGTGCCCCCTTCAGCTTCGCCCTTCGTCGCTCTGGATGGACAGGCCGTATTTTTTCAGCAGGGAATAGAAATGTGAACGGGACAGGCCGGAAATCTCGAGGATACGCGAGGTTTCGCCGCCGCACTGGCGGATCAGCTCGCTGAGGTAAATCTTTTCCGAGGCCCCCTTGAAGCTCTTCAGTGATGGAAGGGGCCGGTCGAAGATATCCTGAAAAATCTCCTGGCCAATCACCCGAACATCCTCATCCGGCTCAGCGCCACTGCTATCGGACAGGACCTCGGAGCCGGTCATCTTGCGGATCTGCTCCTTGGCGACCTGGATGCGCAGTTGCCGTGGTAGGTGCATAGCGAAAAGATTCTTTTCAGTACCGGCGGCGATGATCGATCGCTCAATGATATTAAAGAGTTCCCGGACATTACCCGGCCAGTTATAGTTCTCCAGGGTCTCCCAGAAATTTTCCTCCATGGTCTTCACCGGCATCCCGTATTGGGCGCAGAGCTGGGCCGTCTTGAAGTCGGCCAGGGCCTTGATATCCTCAGGCCGCTCGCGCAGAGGCGGCAACAGGAGACGCATGGTGGTGATTCGAAACAGCAGATCGCTCCTGAACTCGTTGTTTTCCACCATCTTATCGAGGTTACGGTTGGTGGCGGCAATGAGCCGGAAGTTGCTGGTCTGCTCCTGGGTGTCGCCGACGGCGCGAAAGGTCCGTTCCTGGAGAACCCGCAGAAAGGCCTTCTGGATGGAAAGAGGCATCTCGCCGATTTCGTCAAGAAAGAGCGTGCCGTTATCGGCAAGTTTTATCAGGCCGATGCGGCTGTCCTGAGCCCCGGTGAAGGCCCCCTTTCTATGGCCAAAAAGGGTCGATTCGACCAGAGATTCGGTCAGAGACGCGCAGTCGACAAAGACAAACTTGCCGCTGGAGCGCCTGCTGTTTTCGTGGATGGTCCTGGCAAAAAGCTCCTTGCCAGTGCCAGTCTCGCCGGTGATGAGGAGATTCGAGTCTGAGCGCGCTGCCTGGGCCATCAGTTTAAAACAGGCCTTCATCCGCGGACTGTGGCCGACCACCTTCTCGATATTGAGGGTATCGCCTTCCGCCTTGGTCCTTTTTTCCTCCCGGTATTTCAGGGCCCGGCTGAGGGTCAGGGAGATTTCCTGGATGCTCGAAGGTTTGAGGATATAATCCCAGGCGCCGCCCTGGATGGCCAGTTCGGCACCATCCGGATCGCCTTTGCCGGTGAGGATGATGATCTCCGGCGGATCAGCCATCTCCATGAATTCCGGCAGGAGATCGAGACCGTTGCCATCCGGCAGACGGACATCGAGAAAGAGGATATCAAAGGCCCCCTGCCGGGCGGCCAGGCGACCGGCGTCGACCGAATAGGCGGACCGGCAGCTGTGCGACAGCCTGGTGCCGAGACTAGTCAAGGTTTCGCAAATTTCCTGATCATCGTCTATTATCAAGATGTTGGCCATAGAGCTATTCCTCGTCGAGAATGCTGTTGATGGTAAAGGTCAGATCGATGGTATCGTAAGGCTTGATGAATACCCGACGGATTGACGGGACGGCATGGGCGGCCTTGATCGCATCCTCCCTGCCGGAGATGAGAAGGGACGGCATCCTCGGGTTGAGGACGTGAATCCGCTCGATCAGTTCCACACCGTTGATGGCAGGCATATCATAGTCGGTAATGAGCAGTTCAAAGCGTTCCGGCTGAGCAGCCACCAGATCGATTGCCATCTGCGGCAAGGCCACGGCAGTGACCGAGAAGCCGGCATTTTCGAGTATGCGCGGGGTGGTATGGAGTTGGTCCTCATCATCCTCGACAAAGAGGATGGTGCCGCTCCTGCCACCGGAAAAGACATCTTTCTGCTCAGGAAGGTCGTCGGTCATGGCGATTCTCGGGAAATAGAGGCGGAAGGTCGTGCCGGTTCCCTCCTCGCTATCAACCCGCAGCGCACCCTGATGGGCCTTGACGATGCCGTGCACGACCGCCAGGCCGAGACCGGTGCCCTCTGCTTTGTCCTTGGTGGAAAAAAAGGGGTCAAAGATTTTATCGATGATGGCAGGAGCAATACCCGGCCCGTTGTCGGCTACGGTCAACTGAATATGCTCTCCCTCCTCCAGATTCAGGGCCCCCGCCTCTTCTCCAACCAGACGGACATCTTCAAGGCGAATCTGCAGCTTTCCGCCGCTTTCCCGCAGGGCATGAAAGGCATTGGTACAGAGATTCATCACTGCCTGGTAGATCTGTGTTGGATCGGCGAGGATCGAGCCGATATTCGGGGAAATATGCGAGCGCATCTCAATATTTCCAGGAAGTGAGACCTCCATAAGTCCGGCTACCTCGGTTACCACCGAGGTCAGGTTGGTCGGGCGAAAGCCCTCCTGGGAGGGTTTGCTGAAGGCGAGGATCTGTTTAACGACCCGTCCACCCCGCCGCGCCGCCTTGAGCACCCGCTCCAGGTCCTTGGCGGTCTGAGTCTGTGGATCGATATCGCCTATGGCAAGCTCCGTCGAGTTGATAATCGAAGTAAGGATATTATTAAAATCATGGGCTATACCACCGGCCAAGGTGCCAATGGCCTCCATTTTCTGCGATTGCAGCAGTTGCTTTTCCAGGTCGAGTTCCCGAGTGATATTCTCGGCGGTGCTGAGGATACCGACGATCTTACCGGACTGGTCGCGCAGCGGGACCTTGTTGACCTCGATCCAAGCGACATTACCGGTATGATCGGTCAGTTTTTTGCGGACCTTCCGAAAGGCCTCGCGGTTTCTGACCACTGCCGCGTCGGCACCCTGCGACCACTGGACATAGTCCCGGTTGGAAACCACCTCCTTGGTTGTTTTGGAGATGACCTCGCTGGGGTCGTTCAACCCGAAAAAATTGGCGAAGGCCCGATTGGCCCCGAGATATTTAAAGTCGAGGTTCTTCCAGGACACCAATTGCGGATTGGTATCCATCAGGGTTTCCTGAAAGGTTAGCTGGTCCTTTATCTTGCGCTCAACCCGCCGTCTGCCGAGCATGGTAAAAACCAGAAATATCAGAGTGATCAGGAGGATAAGCAGACTGACGATGATGGTCCAGAACAACTCCTTCGGCAATTCATAGAAGGATTTGGGGGCGTTGATAAGGGTGCTGCCTCGTGGTAACAGTTTTTCCGGGATCTGTAGATGGCGCATGACCTTGTAGTCGAAGCGGTAGGCACCGTTCGGCTCCCGCAGTACCGGAATAGCTTCGGCGGCGGTGCCGCCAAGAATCCTCAGGGCCATGCTGGCGGCGGTCTGCCCGTGCTTATAGCCGGAAAGCATGCTACCACCCACCGCGCCGTGCCCCAGCAGGAATTCCCAGCAGGTATAAATGGGTACCCTTGAATGGCGATACAGGGCGTTCATCACCTCTTCGGCGGTGTAGGTACGGTTATTGATGATCTGATAATACGGAATGAAAAAGAGGAAAGTGTCATCGGGCAGGTTCTGAACGCGTTGCTTGGCGTCGTCAAGACTGATCTGCGTCCAATAATCAACCTGCAGTTTGTCCTTATATCGGGGAACAAGGTTTTCAATCTGCTTCTTGATGGCCAGTCCCGCCGTTGATGTGTCGCCGACGACGACCATCCGCTTCTTGTCCGGATGGAGTTTCAGAACCACATCGATGGTTCCCATCAGATCGAAACTCTCGACGACACCGGTCAGTTTGCCCAGGGCCAACTCCTCGTCGCTGAGATCGTTGACTCCACAAAAAACAATGGGAACCCCGGGAAAAAGCGTCTCCCGGAAACGCAGGGCGAAATTGAAGGCGTCATCATCCGAGACGATGACCACATCGAACCGCTCATCGGTGAATTTTTTCTGAAAAACCTCCAAAAGCCCCTGGATGACCGGATCGATATTATACTTCTTGGCATCCAGGTACTCGACCTGCAAGTCGATCTTAAAGGGACTGCTGTCAAGCGTCGAGCGAATGCCGTCATGTTCCGAGTCAGACCACTGGTAGCCATGATGATAGGAGTTCAAATACAGTACGGTTTTCTTCATGCCCTCGCCGCAGCTTGGTCCCGGAAAGAAAAGGACAAAGCAGAGCAGGAAAAAGAAAACCCGTTGGGCAGGTGGCAAAAGGAATATTCTATTCATACGCGAAATTGTTGCAATATCCAGACCAGTCAAGAATGGAACCGCAACGAGCCCAGCACCTTCTCAAACCCCTGGATGTTGTAGGGTTTGGCAATCGCCGCGCTAAAACCGTATTCCTGATAATTCGACATGATAGGGTCATTCGAATAGCCGCTCGACACAACCAGGCAGGCCCTTGGATACAGAGAAAGAATCTGCTCGGCCGCCTGTTTGCCGCCAAGCCCTCCGGGAATAGTCAGATCCATGATGACCGCCATGAAGGGTGAACCGGCCTCGACGGAGGTCTTGTAGAGATCAATGGCACTCTCGCCGGTGGCACAGGTTGTCACTTCATACCCCAGATGAGTGAGTATTGACACCGCAATATTCCTTATCATCTCCTCGTCATCCATGACGAGAATCGCCCCACCCCTGTGTTCCCCCAATACCTCAGTCGCCATGCCGGTTTGGATGCTCGCGTATTCAGCGGCAAGTGACGGAAGATATATGGTGAAGGACGTTCCCTTGCCCGGTGTGGAACTGACGCTGATATGACCGCCATGCCGGTTGATAATCGAGTGGACCGAGGCGAGCCCCAAACCATTACCGGTTGATTTGGTGGTAAAATAGGGGTCGAAGACCCTTTGCATATCATCGGCGGAAATTCCGCAGCCCTGATCGGTAAAAGTCAGACGGATATACGGGCCGGGCTGCAGTGATAATGAATTATTGCCGGCAAGCGTTTCATTCTGCGCGGAGACAGTAATCTGACCGCCTTCCGGCATCGCCTGCGAGGCATTAATGATCAGGTTGTGAAAAACCTGGCTTATCTGCCCCTCGTCCGCATCCACGGCATGGATTGAATCGGGTATATCGATGATTGCCTTGATGTTTGACCCATGAAGGGTAAAGGAAAGTGCCTCTTTGACTATATCTTTCGGTGAAACCACCTTTTTGACCGGTTCGCCGCCACGGGCAAAGGTCAACAGCTGATGGGCCAGCTCTCCGGCCCTCGACGAGGCCTTTTCCGCCTCAGTCAAAGGCTTATATGATTTGTGGCTGGTATCGAGAAAGACCTTGGCAAGGGAAATGTTGCCCATGATGCCGGTGAGGATGTTGTTGAAGTCGTGGGCAATTCCCCCGGCCAGGACACCGAGGGATTCCAGCTTTTCAATCTTCAGCAGTTCTTTTTCACGTTCTTTGCGTTCGGTTATATCGCGGGTGATGGCAATAATATGGGCCTCGCCTTTTAAGGGGATGACTCTTGCAGACAGCAAGCCGGTGACAAGACTGCCGTCTTTCCTCCTGAATTGCGCCTCAAGGTTTTCGACAAAGCCTTTTTCCTGAAGTCCGAGGAGAAATCTTTGCAGGTCTGCCGACGCATGCCAGATGTTGAGCCCCGAGGGCCTTTTTCCTATTGTGTCTTCCCGGGTATAGCCGGTCGCCTTGATGAAACCTTCGCTGATATCAACATATGTGCCGTCGCTGAGTTTGGAAATAGTCACCGCATCCGGGCTAAAGTTAAAGGTCAGGCGAAACTTGTCCTCACTATCCCGCAGATCGCGGTTTTGGTTTTCGATATGCCGGTATGATCCGGCGAGATCGGCGGACATGCGGTTGAAGGCTGTGGTGAGATCGCCTATCTCGTCATCGCTCCACACCTGCAGTTGACTGCCCAGATCCCCGCTCTTCATGTGCAGCATGGCATCGCGCAGCGAAGAGATAGGCTTGATGACAATCCGCGACAGAATCAGATTCAACAGCACCAGCATGACGATGAAAATCGACCCGAGAAGCCCGGCGAAGATGAGATAAAACTGCCGCTGCTGCCCCTCCATTTCGGCAAGGGAATAGTCGAAGCGGATAAAACCGATGCGCTCACCAACGACATCGATGGCTTGTACAAAAATGAGAATCCCCTTTCCGGCCAACCGTTCCTGACGTACCAGCGTGGTCTCCGGCGCTTGTGGGAGATGTTCCGGCGAGAGCTGGGGTGCGGCAGGATTCCGCCCTTCGTTTGCCATTAACTTACCGGCATTATTATAGACGGCGATATTGAGAATGCCGTCAACCTTGCTCATCTGGGCGAGGCGTATGGCCATTGCCCGTTTCCGGTCCTCAAATATCTCGTTGGCCAGGGGCTCCTGATCACGATCGGCCATGGCCCGAAGGAGCATCTCGTTCTGCTTCAGGGACGACCGCATGTTTTGCTGCTGGAAGGGTAATTGGATGAAAACAAAGATCATGGCGATCAGGAGGAAGGTAACCAAAATCGCCACATTGACTTTCTGTCTTAATGTCCAGGTCATATCCCGACAATTTCCATACTTATTGTTATGCTATAGAGGCATAGATTTCGCTTGAGCAGACGAGCCGCTCGACTCAGCTTTATACCACAGGGGCATAAGTTTCGTACGAGCAGGCAAGCTGCTCGACTCAGCTTTATATCCATCAAGGCTGAAAAGTCTTGTAATAGATCGCCGCACTTTTCTCGTATTTAAGGATCACCGCCGATTTGTACAGAGGGTTACGATTTTCATCAAAGGTGATGTCGCCGGTGACCCCCTTCAGCCCCCTTGTAGCTGCCAGCGCATCGCGGATTTTTACGGGATCCTGTGAACGTGCCCGGGTGATGGCGTCGGCGAGGAGGTTGCAGGAATCATACACCAATGGAATCAGAAAAGAAGTGATACGCCCATAGGTCTTTTCAAAGGTATCGACAAACTGCCGGTTCAAGGAATCGGTACTGCCTCTGCTCCAGCTGGAACAGGCATAGCTGCCCTCTGCCGCGTCACCGGCATATTGATACAGAAGGTCTTCGTTCCAGCCGTCGCCGCCGACAAATTGCAGTCGCATCCCCAAGGTTTTGGCGGTTTTCATAATGGTTCCAACATCCCTGAAATAGCCGGAAAGAAAGACAACCTTGGGTTTGAGGGCTTGGACTTTTTCAAGCAACATCGCAAAATCAGTGACATTCTCAAGATACTCGCCTTCCAGGAGGATTTCACCACCGGCCTTGTGATACTGTTCACTAAACACCTTGGAAAGTCCTATGCTGTATTTGCTTCCTGTATTGGTCAGCACCACGGCGGTTCCGGCATCCAGGTCACGGAGGGCAAAGGTGGCTATGATCTTTCCCTGAAAGTCATCGGTAAAGGATGTTCTGAAGATATAATCGCCTACCGCGGTAAGCTCCGGGATGGTAGCACTGGGAGAAATCATTGGAATTTTAGCCGCTTGTAGGACTGGAGCCATGGCCAGGGCATGGGAACTGCGCGACCCGCCGATTACCGCCTGCACACCCTCCGTTACCGCCTTTTCGGCCGCCGCCTTGGAGCCAAGGGCCGTGCTCTGGTTGTCGATTTCGACGACCTCAACGGTTTTTCCCAGCAGACCACCTTTCTTGTTGATTTCTCCTATTGCAAAATGAATGCCGTTAAAAATGACGATGTTGGACGTTGCCGCCTCACCGCTCCTGGCGAAAATGGCAGCAATCCTGATGGTTTCTGAGGCGCAGGCGATCGGCGGCGCCAGCCATGAAAGTATCAGAATGAGACAAGCTGCAAACAGTAATAGGATATTCTTCATCTTCTTTCCAGAACCTCCCAATGCGCTTTATACCACAAGGGCATAAGTTTCGTATGAGCAGGCAAGCTGCTCAACTCAGCTTTATACCACAAGGGCATAAGTTTCGTATGAGCAGGCAAGCTGCTCAACTCAGCTTTATACCACAAGGGCATAAGTTTCGTACAAGCAGGCAAGCTGCTCAACTCAGCTTTATGGGGTAATCGTTTTCACATACACCCAGGAGTCCTTTTCAAATTTGAGCACAACAGCCGATTTATCAACCGGGTTACGGTTTGCATCAAAGGTAATATCCCCGGTAACCCCTGTGAATCCGCGGGTTTTTGCAAGAGCCGCGCGGATCTTCACCGGTTCCGGGGAATTGGCCCGCCGCACTGCGTCCGCTAGGAGCATGACCGCATCGTAGCTCAAGGCGGCAATTGGATCTATAGTCGTTGCTGATTCTTTTTGATACCTTTGGACAAACTGCCGGCTCGCAGGATCCTGGCTTTCTTGGTGCCAGTGGCTTACAAAAAGTGTTCCAGCCGCGGCGTTCCCGGCATATTTGTACAGTTCCTGCAATCCATCGCCACTGAGGAAGATCGATTGTATACCCATTTCCCGGGATTGTTTGACGATAAAGCCGGTGTCGGTGTCGTAACCCGGGACAAAACAGACATCAGGATTCAACTCTTTCACCTTCACAAGCTGTTCTTCAAAATTGACGGCATCACCGAGATAATCACCTTCCCAAAGGATCTTTCCACCCAATTTCTTAAATTTTTCTATAAAAAGCCCGGCCAGACTGAGACTGAATTTCTGACTGGTATTGGTGAGAACAACTGCCGTCCTGGCGCCCAGTTCCCTGACGGCAAATGTCGCCATTACCTCGCCTTGAAAATCATCGATGAAACAGACTCGAAAGATGTAGTCGCCGACAAGCGTAATCTCAGGGCTGGTGGATACTGGAGTGATCATGGGAATGCCCGCGGCCTGCAGGACCGGCGCCATCGCCAAAGAAAAAGAGCTGCGCGATGCACCGATAACTGCAACTGCCTTTGCCTTGATTGCCTCCTGAGCCGCCTGCTTAGCACCTAAAGCTGTACTCTGATCTCCGAACTCGAGGAGTTCAACAGGATGGCCGAGCAGACCGCCCGCATCATTGATCTGTCTAACAGCCAAGCGTATTCCTGAAAAATGCGGTCGCATGCCGTATTCGGCCACCGACTGCCCGGTTGCCGGGAAGATGGCGGCAATTTTAATGGCATCAGCGGCATGCAGTGGAGAAGACAGCAGCAGCCATAACAAGAAAACCGGCCATGGAACGAAGAAGTAACGCTTCTTTTTCATAGGTTTCCCTTGCCTCCTCAAAGGAGACTGCGCGTGCTATAGTGATTTGCTTATACGTCCCTATAAAATTGGGAATAATTAATTTGCCGCCATCTACCAGGGTAAATGAAAAACCAAGCTTGTGTCAAATTAACTCCATACATATCTACTTGGTACAACCTGTGATAAAAACTGGAAATCATCAATTCATGAATTATAGTTCAGCCACGGAAGCCGAAAATCAATGCCAATACTCCTTGTAACGGCTGCAGGGAAGATACAATGGGGGCCCCCCGGGAGAATCAATGTTTTTTTGGCTTTTCGAAAGGTTACGAGCACCAGAAAGTTCCTTCAAATTTCAATAATGGAGATTTCTATGACAAGATATATTGGAAAAATTTTACTACTCGTCGCGGCAGTCCTCACATGTCTGCCGCTTCATGCCGAAGCTGCTGCCCCGAAAGCGGCAACCCAGGTGCCCGGCTATTACCGGACCCAGCTCGGTCAGTTTGAGATTACCGCTCTCTACGATGGCGCCATTGAGCTTGACACGAGTCTTCTCAAAAACGTCGAGGCCGCCAACCTCAATAGCCTCCTGTCCCGGATGTTTGTCGGCAATCCGAAGATGCAGACGGCAGTCAATGCCTACCTGATCAATACCGGGTCCAACCTGGTGCTGGTGGATGCCGGGGCTTCGAAGCTTTTCGGCCCCTCTCTTGGCTATATCGTCCAAAACATGCAAGCCGCCGGTTACCAGCCGGCTCAGGTGGATACCGTGGTCATTACCCACCTGCACGCCGACCATATGGGCGGACTGAACGATGCCAATGGCCAGCCACTTTTTTCGAAGGCCACGGTCTTTGTATCCCAGGCTGATAACGACTTCTGGCTGTCGCAGAAAATCGCCGACGAATCGCCGGCGGCAATGCAGCCGTTCTTCAAGATGGCCCGTGACAGCGCTGCCCCGTATCTCAAAAGCGGTCAGTGGAAGACCTTCAGGGCGGGCAGTGAGCTGGTTCCGGGGATTATAGCTGTTGCGGCCAACGGCCACACCCCCGGTCACACCGCCTTTGCCGTGCAATCGGCAGAACAGAAGCTGTTGATCTGGGGTGATCTGGTCCATGCCCATGCGGTGCAATTCGCCAAACCCGGCGTATCCATCGAGTTCGATGTCGATCAGAAGCAGGCAATCGCCACCCGGCGCAGCATCATGAAGGCCATGGCCGCCAGCAAATCCCTGGTGGCCGGCATGCACCTTCCTTTTCCGGGTATCGGCCATGTGCGGGCGGAGGGCAAGGGCAGTTACAGCTGGGTGCCGGTAGAGTTTTCCCCCCTCCCTCCTGCGGCAAAATAACCTAATCAGCTCAAGCATCTGCATAGGTTCGATTGTACCATGAAACACCTGAGAACATGTGTTACCCCGGCCGGGACATTCCAGTACGGGATCCATAAACCGAGCTATACCGTCAGCAATCTCCGCCAGAACACCCGGATAGAGGTTCTTGGACTGAATGGCAACAACACACCGGTGGACAACACCCGTAATTACCCATTGGAAGATGTACCCGTTGCCGCCGCCGATTGGATCTATGAAATTCCCAACCCCTTCCCCTTCAGGGGCTGTACCTATATCGACAAGGAATGGGCCGACGCCAGTGCCATCAATCCCGGCCGGATGTATCTGGGCCCGCCTGCCGCGGTTTCCCTGAGCGCAAGCCTGCAAATCGCCGGACTTGACAGGGGCTTGTTCGGCCAACTGCCGGAACCGCTCCTCCTCGCTCTGGCCACCTGCTCAACAGACCCGGAGGATCTGGTGGCCCTGGCCGGGCTATCCTGCGAATTTGTCGGTGATCACGGGCGGCCGACCGGCCTGCGCTACCGGGAAGGAAGGTCCGGTTTACGGCCGGTCATCCACAACCACGCCCTTTATGAGGCAGTGGCCAACAACCGGCACCTGCCGGATACCTATAAAATCATCATGGTCATTCGCCCCGGCGCCCAGGGGGCAAGCGAGATAGTCGGTGAATGGCCGATGGACGGCGACACCCACGTCTTTGAATACCTGAGACAGAACTCATACATCCCCGGCGGCCACTATGCCGCCAACATGGCCGACGACGCCATCCGTTACTCTACCCAGGCCCTTAGCCGGGCAGACATCCATGCTCTGCGCCATCTGTACTATCAGCGCACCTACGTCTGCCTCGCCCAAGGTGTCAAGCTGCCGCTGCCGGAGGCGAAAGGCGTGCTCAGCCCCGAGGCGCTTGAGGCCCTGCGCCTGGCAATCCTCGAAAAACTGCCGACCGGCGACCATGGTCCGGCCACCCTCTGGGGCTGGAATTACGGCTTTGATTTTGCCCCGTCGCACTACCGGCTGCATGCCTCGCATCAGCAGATCCACCAACAATACGCCATGGTTCCGGAGCATGTGACCATCTACAACGGGGGCTGCGAGCATGCGGTAGGGATGCTGCCGTCTTTTAGCTGCGGCGATATGCTGGCCGAGCTGATCGACGAGTACGCTGGTCTTCACGGAAGTGACTTCTTTGCTGATTACCGGGCGGCCCTGGCCGGTAACCAGCGGATGGATGGCCGCAACGATTTGCCGACCGACCTGGTGGTTTGGAGTGATGGCAGGGTCATGCTCTTTGTCCCCAAGGCCCAGACCTCGCAATGGGAACTGCAGCTAATGACCCTGCCGAGGGGTGACGGCAGCCTGCCCGGCAATATCCTTGAATGCGACATGGAGACCCGCCGCTCCCTCGACACCGGCATTCTTACCGCGCAAAAGGTCCTCGCCGGACTTGGGGCCAGGATGGTCACCTCTATTGAATACGGGAAGAGGCTGGGGAGGACGAGAAACCAGCGGCAGCCGCTCCTCTATGCCTTCCTCCCTCGGCTGCCGGAGTCGCCGGGGGCCTTTAGTGAGGCGCAGCTGCGCTTTATCAACGGCCACTACCCGGAAGATTTCGCCGCGGCCTGCCGGAGACAGCTTGAGGGAGGCAGAGGATAGGCGGCCTTCGCCCTATTCCTTCTGGACGACGATGGTACTCAAATGGGCCCGGAGGATTACCTTCTGTAAGGCAAGCCGGGTGCGCGGATTGATGACCACCGGCCCGGAGATATTGGCACTGAGGCTTGTCGATTGCTTGCCGGTGTCCTCTTTTTTGGTAAGCATCATAAACACGGCAAGCTCTTCGGCCTTTTCCGCCTGCAGGACATTACGCTCGTCCTCGGTCAACTCCAGGTCATAGCTGAGACCATACTGGCCCGGATCGACAATGGTAAAGGTAATCTCCGGTTCGTCGGTGGATTCCAGCCAGTACGCGCTCAGATTATTTTCTTCCTTGTGATATACAAGGTAAGTAGTGTATTTTTCAAACCCCGGTATGCCACGGGGGAAGGTTAATACCTTTTCTGAATCGATTTTCGAACTGCTGGCAACAGCTCCATCTGTGGTCATACGATTCTCCTTGAACGTGAAGGCTGGGTGACTTTCTGCAGCATTGGTGTGGTAGAAGCTTATCAAATTCATTCCCGAACATTCAAGTGCATCTCGAATTAAAATATTAGGCTCGACAGATTGATCAATATTAACTTCCCGGCAGCGGCCGGCCGGATTTTTTAGGCAGCCTTTCCACCAGCTGTCACAGGCAATACAGCACGGAGAACATGATGAAAGATAACGGTTTTTTTGGCCAGTGGGGTGGCGCGTACATCCCGGAGATCCTCCATCAAACCTTTGCCGATCTGAAGGTCGCTCTACGCGAGGCGCAAAACGATCCCCTCTTCTGGCAGGAATACCTGGAGCTGATGTCCACCTATTCCTGCCGGCCGACGCCACTTACCTTTGCCGAGAATCTCACCAAACATTTCGGCGGGGCGAAGATCTATATCAAGCGCGAAGACCTCAACCACACCGGTGCCCATAAGGCCAACAATGTCATGGGCCAGGGCCTCCTGGTAAAACGGATGGGCAAGAAACGGGTCATCGCCGAAACCGGCGCCGGCCAGCATGGCATGGCCACCGCCACCATGGCCGCTAAATTTGGTCTTGAATGTACTATTTATATGGGTGAGGTCGATGTCCTCCGGCAGCGCCCCAATGTCTTCTGGATGGAAAAGATGGGGGCCACCGTGGTGCCGGTGAAAGACGGCTCGAGAACCCTGAAAGACGCTATCAACGAGGCCTTTCGTGACTGGGTGACCAATGTCGACTCCACCCATTACGTTCTTGGCACCGCCTGTGGACCCGCGCCTTTTCCGGAAATGGTCTCTTGGTTTCAATCGATCATCGGCCGTGAGGCAAAAGAACAGATCCTGTCCCACCACGGCAAGCTGCCTGCCCGGGTCTTCGCCTGTGTTGGCGGCGGCTCCAACGCCATGGGCATCTTCCAGGGTTTTCTTGACAACAGCGAGGTACAGCTGGTGGGAGTAGAGGCCGGCGGCAAAGGGCTTGATTCCGGCATGCACGCCTCAAGGCTCTGTGGCGTCGACGCCAGCCCAGGGGTCGCGCAGGGCTATAAGACCATGTTCCTGCAAAACAGCGACGGCCAGATGCTGGAAACCCACTCGGTGGCAGCGGGCCTTGATTACGTGGGAGTCAGCCCGATTCTCGCCGATCTGGCCGAGAAAGGCAGGGTCAGATTTGCCGCCGCCACTGACGCTGAGGTCATGGCCGCCCTCGACCTGACCATGCGCATGGAGGGGATAATTCCGGCCCTTGAGTCAACCCACGGCTTTGTCCAGGCCTTCAAGGAGGCTCCGCTGCTCAGCCCGGACGATGCCATCATCATCAACCAGTCGGGCCGGGGCGACAAGGACATCTTCACTATCGCCCACGCCTTCAATGACCCTTCCTGGAAGGAATTCATCATCGCCCGCGCTGCAGAATACAGCAAATAACCTCCTCCTTTTTACCAAAAAAGAACGGTGAACATATAATGGTACTCGAAAAACGACTCCGCGCCCGGCTGGAGAAAAACAAAATTCTGCTGATGACCCATATCGTCCTCGGCTACCCCAACCTGGCGACCAACCGCCAGGTCATTGAACAGATGGTGGCTGGCGGCGTAGACTGCATCGAGATGCAGATCCCCTTTTCCGAACCGATGGCCGACGGGCCGGTCATCCTCAAGGCCAATCAGGACAGCCTGGCCGCCGGGACCACGGTCACCGACTGCCTGGCCTTCGGTGCCGAGATGACTGGCCGCTACGACATCCCCTTTCTCTTCATGACCTACTACAACATCGTCTACAAGTACGGTGAAGAACGATTTTTCAAGGACTGCCGTAGTGCCGGAATCACCGGCCTGATCATCCCCGATCTGCCGCCGGAGATGGGTGAAAATTTCTTCAGGCTGGCAAAAGAGTTCCAGATCGCCCCGGTGCTGATCTTCGCCCCAACCTCAACGGATGAGCGTATGGCCGAGCTGAACAGATCGGCTGCCGGCTTCATCTACTGCGTCGCCAGGCGGGGGGTAACCGGCAAGCAATCGGAATTCGGCGCCGACTTCAACACCTATCTGGCGCGCTGCCGGGCCGCCACCAATCTGCCCCTGGCGGTTGGTTTTGGTATCCGCAACCGCGACGACGTTGCGGCAATTACCGGCAAGGCGGACATGGCGGTCATCGGCTCGGAAACAATCCGCCTCGTTGATTCCCAGGGCGCCCAGGCGGTTGGGCCGTTTATTGCCGGTCTGCGGTAGCGAGGGAAGCAGTCATGGCCGATACGATACCAACCAATAACGATCTCGGAACCGCAGATGTCCTGTGGAACCTCGGCGATCTCTACGCCTCGGTCGAGGCCCCGGACATCGCCATCGATATCGCCTGGTGCGAAACCGAGGCAGCCGCAATCAAGGCCCACTATTACGCACACGTCGCCGAACTGGACGCACCGGGCTTGCTGGCCTTGGTGGAACGACTGGAGGCCCTTGACTGCACCCTCACCAAGCTCGCCACCTTCGCCTTTCTCAATTTCAGCACCCAGACGGACAATGCCGCAGCCGGAGCCCTCGACCAGAAAATTCACGAACTGGTCAGCAGATGCGGCACGGAAACGGTGTTTTTCAAGCTGGAGTGGAATCGCATTGATGACGACACGACTGGGATTTTGTTGAATGATCCGGTGATCGGCCGGTATCGCCACTATCTCACCTGCCTCCGCAAGTACCACCCCCACCAGCTCTCCCTGGCAGAGGAAACACTCCTTCTCGAAAAAGAGGCGGTGGGCCGGAATTCCTGGACGACCTTATTTGATAAGGTTGTTAGTCAAATCCAGTTCGGTAGAAAAAAGCGCAGCGAAGAAGAGGTGCTGACCGACCTGTACGCCGCCGACCGGCGGACAAGAAGGCGCGCCGCGGTGGAAATGACCGAAGGCCTGCGGCAAAACAGCCATATCCTCACCCACATCTTCAACACCCTGGCGGCGGACAAGATGATCACCGACCGGCTGCGCAAACACCCCGGCTGGATCGACACCATGAACCTGCATAATGACCTGCGGAACTCGACCGTCGCTACCCTTATCGAAGCGGCTGTTTCCCGCTACGACTTGGTGCACCGTTATTACCGGGTAAAACGCCGCCTTCTCGGCCTCAGAAAAATTGAGCATTTCGACCGCTACGCGCCCCTTCCCTCCCTGCCGACCCAGCAGATCAGCTGGTCTTCCTGCCGGCAAACCGTGCTCACCGCCTTCGCCGAATTTTCGCCGCGTATGGCGGAGATCGCCGAGATGTTTTTTACTGGCAAGTGGATTCATACGCCGCTTGGCAAGGGCAAGCGGGGCGGCGCCTTCGCCCACCCCTGCGTTCCTCAGGCGCATCCCTATGTCATGGTCAACTATACCGGGAATCTGCGGGATGTCTCAACGGTCGCCCACGAACTTGGCCACGGCGTGCACCAGGTGCTTGCCGCAAGCAAGGGCCATTTTAACAGCGACACACCGCTGCCGCTTGCCGAAACCGCCTCGGTCTTCGCCGAACTGCTGGTCTTCAACAGCCAACTGGCTCTACTCCGGGACAAGAACGAGCAACGTGCCTTCATCTGCCAGAAGCTCGAATCGATATTCGCAACCGTCTTCCGGCAAACGGCCATGAACCGCTTCGAGCACCTGATGCACGAGGGCAGGCGAGAGCATGGAGAGCTGAGCAGCGACCAACTGAGTGATTACTGGCTAACGACCCAGAAAGCGATGTTCGGCGACACGGTCCACTTGGGTGACGACTACGGTATCTGGTGGTCCTATATCCCGCACTTCCTGGAGACCCCGGGTTATGTCTACTCTTATGCCTTTGGCGAACTGCTGGTCCTCGCCCTGTACGGCATCTATCGCCGGGAGGGAGCGGCCTTTGTCGATAAATATTTTGAGCTTCTCAGCGAGGGAGGGTCTCTGTCGCCTTATGAGCTCCTGCAACCCTTCGGAATTGACCTCGACAACCCACAGTTTTGGCAGACCGGCCTTGCCGTGATCGAGGAGATGGTAGCAAAAATCGAGTAGTGTTACCGCAAGGGCCAGTTTCGTATGAGCAAACAAGCTGCTCTACTCAGCTTTATTCGATGACCTTATTGCGCCGCCAATGCGGATGGGCAATTTTCAGCTTGCTGATTTTATAGTTCAGGGCCCTAGGGCTTATGCCGAGTTTTATCGCGGCATTCTTCTGCACCCACAGACACTCATCAAGCACCCTCAGGATGAGGTCCTTCTCCTGTTCGGCCAGGGATTCGGAAAGATCGCTCGGCAACGCTCCAGCCTCTTCCTTGCTGACCGGTTGCGGGATGATCACCCCGGACGGCCGCGACGATTTTTCCGGCAAGGCCAGGTTATAGGAGTGCACCCGCCGGTCATCTTCAAGGATCACCGCCCGTTCAATGGTGTTGGCCAATTGGCGGATATTACCGGGCCAGTCGTAGTCCTGGATCAGGCTCATGGACTTGTCGGTGAAGCCGTGGATATCGCGGTGCATGGAGGTGCAGCATTTCTTCAGGAGGAGTTCTGACAGGGGCAGGATGCAGGCACGCCGGTCGCGAAGCGAGGGCAGACTGACCGGCAGGACATTGATGCGGTAATACAGATCCTCACGAAACAGGCCTTTCTCTACCTGCCCAACCAGATCCTTGTTGGTGGCAGCGATGATCCGCACGTCGCTGTAAATGGTCTTGTTGCCCCCCACCCGCTCAAAGGATTTCTCCTCAAGGACCCGCAACAGCTTGGTTTGCAGACGCATATTCATCTCGCCAATCTCGTCGAGAAAAATTGTGCCGCCGCTGGCCTGCTCAAACCTGCCGATCCGCTGCTTATCGGCGCCGGTGAAGGCCCCCTTTTCATGCCCGAACAATTCCGATTCGAGGAGATCTTCGGGAATATTGGCACAGTTGATCTTGACGAAGGGTTTCTGCCGGCGCGGCGAGTTAAAATGCACCGTTCCCGATAAAAACGATTTGCCGGTCCCGGTATCGCCGGTAATGAGAATGGTCGAGTCGGTCTTGGCGAAACGCTCAAGGCTCTTGAGAATCTGCTGCATGATACGACTGTGGGCGACGACATCCTTGAAGTCGTAGACCACATCCTGCTTGCGGCGATGATAGGCGATCTCAAAGCGCTGATCACGGATCTGGATGGCCTTGTCGACGGCGATATTGACCCGGCTCTGGGCAATCGGCTGGACAAGAAAGTCGCTCGCCCCCTCGTTCATCGCCTGGACAATGATCTCGGCCTTTTCCACCTTGCTGGTCATGATGATCGGCAGGAAGGGATCCTTATTGTGGATCTGCCGGAGAAGCGCCAAGAATTGCCCATCCAGGGAGTCGATATCAATAAAGATCAAATCAAACTGGCGAGCTCGAATCTCCGCTTGAAAATCGTCTTCATTGGCTATAGTAGTCAACTCACAACGATCTCTTAAGGCCGAAGTCATACAATCACTCGTCACATTGAGTGAATCATAAATAAGTATTTTATACATAGAATTGATTACAAGACAGTAAATGATATTTCAAATTCGTAACTCTTTACCCTCCCCTTATAAGGGCATTGCGCGGAAAATGCAAAATAATGTTATCGATACCCGAAAAATGATAGAGATCGACGAACAGTGGATGGCACTCGCCCTGCAGCAAGCCAGAGAGGCCGGACTATGGGGTGAGGTCCCGGTTGGTGCGGTGCTAGTTGCCGGAGAACAGTTGCTGGCCGCTGCCGGCAATAGTCCAATAAGCCTATCCGACCCATCGGCCCACGCGGAGATTCTCGCCATCAGGGGGGCAGCGAAACGCCTGGGCAACTACCGTCTGCCGGAAACAACAATGTACGTCACCCTTGAACCGTGCATCATGTGCATGGGGGCCTTGATCCAGGCACGGGTCAGCCGGCTGGTGTATGGGGCCACCGATCCGAAAACCGGCGCCGCGACCTCCCTGTATACCCTTGGCAATGACCAGCGGCTGAACCACAAGATAACTGTCACCGGCGGCGTTTTAGCCATTGAATGCGCCGCTTTGCTGAAGAATTTCTTCCGCGGTAGACGGAGCGCCGCCGCAGTCCAGACCCCGCCCTTTTTAAAATCGCCATGACTTTTTTGGTTGCCAAAAGACAGATGACGGTATACATAGTACCACACATTTTTGAGCATTCGAGTTGGAGAGATGACCGAGTGGCTTAAGGTGCACGCCTGGAACGCGTGTGTACGCAAGTACCGTGAGTTCGAATCTCACTCTCTCCGCCACCATATGAGTTCGACTTTGATAGCCGGGCCCTGCGCAACAAAGAATCGCGAACCCCGCCAGGTCCGGAAGGAAGCAACGGTAGCGACACTCTTTGTGTGCCGCAGGTAACCCGGCTATCATTTTTCCAGCGCTTCACGTACCAGTTTTTCAAGACCAGCCACGGTGTTGCATGTCCTATCTCGTACTTGCCAGGAAATCCCGCCCGCAGACTTTCGATCAGGTCGTCGGCCAACGTCCGGTAATACGCACCCTGCAGAACAGCATCCTCCGCAACCGGGTGGCCCATGCCCTTCTGTTTTCCGGAGTGCGGGGTGTCGGCAAGACCACCATCGCCCGCATCATGGCCAAGGCAATCAATTGCCAGGCTGAACCGGCTGATCGACCCTGCGACCAATGCCCCTCATGCCGGGAAATTGCCTCAGGCTCATCCTTTGACCTCACCGAGATCGACGGCGCTTCGAACCGGGGCATCCAGGAGATTCGGGAACTCAAGGAGAAAATCAAGTTTCTCCCAACCTCGGCGCAGTACCGCATCATCATCATCGATGAAGTACACATGCTCACCACCGAGGCCTTCAACGCCCTGTTAAAAACCTTGGAGGAGCCTCCGGCGCACGTCTATTTTATGTTCGCCACCACGGAAATCCACAAGATCCCCGTCACCATTCTCTCCAGGTGTCAGCAATACGAACTGAAAAGGATCAGTGCCGGTGAGCTCTATGACCATTTCCAAAAGCTCGCCGCCCAGGAGGGCTTTGCCATCGAACCTGCCGCCCTCTCCCTCATCGTCCGCGAGGCGGGTGGATCGGTGCGCGACGGCTTGAGCCTCCTTGACCAGATGTTTTCCTTTGGCGAAAAAACTATCACCAGCCAGGATGTCGTTGAGGTTCTCGGCCTGGTGAGCCGCGAGGTGCTCATGCGCCTGACCAGGGGCTTACTTGAGGGTTCGCTTACCGAGGTACTCACAGCTCTTGCCGAGATCTTCAGCTTTGGTATTGATATCAAACGGTTTGCCGATGACCTTATGGCCTGTTTCCGTGCCCTAGTGCTCTGTAAAATCGACGGTTGCACGGGGCTGATCGACCTTCCCACCGAAGAGCTTTCCGAGTTGCAGAGCCTCGCCACAAACTACACCCGGGAAACCCTGCACCTGAAACTCGCCCTCCTCATGGCCATGGCCGAAGAACTGAGATTCGCCAATCAACCGCGACTGACAATGGAAACGGCCTTTTTAAAAATCATCGAATCCGCCAATGTTGTCCCGGTTACCACGCTTCTCGGCCATCTCAAGGAAATCCTCGACTCACTGCCCGCCTGCCCGGCGACGACGTTTTTGCCCCCCGAACAGGCAACACATGTCGTGGCCAAAAAGATCGAACAGCCGGTAACGAAAGCGGTGCAGGAGACCAGCCAGCCTTCAGCCCCGCTGGAGGTGGGCCCGCCACCTGAGAAAATACCGGACAACAAGCCGGCTACCGAAAAAATTGGCGCAGCTCCACTGCAGCCGGCCCAAGTTCAAGCCGAAGAAGCCACTCCGCAAAAACCCGCGGCACCGGAAGTGAAAGAAACGAAGAGCCACCCCCACGTAAAAAGCGTGCGGAAAGACTGGCTTGAATTCATTCATTTTGTTAAAGAGCGAAAGGTCTGGATGGCGCAGGACCTGCAAAGGGCCGACGGTGTGCGTTTGGAAGGTGAAGACGAATTGCAATTAACCTACAGCGATCCAGCTAACTGCTCGCTATTACGGCAAAAAGAGCATCGACAGATCCTCACCGAGTTTGCCGTCGATTTTTTCCAGAAACCCTTACGGCTCAGATTTGTCGTTCCAAAGAACGAGGATCCACAAGAGGCAAGCAACGGCGAATCGCCAAACCAGAAAAGAGCCCAACTCGCCAGCGACCCTCTGGTGATTATGGCGGCAGAGATTTTCAACGGCGATGTCGGCGACATTCGCATAAGCCAGCATAATAAATAAGCCTTCGCCCTAAGCAGCCTTTTCTCAAAAACACCACCAGGATTTATATTATGGATTTAAGCAGTCTCATGCAGCAGGCAAAAGTCATGCAGGAAAAAATGGCCAAAATCCAACAGGATCTGGCAAAAAAAAGCATCGTCGGCAGCGCCGGTGGTGGCATGGTGCAGATAACCGTCAATGGCCAGGGAGAGGTCCTTTCGGCGGCGATTGAAAAAGTGGTTATCGATGCCAACGAGCCCGAGATGCTGCAGGATCTCATCGTTGCCGCAACCAACGACGCTCTTCGCAAGGCCAAGGAACTTAGCAAGAGTGAACTCGCACAGCTCACCGGCGGCCTGAACCTGCCTGGCCTCTCCAATTTCATGCAATCGTAGAGAGCTGTATGCAGGTCATCCCGCCAGCCCTGGAAAAACTCATCGACAACCTGGCCCGCCTTCCGGGCATCGGCCGAAAGACCGCAACCCGCCTGGCTCTGAGTATTTTGCGCAAACCGCGAGCCCAAGCAGGAGAACTAGCCGAGTCCCTAGCCAAGCTTCACGACTCTATCCAGCTCTGTTCCTGCTGCTTTTCTTTTTCCGACCAGGACCCCTGTGCAATCTGCGCCGATCCACGCCGCCAGGCCGACACTTTGTGCGTGGTCGAGCAATCCGGGGATCTGCTGGCCATCGAGAAAACCGACTCCTTCCGCGGCCATTATCACATCCTCCACGGTGTCATCTCCCCTATAGACGGAATGGGGCCGGATGAACTGAAAATCAAAGAACTCCTCGCCCGCATCGAAAGCGGTGTCGTCAAAGAGGTAATTATCGCCACCAGTTCAACTGTGCCCGGCGAAGCGACAGCCTCCTACCTCATCGACATCCTCCAGCATGCTCCAATCAATGTCACCCGCCTGGCATGTGGTATTCCCATGGGTATGGATATCAAATATGCCGACAAATACACCCTGGCCAAGGCAATTCAAAGACGCTCTCCAGCTCAATGATACCTGCCGTTTCAAAGGGCTTATCCTTTTCCTGCAAGGGCTAATCGACAGGAAAAAATCAAAGAAATTTGATCCCTTCTCTCCGCCAGTTTTTCCCTTCCCGCCATTAAAAAAATGTTGCACCGCCTATTCAATCATGTTAATAAATGGCTCTTGCCAGCCCGGGAAGCCGCTGAAGCGGAACCAACGGTTCCGTGGCGAATAGAGTTACCCAGGCGCGTAGCTCAGTGGGAGAGCGCCACCTTGACGTGGTGGATGTCGTGGGTTCAATCCCCTCCGCGCCTACCAAGATAAAAGGCTAAAGTAAGAACTCCTTTGCAAAGGTGTTAATTCTTTAGCCTTCTTTTTTATATACAAATACCTCATGCCTGAAATTACAGTCACCCTATTCGAAGGAGAATCGATATCTGTGCCCGCAGGGACCACAGTACAGGAGGCGCTATCCTCACTCCTCTCCAACAAGCAACGAAAACTCACCGTTGCCGCCCGGATAGGCGAGGCTATTGTCGACTTTGCTACCCCCCTCCACACCGATACTGAACTCGTCCCGATTCAAATCGGCAGCGATGAGGCACTCGATGTCCTGCGTCACAGCACGGCCCATATCATGGCCCTGGCTGTACGGGAGATCTTCGGCAAAGAGGTTAAAATAGCCATAGGCCCATCGATAGAAAACGGGTTTTACTACGATTTTCTGCACACCCAGCCTTTTAGCCCGGAAGATTTCGAGGCGATCGAGGCGAAGATGGAAGAGCTGGGTCGCCGGGCTCTGCCATTTCAACGAACTGAAATATCGAGCAGTGATGCCATCAAGAGGTTTACGGCCGAGCAGGAAAAATTTAAGGTCGAGCTCATAGAGGATCTGCGAACCGAGTCAGTCTCCCTGTATCAGGTTGGTGAATTCGCCGATCTCTGCCGTGGCCCGCACCTGCCCAACACCTCGTTCATCAGGGCATTCAAACTCCTGCGCGTGGCTGGTGCTTATTGGCGCGGCGATGAAACCCGCGATGTCCTGCAACGCATTTACGGTACCGCCTTCTTTGATAAAAAAGACCTGAAAAAATATCTCAGCGACCTCGAAGAAGCAAAAAAACGCGACCATCGCAAGTTGGGAAAAGAGCTTCAGCTTTTCACCATCAAGGACGAAATCGGTCCCGGTCTTATTCTCTGGCAGCCAAAGGGGGCCCAGCTTCGCCGCCTCATTGAGGACTTTTGGAAAGACGAGCACTACCGGCACGACTACGAGCTGCTGTACACGCCCCATATCGCTCGGCAGGATCTTTGGAAAACCTCGGGCCATCTCGATTTCTACAGCGAGAATATGTACTCGTCGATGGATATCGATGAAGTGAAGTATCAGCTGAAGCCGATGAATTGCCCTTTCCATATCGGTATTTTCAACAGCGACAAAAGAAGTTATCGCGATTTGCCGATCCGCTGGTGCGAACTGGGCACAGTCTATCGCTACGAACGGGCCGGCGCACTGCATGGGCTGCTCAGGGTTCGCGGTTTTACCCAGGACGACGCCCACATCTTTTGCCGGCCGGACCAGCTTGAAGATGAGATCCTCAATATTCTCGATCTCAACCTGCATATCCTGCGTTCTTTTGGCTTTGCCGATTATGATATTTACTTATCGACTCGCCCGGCCAAGTACGTCGGCAGCGACGAAAACTGGGAAAAGGCCACTGAGGCATTGAAGCTCGCCCTAGAAAACAGGGGGCTTGCCTACAAAATCGATCCAGGCGAAGGCGTTTTTTACGGACCGAAGATCGATATTAAAATCAAGGACCAGCTGGGCCGCTCCTGGCAGTGTTCGACCATCCAAGTCGACTTCAATCTGCCGGAACGATTTCAGATGCACTTTACTGGCACCGATAACGCCGACCACCAACCGATAATGATTCATCGAGCCTTGATGGGCTCCCTGGAACGTTTTATCGGCGTGCTCATTGAGCACTATGCTGGGGCCTTCCCCCTATGGTTTGCCCCGGTGCAGGCACGAATTCTGAATATCACTGACGACCAGGCCGATTATTGTGAAGAAATATATCAACAGCTTCGCAAAGCCGGTGTGCGAGTAGAAAAGGATTTGCGTAACGAAAAATTGAACTATAAAATCAGAGAAGCGCAAGTTGCTAAAATACCGTACATGCTTATCATCGGTGACAAAGAAAAATCTGAACAGACGGTAACCGTTCGCCAGCGTGACGGGGCTAACCTGCCACCAATGGCCATAGCCGAGTTTGCCGAAAAAATAGCATCTGAGGTCCGGACAGGGCGCGGATACTAGGCGAAAACGGTAGAATGTATTGCCTGGGTGCATGCCATTGGCATCCTCTCAGGACGATTTGCAATATCAAGCTCGTAGAATCGAGGAGGTAAAGTTATTAACAGAAAAGGCAGGAGTGTACCGGCACAGCGAGAAGGACAATCAGTAACCAACGAGGCAATTCGCTTCCCCAAGGTCAGACTTATTGATGCTGATGGCAATCAATTGGGAATTGTTTCGTCCGAAGAAGCAAAAAACATAGCATTTGAAGCAGGTCTCGATTTGGTGGTTGTTTCGGAGAATGCTGACCCACCCGTTTGCCGGGTGATGAATTACGATAAATTTCGCTACGAGCAGAAGAAAAAAACACAAGAAGCTAAAAAGAAGCAGACAGTTATTGAAACAAAAGAGATCAAGTTCCGGCCAAAAACCGATGACCACGATCTCAATTTTAAAATAAAGAATATCAAGAAATTCCTTGCCGAAAAAAACAAGGTGAAACTCACCATGCGTTTTCGTGGCCGGGAGATTGTGTACTGTGAAACCATCGGCCTCGATTCAATGAATAAGATCGCCGAAGCCTTGAAAGAGGATGCAACCATTATCCAAGAACCGAAGATGGAAGGTCGGCAACTGGTGATGTTTGTAGGACCAAAAGGATAATTTTTTTGTTTGAGCCCCGTTAAGCTCATTTTTTAAAAGAAAGAGCAATCGCCAGCGATTGTGATATTGAGGTGAAAGGAGTTCTATCATGCCGAAAATGAAAACCAATCGAGGCGCCGCCAAGCGCTTCAAAGTTACTGGATCAGGAAAAATCAAACGCTCCAAGGCGTTTTCCAGCCACATCCTGACCAAAAAATCAACGAAACGAAAGCGCGGTTTGCGTCAATCCGATATGGTTGATGCTACCAACCTCAAGGGAATTCGGAAGATTTTACCGTATATGTAATGATTCTGGCTCATTACCAACCTGCTGGTTTTAATGCAGGCTGGTCAGTGACAGCCTAGAGAGCCCGTCGGTTTTCCCGGCGGGCAGGATAAAAAGGAGTTTACAAATGCCACGCGTAACACGGGGCTTTAAGGCCCGCAGAAGAAGAAACAAGGTGCTGAAGCTTGCCAAAGGATATCGGGGAGGCAAGTCGCGCCTCTATAAAACAGCAACCGAGGCAGTTGATCGCGCCTTGGTTTATGCTTTCCGTGACCGGCGGGTCAAGAAGAGAGATTTCCGCCAGTTGTGGATAGCCAGGATCAATGCCGGCGCTCATATGAATGACATGAGCTACAGCAAGTTGATGGGTGGTCTGAAAAAAGCCAATGTTGGTCTTGACCGTAAGGTCCTTGCTAACCTTGCAATACTCGATGCCGCTGCCTTCTCGAAAGTGGTGCAGATAGCAAGAGAAGCCAACGCATAGCAGACCCTCCTCCAGTGTTTTTTCTGTATGCCGGTTTTGGTTTTCGTAACCAATAACCGGCATGCTGTTTCTTTGGGCAACTACCTTTCGCAGCGAATATGGAACACCAGTTACAAAGCTTGGAAGCCGAGGCCAAGAAAAATCTTGAACAGTTAACCGACAGCGGACAACTTGAGGAATTTCGTGTCCGTTTTCTCGGACGGAAAGGTGACTTCAGCACCCTCATGCGCCAGCTTGGGTCTGTGCCCGCTGAAGACCGCCCCCGCGTCGGGCAACTCGCGAACAACATAAAAGCCGAAATTGAGGTTCTTTTTGAAGCAAAAAAGGTTGCCCTCTCCGGCGCGGCTGAAGGAATTGCCTGCAGAACAACTCCCGACCTTACGTTGCCCGGGCGGCACCCCGCCACCGGCAGGCTGCATCCGGTTACTCAGGTCATGCGGGATACCTGTGCGATCTTCGAGAGTCTCGGATTCTCTGTTGCCGAAGGCCCGGATGTCGAGCTTGATTACTACAACTTCGAAGCGCTGAACATTCCGGCCCACCACCCGGCCAGGGACATGCACGATACCTTCTATATCAGCGAATCGGTACTGCTTCGCACCCATACCTCGCCGATGCAGGCCCGGATCATGGAGAAACAGGCGCCGCCTCTCAGGGTTATTGCCCCGGGCAAGGTATACCGTTGTGATTCCGATATCACCCATACCCCGATGTTTCATCAGGTGGAAGGTTTCCTGGTCGACAAAAATATCTCCTTCGCCGATCTCAAGGGTGTGTTGACCGTCTTCACCAGAAAAATGTTTGAAAAAGAATTGCCCCTTCGTTTCCGGCCATCGTTTTTCCCCTTTACCGAACCAAGCGCCGAGGTGGACATAGCCTGCGTTATCTGCGGCGGTTCCGGTTGCCGGGTCTGCAAAAAAACAGGATGGCTGGAAATACTCGGCTCCGGCATGATTGATCCGGAGGTTTTTAAAATGGTCGGTTATGATCCCGAGGTCTACAGCGGTTTCGCCTTTGGCCTGGGTATCGAACGTATCGCTATGCTCAAGTACGGGATTGACGACATTCGACTGTTTTACGAAAACGATCAACGTTTTCTTTCACAGTTCTAGTCTATTTCACTACACATCAGAAAATTGCTATGAAGCTTACTCTTGACTGGTTGCAAAACTATGTGGATCTTGACGGCCTGACGCCCGAGAAGCTTGCCGACCATCTTACCATGCTCGGCCTGGAAGTTGACGCCGTAAGCCCACTCTACGAAGAGCTCGCCCCGCTGCGCACCGGCCTTGTCGTTGCCGCCGAGAAACATCCCGATGCCGACAAACTGACGGTTTGTCAGGTACAGATCGGCGACGAGACGCACCAGATAGTCTGCGGAGCACCCAATGTCCGCAAAGGCCTGGCGGTAGTGGTCGCCCTCCCCGGCGTGGTTTTGCCTGGTGACCTGAAGATCGGCAAATCAAAGATCCGGGGAGTCGCTTCCGCCGGTATGATCTGCTCGGAACGAGAACTTGGCCTCAGTACCGCTCACGACGGCATCATGGAGCTGCCGGAAAACACCAAGCATGGTCAATCCTTTATTGAGGCACTCGGCCTGAAAGACACCTTTATCGAGGTTGATCTCACCCCTAATCGCCCCGACTGCGCCTCGGTCATCGGCATCGCCAGGGAAGTAGCCGGAGTTCTCCGTAAACCTCTCGTACTGCCCGTGCACGGAGCCAAGATCGACAATACCAGCAAGGAATTTTCGGTCGAGGTTGAGTCCGCTGATCTCTGCCCTCGATATGCCGCCCGGCTGATCAAGAACGTCAGAATTGCCCCCTCGCCCTGGTGGCTCCGCAAGCGGCTGCTGAGCATTGGCCAAAGGCCGATCAACAACATCGTCGACATCACCAACTTTGTCATGATGGAATACGGCCAACCACTGCACGCCTTTGACTTCGCCACCCTATCCGGGCAGAAAATCGTCGTTCGGGCACCTCGGCAGGACGAGATGACCTTTACCACCCTGGACGGCTCAGCCCGTCAGCTGAGCCCCGAGATGATGATGATCTGCGATGGCGAAAAACCTGTGGCCGTAGCCGGTATCATGGGTGGCCAGAATTCTGAGGTGAGCGAGGGTACCACCACTATTCTTTTGGAAAGCGCCTGTTTCAATCCGGTTTCGATTCGCCGCACCGCCCGGAAGCTCAATCTGGCATCGGAGGCCTCCTACCGTTTTGAGCGCGGGGTGGATCCGGAGGGAACCGTCAATGCCCTGAACCGTGCCGTGCAACTGATCTGTGAAGTGGCAGGCGGCAAAGCACCCGATGGCGGCGTCGATTGCTATGGCGGAAAGAAAACTGCACCGGCCATAACACTCAGTGTCGCAAGAACCATGTCCCTCCTCGGCATCACCATCACCGCCAGCGAAATAGCCGATCGCTTGGGATCCATCGGCTTGCCCTGCCGTCTACAGAGTGAGGAAATTATTGTTGTTGACCCGCCCTCCTTCCGTATGGATATAGAGCGGGAGGCCGATCTCATTGAGGAGGTTGCCAGGCTGTACGGTTACAATAAAATCCCTATCACCCTGCCCAAGGTCGACCTGAGCTACCCGGAACAGGACAGTGAGCGCAAACAACGGCTGCGCATTGCAGACAAGCTTGCCGCGGCCGGTTTCAGCGAGGCGATAAACTACAGTTTCGTCTCGGAAAAGCACGGCGAGATGTGCAATCTCGCAAATGATGATCCGCGGTATCAGGTGGTGCCCCTGCTCAATCCGATCAGTGAAGAGCAATCGGTGCTTCGTACCATGCTGTTACCCGGGTTGCTTGACAATGTCCGGCGAAATATCAATTTCCAGAAAACCGATATCAAACTCTTCGAGATAGGCAAGGTGTTCCAGCCGGCCGGAGACAATCTCCAGCCGATCGAGACCATGCGCTTTACCGGTGTACTCTCCGGCAATCGCCATGGTGAGAGCTCACCACTCTATTTCAAACAAGAAGAGGTTGATATCTTTGACACTAAAGGCTGTGTCGAATATATCATCAGGGAAATTGGCCTGTTGCCTGCCACCGCAGACGATGCGGTCCAATTCGTCGCCCCGGAAGACGGATGCGGCGAGCCCTATGCAGAGGCAGGCTACTCCCTTGATGTTTTTCATGGGGCGCAAAAACTCGGTTTTCTTGGCAAGGTAAGACCCGAGGTGTTGCGGCGGTTCGCCATCAAACACAATGTCTACTTCTTCGACCTCGATTTCCAGGCACTTTGCCGGCAAAAGGCCGTCGATAAAAAATTTACCAGCCTACCTGTATATCCCTCAGTTAAACGAGATATCGCGCTGGTGGTACCGGACAGCGTTTCTTCCGGCGAACTCCTTGAGGCAGTACGCAAGCATCCGGACAAGCTCATCGAGAGCTGTGAATTATTTGATATTTTCCAAGGTGGAAAAATCCCGCAGGGCCAAAAAAGCGTCGCCCTGAGTATTACTTACCGATCACCAAGCAAGACCTTAACCGAAAAAAACGTGGAGAAATCCCACGAAAAAATAGTACGCTTACTGACAGAGCAATTTGGGGGTACATTTCGTAATGCATGACACAGGCAATAATTTAACCAGGAAGGAACTGACCGAGACACTTGCCAATCAACTCGGCTTCTCGCAGAGCAGCTGCTCCCTTATCGTTGACAGCTTCCTCGATAATATGAAGCAACTTATGCTTGACGGGCAGTCGATCAAGCTCGTTCATTTCGGTACATTTACCGTCAGGAACAAATCGCCGCGAAGAGGAAGAAATCCGCGAACCGGCGATACCATTACCATTAAGAAGCGACAGGCCATTAGTTTTCGGCCCAGCAAAAAGCTGAGGGAACTGGTCAATAGCCCGGAAGCCGCTACTAAAAACTGAGCTGTTTATGCAGATTTGGCTACTACTCCTTTCTCTTTTTTTTATGTAACGAAAAGGAGTTGGCCCTTCCTGGGTTGTTTGGCCAAGGAAAACCGGCTACGCCTGAGGATAGGTATTAGGCATCTTTTATAGAGGAATGGGTGGTGGCATGACAGCGCAGATACCTAACAAGCTCTATTTTAAGATCGGCGAAGTGGCTAAACTGGCTGAAGTTCCAGCTCACGTCCTGCGTTACTGGGAATCGGAGTTTCCCGGCATCAAACCGAAACGTGCCAATTCCCAGCAGCGGCTGTACCGCTATCAGGATGTGGAACTGATCCTGAAAATTAAGGTTCTGCTGCATGATCAGAGATACACCATCGCTGGAGCGAGGAAGCTTCTTGGAACCACTGGTGGCGAACCAGTTCCGCAGCCGACCAACAAGCGACAAAGCCGTGAGAACCAGCCACATAAATTACAGATCATTAAGAAAGAACTGCAGAAATTGCAGAGTCTTCTGAACAAACCAAAAGAATAGGTTCTCATCGGCTGATAGTGTTGACAGCCAATCGAACACATGGTAGAAAGTCCAGCACGTGTCGGGATGTAGCGCAGCCTGGTTAGCGCACAAGTCTGGGGGACTTGGGGCCGGAGGTTCAAATCCTCTCATCCCGACCAGCAATTTAAAAAGGGTTTTAAGAGATATCAGTCTCTTAAAACCCTTTTTTATTGCCTTTCCGGTACAATTGCAATCCTGCACACCAAAGCTGTTTACGTCCAGTAATCTGGCCGCAAACTTCGTACCTCCGAGGCTGTTTAGCACATTTTCTGCTCCGCCACGTTGACTTCTCCCGCATTAACAAAGATACTCAGAAGAACTGTAGCGCAGAGATGCCTTGCCTGCCAACTCGTGTTATTTCTTTTCTCCAAGAGGGCCAAAAATGATTACAGATAAAACCCACGTGACAATCTATACTAAGGATTTCGCTATAAAAGGCGATATCGACCTGATCCCGGGGGCGCGGCTCACCGATTATATGAACGAGGTCAAGAGATTCATGGCGGTGACCGGCGCCACGATCAGCGACCACAGCGGCAGAGAAATTGCCAAGAGTCAATTCATCAACGTGGCGGTGGATAATATCCAAATTATTCGCCCCGCCGGCCCTTCCGAATAACCGCAACCTCTTTCAGGATACCTACCGGCATGGCAACACTGGACAAGGTTTTCAAGGCAGCCGTCGACCTGCAGGCCTCGGACGTGCACATCGTCCCCGGCGAACCGTTCATGGTTCGCAGGACCGGCAAGTTGATCCGACTGAAAAGTCAGGTTCTTACCCCCGAACAGACCGTGCATCTCATCTCCGAACTCCTCAGCCCGGCTCAGAGAGACCAGCTCAA
Source organism: Desulforhopalus sp. (assembly GCA_030247675.1). Classification (NCBI taxonomy): domain Bacteria; kingdom Pseudomonadati; phylum Thermodesulfobacteriota; class Desulfobulbia; order Desulfobulbales; family Desulfocapsaceae; genus Desulforhopalus; species Desulforhopalus sp. Next base: position 82,221 of record JAOTRX010000004.1, on the reverse strand, counting down.
CAGTCACCAACAACTTGATTTCGCATACGAAATAAGTGGACTTGGGCGTTTTCGAGGAAGCGCCATGCTGCACAATCGCGGCATGAGCAGCGTCTTTCGCATCATCCCTCCGCAAGTCCCTACCCTTGCCCAGCTGGGTTTTCCCGATGTGGTCCGCGCCACCCTCGATAACCATCAGGGCATCATCCTGGTAACCGGATCGACCGGCCATGGCAAGACGACAACCCTTGCGGCGATGGTCGACTACGTCAACCAGCAGCGTGCCCACCACATCCTGGTTGTCGAAGACCCCATCGAGTTCATCCATCCCTTGAAAAAAGGCGTCGTCAATCAAAGGGAACTCGGCACCAGCACCCTTTCTTTTCAAAATGCCCTGAAGGGTGCACTGCGCCAGGACCCGGATGTCATCGTCATCGGTGAACTGAGAGATCTCGACACCATCTCCATGGCCCTGTCCGCCTCGGAAACCGGTCATTTAGTGATTGGCACCCTATCGACATCGAGCGCCGTCAAGACTGTGGACCGGATCATCAATTCCTACCCTTCGGGATCGCAAAACCAGATCAGGGCTATGATCAGCGAAGCCCTCAAGGCAGTCATAACCCAACGCCTCATTCCCGGAACTGATGGCAAATCAATGCATTTGGCCCTGGAAATCCTCATTGGCAATCTGTCGATTGCCAATCTGATTCGTGATAACAAGACCTATCAAATCCACTCAACCATGCAGATCGGCAAAAATCTCGGCATGCGGCTTATGGATGACGCCATCCTGGAACTGTTGGAGGCGGGGAAAATCAGCCTTGATGAGGCAGTTGCCAATGTCGACAACAAGGCACTCTTAAAGCGCCACCTTCCTGCCGACAGGAAGAGGGCGGAATGAGAGGTCCTGATGGACAAACCAACCTCATGCCCATAACCACCACAAGCCGGCAAGGGATACAGTCATGGCACAAATAGATCTATATTTCAGACAGATGCGCGATCGTGGCGCAAGTGATTTGCACATGGTCATCGGTTTTCCTCCCCTATTGCGGCTACGCGGAGAGCTGGTGCCACTGGACGCCCCGGTTCTGACCCCAGAATCGAACAAAGGTCTGCTCTTTGAAATTCTTGACCCTGTCCAACAGGAAGCCTTGCTGACCAGAAAGGATTTCGACAAGGCCTACGAGATTGAGGGAGTAGGGCGATTTCGCTGCAATTTTCTGTTCCAGCATCGCGGTATTGGCGCCGTGTTCCGGATCATCCCCACCAAAATTCTCACCCTCGACGAACTCGGAATGCCGGCAATAGTCAAGACGGTCGCCCATTTTCAAAGAGGTCTGGTCCTAGTAACCGGCCCGACCGGCAGCGGCAAATCAACGACAATGGCCGCCGTCATCGACGCCATCAACGAGACCTATGCCAAGCATATCATTACCATAGAAGACCCCCTGGAATTTGTCCATCCCAACAAGAAATGCATATTCTCCCAACGGGAGGTGGGCTCCCACGCCAAAAGCTTTGCCGAGGCCCTCAAGGTGGCAAGCCGCGAGGACCCAAACGTCATCCTGGTCGGAGAAATGCGCGACCTTGAGACGATCGCCCTGGCCCTGACCTGCGCCGAACTGGGGATCCTGGTTTTTGGGACCCTGCACACCAACAGCGCCGGCAAGACCATCGACCGGATCATCAATGCCTTTCCGGCCGAGCAACAGGCCCAGACCCGCACCATGCTCTCCGAATCGCTGAAGGCGGTCATCGCCCAACAACTCCTGAAAACTAAGGACGGCAAGGGACGCTGCGCGGCGGTCGAGGTGCTTATCGGCTCGCCGGCCCTGGCGAGCATTATCCGCGAAGGCAAAGTCACCCAGATAGACTCGCTCATCCAAACCGGCAAATCCCAGGGTATGCAGACCATGGATTCGCACCTGCAATTGCTCATCAACGAAGGCAAAATCACCCGCGAAGCTGCCAGGGAGAAAGCGATAGACAAAAGCCTCTTCAGCAGCCCCGGCGGGGAATAGTGACTCTGGGGGGCAAAGGACGGATCAAGGTTTAGCCCCCCTCACTACCGCTTAGCACGCTACCTCCGGCAGCATATTCCAGCAGTAGAAAAGTCAACCAAGACTATTGTCGAACCGCTGTAAAAAGAGTATGAAACGACAGTTTCAATACGATCTAGGTTTCCGGTGGTTACGAGTCAACCATTGCCCACAATGCGACAAAACTCTCTGATTTCTTGGCATGGAGGTTCTTTGAGCAAAAAAATGCATATCCAAACGGTCGGCTTACGGGGTCTGAAGACTCCGGTGAAAGTCAAGGAAAAGGGCGGAAAGCTGCAAAACACCATCGCCACCGTTTCCATGCAGGCCCATCTTCATGATGGCAGTAAGGATAATTGCGTCGAGACCTTCACCTCTATCCTCAGCACCCACCTCGGTGAGCTTTCGGTCACCAGCTTTTCGACAATCCTCGCCGAGATGAAGGCCGGCTTGCAGGCAAAAAGCGTCCGCCTGGAAATGACCTTCCCCTATTTCCTCGACAAGAGGGCACCGGTCAGCGACACCCACAGCCTGATGGAATATACCTGTACCTTTTCCGGCGGGATCGGTGCCGATGAAGGCTTTATATTGACGGTAGGCGTGCCGGTTACCACCCTCTGTCCCTGTTCGAAGGAGATCAGCAAGGGAGGGGCTCACAACCAGCGGGCGGAGGTTACCCTCAACGTCAAATTCAAAAATTTCATCTGGGCAGAGGATTTGATCGAAATGATCGAGCGTTCCGCTTCCTGCGATGTGTATGCCCTCCTCAAGCGGCCGGATGAAAAATTCGTGACGGAAAAGGCCTTTAACAATCCGATGTTTGTCGAGGATGTAGTGCGCAAGGTGGCGGTCTCGGCCCTGGCCGAACCGAACATTATCTGGTTTTCCGCCGGAGTGGAAAGCTTCGAGTCAATCCATAAACATAGCGCCTATGCCTATGTTGACAGCGACGAACTGCGCTAGCACTTGCCTGGTCTTGAAGGTAAAGCTGAGTTGAGCAGCTTGTCTGCTCAAACGAAACTTATGCCCTTGCGGTATAACTCTTGATTTAGAATTGGAATTACAACTGCACCGGCAAGCTGAAGGCGAACACCGTCCCGCTACCTTCCCGGGAGGTAAAGCAGATATTCCCCCGCAGGTAGGTTTCGCCGAACAGTTTCATCGAAAAGGTACCGAGGCCTCTGCCAATATCGGTTTTTGTACTGAAATGCCGCTGAAAAATTCTTCCCTGGATCCCCTCGGCAATACAGGCATTGTTCCAGACCTCCCAGACAATACGCGGGCCCTCTCGCCGGGTGGTATATTTTACCGCGCCACCGACCAAGGTGGCCTCCAGGGCGTTGATCAGCATATTGGCAAGAACGCGGCTGACCAATATCTTGTCGGTATATATCAGACAATCCTCGCAGTCCTGCACCATCTGTATAGTCCGTCCCTCAGCGGCCGCGTGGCCGCGCATGAGCAGTTCGATGTCCTTATTGATCTCGCTCAAAGACACCTGCCGCCGATCTGGACTGAAACCGGAACCTCCGGCAAGGCTGAGCTCCCGTTGGAGGGCTACCTCCTGACGCAAGCGTTTGGCCGCCTCATTGATCTGAACGACCTCCCACCGGTACGGCATTTCTCGTAGAAGCAACTCGCTCGGACCCAGCAAGGATGTCAGCACATTATTGATATCATGATAAAATACCCGCTCAAGATTGGCACGGAAATGCTCCTGGGTAATATCCTGGACGGCCACCACTAAGAGCCGATGGCCCATGCTGTCCATCGGACTTGTCCGTACCAGCAAGACCATGTTCCTGGTTTGCCCCTTGTCATCCAGTTCAAGTGTACAGACCCGCTCGGCCTTTTCATTGGTTTGCAGGGAGGTCATAATGGCAATTACCGCGCCGCAGGATGCACAAAGTTTGCTCGTTCCGCAACCGCCGGCCATGATCTTGGCGTTGGGACAACCGACACTCTCGCCAAAACGCAGCCCCAGGGCCACTCCCGGATCGGCAATACCCAGCATTTTCAAAAAGGCGTGATTGAGGCCAATGACCTGACGGTCCTCATTGAGAATCACCAGAATTCCGGCCATGGTGCTGAGAAAGGTGTTGAGGAGGGGGCTTTGGCTGACCATGTCGATCTGCCGGCTGAGAGCATCACCACGTGTTCTTTTGGCGGGAGCAAAATACGTTTCCATAATTCTCCTCTGACTCCGGTGAGTTACTTCTGACGACCTTAACCCTCAGACCTTGCCCTTCCAACTGCCAAACCCCGAAAAGGTCTTGCGAAACTGCCCGGATTCCTTCTCGCCATCAAGCATTTTCCGCAGCAGGGCCATTTCTTTCTGCGCCGCTCGAAGCTCCTGACTGAGGGCCTCAAGGTCACCGGGATTAGCGGCATCCACCGCTTTTTGCAGTTCGGCAACATTTTTTTGGGCACGATACAACTCAAGGGCGAGGGCGCGTATGGACATGGCTTTTCCTATGAAAAAAAATGGCTAGTGGGCAAAGATACGGGAAAGAACTCATTCCTTTTTCCGCAGCATTTCTTCCTTTTCGACCGCCGCCTTGAGAATGCGGAATATCTCCCGGTGATAGGTATGGATTCGTGTCTTCACATACTGGTGGACGGTCCGGCGCAAATCGCCTTCATCCACCGGGTAATGGCCGACCACGGCATCGATTTCCGGGCCCTGCCAATCGACTTCCCAGACCTCACCAGCCTGGAGGGCGTCTTGCTGATCCTCGATGGCCTCATTGATAATGACGTCACGTAGCCGCTCCACCTCCCGCTGCAGTTTCGTCACCTTCACCTGCGAGCCCTTGCGATCGGCAAGAAATTCGAGGATTTCCTCCATGGGATCTTCCCGCATGACCTTGGCGAGATACTTCACCTGGCGTTTTCTCGCGCCACCCTTGACGGTCCGGCAGCGGATGATCTCATCTTTCACCAGTTGGCTGGCGGGCAGGCGTTTTAAATCCTTGTCGGTGAGCAGACTGAGCTCTTCGGCGACACCCTCTTCATCCTTGAACCGCCGTTTCTGTGCCGATTTGCTGATATATTCTGACATGGTATCCAATTGATAAGATTATCGAACGAGTTCGACCAGGGCCGGCTCATATTCTTTTGGTGGGGCAAAACCGAGTAGACAGCAAAGCGTTGCCGCAACATTGGCAAGGCCCGGCCCCTCGACGCCCGTCAATTTGAAATGGTTGGCAACGCTGTAATCCTTGATGATAAACGGCACCGGGTTGAGGGTATGGGCGACCATTGGGGCAATCTTGCCCTTTTTATTGGTCCACAAACAGTCAGCGTTGCCGTGATCGGCGGTGATCACCGCAAGGCCCCCGGCCTTCTCCAGGGCATGGAGAATCCGGCCAAGACAGAGATCGACGGTTTCCACGGCAATGCGTACCGCCGGAACCACCCCGGTATGACCGACCATATCGCCGTTCGGAAAATTCAGCCGGATAAACTTATGGCGGCCGCTCTCAACAGCGGCAATAACCTTGTCGGTGATCTCCCCTGCTTTCATCCATGGCCGCTGATCAAACATCACCTTGTCGGAGAGGATTTCCTCATAGGTCTCAAGCTCCCGGTTTATATAACCGGATCGGTTGCCGTTCCAGAAATAGGTGACATGACCGAATTTCTGGGTTTCGGAGATGGCATAGGACGTGACTCCAGCGGCGCACAGATACTCGCTAAGGGTGCGGTCGATGGCCGGCGGCTCGACCAGGTAGTTTTTCGGAATCTGCGCATCGCCATCATACTGCATCATCCCGGCAAAGAACACCTTTGGCAGCCGCAGCCGGTCGAACTCGCGAAAATCGGCCTCTTCAAAGGCCCTGGAGATCTCAATCGCCCTGTCCCCGCGGAAGTTAAAAAACACCACGCCATCGCCGTCCGCTATCCTGCCGACCGGGCCACCGCCATCGGCGACGACGAAGGCGGCCATATACTGGTCGGTCATCTCCGGATCTTCGGCATAATAGGTCCGGACTGCCGCGGCAGCCGACGGGAAGGCCCTGCCCTCTCCCAGCACATGGGCTCGCCAGCCATTTTCGACAACCGCCCAGTTGGCGTTATAGCGGTCCATGGTGGTGACCATTCGCCCGCCGCCGGAGGCAATGCGATAATCCCGGCCGGTGGCTGAACAGCCAGCAAGTTTCGCCTCCAGGGGTTCGACATAGCGCAGGGCGCTTTTCTGATCGACGTCCCGGCCATCGAGAAGGACATGCACCCGCACCTTCGGGAAACCCTCCGCCATGCACCGGTCGAGCAAGGCATTGAGCTGATCGATATGGCTGTGGACATTGCCGTCGGAGAGCAGGCCAATGAAGTGGATGGTCCCACCCTCCCGGCTGGAGCGTTGCAGCTGCCGCCACGCCTCCCCTGCAAAGATGCGCCCCGACTGCAGCGCCTCGTTGACCAGTTGCGCGCCCTGGGCAAAGACCCTCCCGGCCCCAAGGGCATTATGGCCGACCTCGGAATTGCCCATGTCGCCATCAGAGGGCAGACCGACCGCTGTACCGTGCGCCTTCAGGCGGACCATCAGTGGTTCCTGAAAAAGTTTGTCAAGAATCGGGGTGTTAGCGATGTAGACGCCATCACTTTCATCCTGCGCCCCGATCCCCACCCCGTCCATGATGATGGTCACCACCGGTCCGGCAAAAGGGGTATAGCCAGCGAGAGGTGTGAGTGATTGTGTTGTCATTTTTTGTCCTTTTAAGGAATTATACGATCCGAAAGGGGTGTTTTTCTTTTCTCAAAAACCCAAAAAATTGCTATACTGCAAGCAGCGTTTGACATACTTTTATTAGCCCCGTTGCCTTTCTTCCCTCTTTTCCCAACGACCCCAGTGTAAAACCTATTCCATGGACGAGCAACCATCTATATCGCATCTGGAGCTGACAATCTCTTCGGGGAAGTTGCCTTTATTTACCACTGTTTTCCAGTCCGGCATAGAAATAACGACGCCCGCCGGGTCAAGTCTCGGCCAGTTTCTCGGTGCTCTGCCGGGTTTTACCAGCGAATATCTGGCCGGTGCCGTGCAGACCATTTTCCTTAACGGCGTCCCTGTTGACGACTTGACTATTCCTTTGGAAGGCGACCGTCCGACAGTTGCTCTGTCGGCGGCCATGCCCGGTCTGGCGGGAGCAATCTTTCGCAAAAACAGCTTTCATGCGGCACTGCGCAGCGACACCAAACTCGCTCACGCCGCATTGCCGGATACGCCAAAGGTGCTGACGGTCACCCTGAAGCTTTTCAATACTATAGCCCTTGATCGCGGTGAAGAACTGCTTCGTGGCGGAGTTCAATTGCCGGCCGGGGTCTTCGCCGCCTTCCTATCGAAGCGGCCCGAACTGAGCCAGGCGATACTGCGTATCCAACTTGACGACAGGGAGTTTGACATCGCCGCCCTGCAGCGGCAGCTTGCTCTGGCGGCAACAATCCATCTCAAGATATCTGCCGCAGAGGTTCAGGCCAATGGTTGAAACAAAGCGTAACAAAGACATGCTTGGCCGCAGCGGCCTGATCTCCGTCCCCCAGGCCCTGGAGATACTTCTAAGCGGCCTGAAGAACCACAAGCCAGCCACGGAAATCATCCCCCTGACCGAGGCCTTTGACCGGGTGCTCGGCGAAGCGATTGTTTCCCCGCAAGACCTGCCGGCCGAGGCCAGATCGACCATGGACGGCTTTGCCGTGCGCGCTGCCGATACCTTTGGCGCCAGCCAGTCGGCACCCTGCTACCTAAATATCACCGGCGAGGTGCGGATGGGCGAGGCGCCGAAGGGCCAGGTCGAACCGGGCGCCTGCCACAAGATCCCCACCGGCGGTCTTCTGCCGCCCGGCGCCGACAGCGTGGTTATGTTCGAACAAACGGTGCCGGTCGACGATACCCTGATCGAGATCGTCAAGAGCGTCGGCTCCGGCAGCAATGTCATCGGCAGGGGCGAAGATATCGGTCTTGGCGAAGTGGCCCTGGCCGCCGGCCGACTGCTCCGCCCCCAGGACATCGGCCTGCTGGCAGGGCTTGGCATCAGCTCCGTAACGGTAGCGAAAAAAATTCGCGTCGGCATCCTGGCCACCGGGGACGAGATCATTCCCCACAGCGAGGCCCCCCAGCCTGGGCAGATTCGCAATATCAATTCCCTGGCCCTGGCCGGCCAGGTGCTCAGGGCCGGAGGGCTCTACACCGACTACCCGATTGTTTCCGACCGCAAGGAGATTTTTCTCCCAGCCATTCAGCAGGCCATCCGCGACAATGACATCGTCCTTTTTTCCGGTGGCAGCTCGGTCGGCGTCCGCGATCTCGGCGAGCAGGTCATCGAGGAACTTGGCCCACCGGGCGTTCTTGTCCACGGGGTCACCCTGAAACCGGGTAAACCGGTGCTGATCGGCATGAGCGGCACCACCCCGATCTTCGGTCTGCCGGGGCATCCGGTGTCGGCCATGGTCTGCTTCGATTTCTTTGTCCGCCCGGCAATGGAGTATCTGTGCGGCATGCGGGACCACTCGGCATCATCCGCGCCGTCGATTACCGCACGACTCAGCCGCAACCTCAATTCGGCACCTGGCCGGCTGGATGTTGTCCGGGTTAAGCTGACAAAAGAGGGCGAGGCCTGGACCGCTGACCCGATCCTCGGAAAATCGGGATCCATTTCCACCCTTTCCCGTGCCCACGGCTATTTTCTCATTGATGAGGACAGCCAGGGGGTAACCCAAAATTCAATGATACAGGTCTATCTCTATTCATGAACCAGCGAGATATTTATATAAAGAACAAACCATTGGCCGAGGCCAAGAAATTGTGGCATGCGGCCCTGGAACGTAGCGGTTTTTACCAGCGCCGGCCGCAGGAAACCATCCGGGTCGATGACAGCCTGGGCCGGACCACCGCCGAACCGGTCTTTGCCCTGCGCTCCTCACCTTCGTACAACGCCGCGGCAATGGACGGCATCGCCGTGCATTTTCTCGATCTGGCCGGGGCCAGCGAGGCCAAACCGGTTCGCCTGAAGAGTCCCCGCTTCGTTCCGGTGAATACCGGCAACGCCATTCCCGAGGGCTGCAACGCCGTGGTAATGATTGAGGACGTCCATTATGTCAGCGACGACGAGGTGCAGCTGCATAGTCCGGCCACCCCCTGGCAGCATGTGCGGATTATCGGCGAGGACATCGTCGCCACCGAATTGATCCTGCCGGAAGGCCATAAAATCCGGGCGATTGACCAGGGCGCCATGCTTGCCACCGGAGTCATTGAGGTGGAGGTGCAGCGGCCGCCGAAGGCCCATGTCATCCCCACCGGCAGTGAGCTCATCGACCCCGTCAATCATCCCCAACCCGGCCAGATCATCGAATTCAACTCGCGTATCCTGGCCGGTTATTTGCGGGAGTGGGGGGCTATCGCCAGCCGCAACCTGCCGGTTGCCGACGACCCGGAGCTGCTGCGGGATGCCCTGCTCAAGGCGGCGGCGGAAAACGACTTGGTCATCCTCAACGCCGGCGCCTCCGCCGGTACACGCGACTACAGCTCGTCGGTACTGGCCGAGATAGGCGAGGTCATCGTCCACGGCGTCGCCATGAAACCCGGCAAGCCAGTCATCCTGGCAATGATCGGCGGGACTCCGGTCATCGGCCTGCCCGGCTACCCGGTTTCCGCCCTGCTCACCATGCGGGTCTTTGTCCGGGAGATGGTCTCGGCCTTTCTTGGCGAGGGTGAGCCGAAATCGGACTACGTCGAGGCCATTATGTCCCGGCCGCTGCACTCGCCGATGGGCGTCGACCAGTTTGTCCGTATTACCCTCGGCCGGGTCGGCGACAATCTTATGGCCACACCCTCCGGCAAAGGTGCAGGGGCGGTTATGTCGCTCGTTAGGGCCGACGGCCTGCTCACCATTCCAGCGGGCAGCGAAGGGATCGGCGCGGGCGAGAAGGTAAAAATCGAACTCCTCCGGTCACAGAGCGAGGTGGACGCCACCGCGGTCATCATCGGCAGCCACGACAACATCCTCGATCTCCTGGCCAATCATCTCCATAAGCGGCGGCCGATAGTGCGGATCTCCTCGGCCCATGTCGGCTCCATGGGCGGCATCATGGCTATTCGCCGTGGCGAGGCACATCTGGCCGGCAGCCACCTCCTCGACGAGACGACGGGAGAATACAATATCAGCTTCATCAAGCGTTTTCTTGGCGGTCTGCCGCTTGAGCTGATCAACCTCTGTTACCGCGAACAGGGACTGATCGTCGCCAAGGGCAACCCTAAAAACATCACCTGTTTTGGCGATATTGCCAAAGGAAAACATACCTTTATCAATCGCCAGAAAGGCGCCGGCACCCGTCTTTTGACGGACAAGGTCCTTGCCGACGAAGGTATCAAGCCAACGGAAATCTACGGCTATGACCATGAGGAATATACCCATATGAGCGTCGCCGCCACCGTTGCCAACGGCAGCGTCGATGTCGGCATGGGTATCCGGGCGGCAGCCAACGCCCTTGGCCTCGACTTTGTACCGATCGCCGAAGAACGCTACGACCTGATTGCACCCCTGCACCACCAGGGGGATGGCAAGATCGCGGCGATCCTCGACCTGATCCGCAATGACAGTAATTTTCATGCGGCAATCCTCGCCCTGGGAGGATACAACCTCCGCGACTGCGGCGAGGTCATGTATGCACAGTAACATGGATCAGGGGTTTTCATTGAATAACAGCCCCATTTAGGGGCCTAATGTATACATTTTTTTCAAGAAGTACCACACTCAACAAGGAGGTTTGCTATGGCAGACAAAATCTACCGCGTCAATATGACCACTCTCACCACTTCCGTTGAAGCCGTCCCGGCAGCCTGGGCCGGCCATGGCGGCCGCGGACTGACTTCAACCATTGTTGCCGCGGAGGTGGAGCCAACCTGCCATCCCCTCGGCGCAAAAAACAAGCTGGTCATCGCCCCGGGCCTGCTTTCCGGTACGGTCGCCGCCAACTCTGGCCGTCTTTCCATCGGCGCCAAGAGCCCGCTTACCGGCACTATTAAAGAGGCCAACGCCGGTGGCACCGCCGCCCAGCTTCTCGCCCGTGCCGGGTGCAAGGCCCTGATTATTGAAGGGCTGCCCAAGGGTGACGCCTGGTACAGCCTGGCACTGACCCCCGAGGGAGTGACCATTCAGGAAGAGTCAGAATTGATCGGCAAGGGCAACTTTGCAGTAGTCGAGACCCTCGGCAAGCGCTTCACCGAAAAGCTGGGGGTTCTGACCATTGGCCAGGCCGGGGAGATGCGCATGCGTGCGGCCAACATCTCCATTAAAGATCCCGACGGCGGCCTGCGCTCCTGCGGCCGTGGCGGTCTTGGCGCAGTCATGGGGTCAAAGAAAATCAAGTTCATCACCGTCAACCCGAAAGACGGCAAAGTGGCCATCGCCAATCCAGAAAAATTCAAGGAGGCCAATAAGGCCTTCTCTAAGGCCCTCGTTGACCATCCGGTGAGCCAGGCCCTCGGCCAGTACGGCACTAACGTCCTGGTCAACATCATTAACGAATCCGGTGGCCTGCCAACAAAAAACTTCACCGGCGGACAATTTGCCGGACATGAAAGCATCTCCGGCGAGACCATGCACGACACCATCAGCCAGCGGGGTGGCAAGGTCAAGCATAACTGCCATGCCGGTTGTGTCATTCAGTGCTCGCAGATTTACAACGACGCCGGCGGCAAAAAGCTCACCTCCGGGTTTGAGTATGAATCGATCTGGGCCATGGGCGCCGACTGCTGCGTCGACAACCTTGATCACATCGCCCTTGCCGACAAACTGATGGACGACATCGGCATTGATACCATCGAGACATCCGTCGCCATGGGTGTCGCCATGGAGGCCGGGGTCCTGCCCTTTGGTGATGGTCTTGGCATTTGCCGTATCCTCGAAGAAGAGGTTGCCAAGGGCACGACCCTTGGCCGGATCATCGGCAATGGTGCCGGCTCGGTCGGTATTGCCTTCGGCATTACCCGGGTGCCGGTCGTCAAGAATCAGGCAATTCCGGCCTACGACCCACGGGCCATCAAGGGCATCGGCATTACCTACGCCACCTCGACCCAGGGCGCCGACCACACCATGGGCTATACCATCGCCACCAATATCCTCAGTGTCGGCGGCAAGGTCGATCCTCTGACCAATGTCGGCCAGGTAGAGTTGTCGCGCAACCTGCAGATCGCCACGGCGGCCATCGACTCGACCGGTATGTGCCTCTTTATCGCCTTTGCCGCCCTGGACAACGCCGCCTGTCTGCCGGCGCTGATCGATCTGATCAATGCCCGCTATGGCTTGTCGCTTACCGGCGACGATGTGGTCAATCTCGGCAAATACATCCTGAAAACCGAAAGGGCCTTCAATACCGCCGCGGGCTTTACCGCGGCCGATGACCGGCTGCCGGAGTTCTTCTATACCGAACCCCTGCCGCCACACAATGTAACCTTTGATTTCAAAGGGGAAGAGATCGACACCTTCTGGAATTTCTAAGCGGATAGCCCCGGGAAATGGGGGAGTAAGTCCATTTCCCGGGGCAGATAATGAGAAGTGCAAAGATCAACAGACAAAGCAACATAACAATGCAGATTACGGTTAAACTCTTCGCCTTTTTTCGCGAAAATCGCTTCAAGGTTGAGGAGCGGGAAATAGACGAGGCAACAACCATCGGCGATATCGTCGATCAATTGGCAATCAGCAGGGAGGAGGTGGGCGTGCTCATGCTCAATTCCCGTCACACCGACTTTGCCGTCCGGCCTGCCCCTGGCGATATCCTCGCCATCTTTCCGGTCATCGGCGGGGGTTGACCACGTAGTGCCGTTCCGAAATCCCCCACCCCACTCCATCCATTAGCCCGCCGGAAAACCGGTGCCGAAAAGCGGGTAGCATCACCAATCAGCATGGTGACAATGGCATTTCCCGACTACCGCTTTGTCCGCGAAAAAACGCACAATTACATTGCACTACACTCCACCAGCATGTTACCTTAGGGATCCGTTACAATTTTGTGATTTTCAGCCTTGTCGTCATGTACCTGACTCGAAACAATGGGTCTTTGCCCGTCACCTCCGGGTGATACCCGTTCCCAGTGATAAGGAAAAACATGGATCTGACTTTGCAAAAAACCCTCATGCGTTACATGCTGGAATCAAAGAACGACGATTTCTTCATCGAAAAAGTCAATGCCCTGTACGCCACCGATGGCATTGCCGTGCTGCTGACCCTCTTCAAACTTCTCGCCGGAATAGACATACCACCAGAAAACTGCCTCCTGCACTGGGAAAAGACCCAGCAACACCGGCGAAAACTTACTGAACTAGTCGGCAGGAACATCGATATTACCACCGCCCTCTGCGACTACCTGCAGTCCGCAACCAGCTACCTCAACCATCCACGACTGATCGAGGCCTCGCACTACGAAAATGTCATCCATGAAACCATTCATGATAAGCTGACCGGCCTGTTCAATCGCCCCTATTTTGACGAGGCGTACAACCAGCAGGTCGCCTTGGCCAAAAGGTACAAAGACGATTTTACTGTACTTTTTCTCGATATCGACAATTTCAAAGACATCAATGACACCTATGGCCACCTGGCGGGGGACGAGGCTCTCAAGGAGATAGCCGCAACCATCATTGCTGAAAAACGCGACAGTGACATTGCCGCCCGCTTCGGCGGGGAGGAATTCGTCCTCCTGATGACCCACACTGACAACGTCAGCGCATTTATCTTCGCGGAGAGACTAAGAAAAAAGATTGAGTCCCTGAAAATTTCCTACCTCGGTCAGACAATCAACCTGACCGTCAGCGGCGGCATCGCCTCCTTCCCCTTCAACTCCCAGGACCCCCTGCAGTTGCTGCACATGGCCGACAGCGCCGTGTATCTGGCGAAAGGCGCCGGCAAAAACACCGTCTGCCACTACAAGGAAGAAAAGAGGCGGTATCTCCGGATAAAGATTCATCAACCGGTCCTCGCCAAAGAGCTCGACTTTCATAACTCCGATACCTTTACCGGCGTCAGCAAGGATATCTGCATCGGCGGGATTCTCTTTGAAAACAACGGGCCCTTACCCCTCGGGGCGCTCATCAAGGTGAAGGTTCCGGTGACCGACGGCGCCCCGGTCATCCTCATCGGCACGGTGGTGCGGGTCGAGGCCTTTGAAAACGGCAAATACGATATCGGCATGACCACCTCCTTCAAAGAGATGGATAAAATAGCCAACAATGAAATTGCCGGTATTCTTCGCAGCGCAATCATGGCATAATAAACCACAGCTGCGGGTAATGGTATTCCCCGCATCGTCCCTTTGTCCCGGGAGTGCTCGGCATGCAAACCACCCATGTTATTGTTGAAGGCCTGGTCCAAGGTGTCTGTTTTCGTGATTATACCTGCCGGCAGGCCTTCATCCTCCAGCTTACCGGCTGGGTCCGCAACCTGCCGGACGGCTCCGTTGAGGCAATGCTCCGCGGACCGAGCAATAAGGTTGCCGCCATGCTCCAGTGGCTGCGCCAGGGCTCGCCGTATGCACGGGTTGACAGGCTGCAGGTGACCGAGGTGGATGGGGATGAAGTCTTCACCACCTTTGAAATCCGTTACTGAGGCAGCCCTGCCGTTTCTTCTCCCCCGAGGTGTAAGGTGGCGTCCGCCCTTTCCTTTCAGCTGAGCCAATCGCCATGTTTCTTGCAATAGACCGCCTCAATCTCTGGTTCAACAGCTTTAATGATGACAACAAAGCTGTGCAAAACCAGGTGCTCTTTGATGTCTCGCTCAATCTGCGGGCAGGTGAAACCGTCGCTCTGGTCGGAGAATCCGGCTCGGGCAAATCGATAACCGCCCTTTCCATCCTCCGCCTCCTCGAAGACAGCAGCAACATCCGCATGGAAGGGCAGATCCGCTTTGAAGACCGCAATCTCCTGGCCCTTTCCCGGGAGGAGATCAGAAAGATCCGCGGCAACAGAATCGCCATGATCTTTCAGGAGCCGATGACCTCGCTCAACCCGGTATACACCATCGGCAATCAGCTCCTCGAACCCCTCATGCTCCATCTGCGCATGGACAAAAAAACCGCGGAAAAGGAGGCCATTCGCCTCCTCGACCGCACCGGCATTGACGAACCGGCCGAGCGCATGCACTCGTACCCGCACCAGCTGTCCGGCGGCCAGCGGCAGCGAGTCATGATCGCCATGGCCCTGGCCTGCCATCCTTCCCTGCTCATCGCCGACGAGCCGACCACCGCCCTGGATGTCACCATTCAGGCGCAGATCCTCGCCCTGATGAAAGACATCCAGGAAGAATACGGCATGGCGGTGCTGCTCATCACCCATGATCTGGAAATAGTCCACCGCCATGCCGACACCCTGTATATCATGCAACATGGCAGGATCGTTGAAAGCGGCAACAAGGCCAAGGTCTTTTCCGCCCCTTCCCATCCCTATACCCGTAAGCTGATGGCCGCTATTCCACAGACCACCCGCCAGGCCCCACCGCCGGGTCCGGTGCTGCTGGCAACGGCCAAACTCTCCTGC
Source organism: Desulforhopalus sp. (assembly GCA_030247675.1). Taxonomy (NCBI): domain Bacteria; kingdom Pseudomonadati; phylum Thermodesulfobacteriota; class Desulfobulbia; order Desulfobulbales; family Desulfocapsaceae; genus Desulforhopalus; species Desulforhopalus sp. The sequence continues at coordinate 66,666 of JAOTRX010000004.1, read as the reverse complement.
CACTTCACCATGTACGGCGGCTGGGTGCATCCCTTCAAGCGGCGGAAGACCCTTATCCGGGCGGTCGATGATGTCAGCATTACCATGCACCGGGGCAGCACCTGGGGCATCGTCGGCGAATCAGGATCGGGCAAGACCACCCTCGGTATGGCCATTCTCAAACTGGTCCACAGCACCGGAGCGATTATCTTTGACGGCCAGGACATTCAGCCGTGGACCAACCGCCGCCTTCGGCCACTGCGCAGCGATATCCAGATCGTCTTTCAGGACCCGTTTTCCTCGCTGTCACCACGCTTTACCGTCCAGGAGATCGTCGAAGAGGGCCTGCGTATCCATATGCCGGAGGCAAGCAGGGAGGAACGATTGCAGCTGGTCAGCGACACCCTCCGCGAGGTCGGCCTGGAGGAGGAGATGGCCTTTCGTTATCCCCATGAGTTTTCCGGCGGCCAACGGCAGCGCATCGCCATCGCCAGGGCCATCATCCTCCGCCCCAAGCTCCTCATCCTTGACGAGCCGACCTCGGCCCTCGATGTCACCATCCAGGGCCAGATCATCGCTCTCTTGCTCGAATTGCAACGAAAATATACGATGACCTATATGTTCATCTCCCATGATCTGCGGGTGGTCCGGGCCCTGGCCGATCATGTCGCGGTCATGCAGCACGGCAAGGTCATCGAGGCGGGTCCTGCACAGGAGATTTTCACCTCCCCCGTGCAGGAATATACGAGGACGCTCTTCGCCGCGGCCCTTGGCTAAACTGATAGTCTATTAATCCTCCGGCTGGCCCTGCCGCCCGTGGCGGCATTTATCGCCGCTGATATCATCCTTAAAAAGAGCAAAGCCCCGCTCCATGGCGCAGAAATCGCCGCACATGGTACAGGTCGCCTGATTTTCCGGCTGCCTGCTGTCGCGCACCTCACGCATCTTCTCCGGAAACATCGATAGCCGGAAATATTCGGCGAAATCACTGTCGCGGCGGGCAAGCGCCACCTGTTTCTCCAGCTCTCGCCGTTCGGGATATTTGGCGATATCGCCGATCCGGGCGGCCAGGCGGGTAGCCCGGACCCCTTCCCGGACGTCGTCCTCGTTCGGTAGGGCCAGATGCTCGGCCGGGGTGATATAGCAGATGAGATCCGCCCCATGCCACGCCGACTGCGCGGCGCCAACCGCGGCGGTGATGTGGTCGTAGCCGGCGCCGGAGTCGGCGGGCAGAGGTCCGAGGACATAATACGGCGCCCCGCCGCTCATCCGTTTCTCCAGCATGATATTGCCGGCAATCTCGTCAAGCGGCACATGGCCTGGGCCCTCGACCATAGTTTGACAGCCCATCTCCCGGCCGATTTCGGCCAGTTCGCAGTTGATGATCATCTCGGCCATCTGCGCCCGGTCGTGGCTGTCATGGATCGCCCCGGCACGGATGCCATTGCCGAGCGACAGGACTGCATCATATTTCTTCATCAGGTTGCAGACCCGGTCAAACTGGTCGTACAGGGGATTTTCCCGGTTGTTGTACTCCATCCATGAGACCATGAAGGTGCCGCCCTTCGACACCAGCCCGCCATAACGAAAACCCTGCTTGCGCAGGCGTTCGATGGAAAAGCGGTTAATGCCACAATGGATGGCCATAAAGGACATGCCATCGGCCAGCTGGCGCTCGATGAGCTCAAAGAGGTATTCCGGATCGAGCTTGTTGGGGTTGTGAAATTTCCTCCCCGCCTCGGCAAATGCTTGATACAGGGGAACATTGCCCACCGGCAGTGAGCAATGTTCAAGGACCGCCCGGCGGATGGCGTCGAGATCGCCGCCAGTGGACAGCTCCATCAGGGTATCCGCCCCTTCCCGTTCGGCAATCCGCGCCTTACGGATCTCCATGGCGACATTGGCGATATCCGAGGAGGTGCCGATGGAGGCATTGACCTTGGTGCGCAGCCCCTTGCCGATACCGCAGGCCTTCTGCAGGGGCCTTGCCGGATTACAGGGGATAACAATATGACCGGCAGCCACCCCCTGCCGTATCTCCTCGGCGGTAAAGCCTTCGTCTTTTGCCACCGCCGCCATAAGCGGTGTAACACTTCCTTCCTTTGCCAACTCAAGCTGGGTCTTCATCATACTCCTCCATGCTGGTTATTCCTGTCGGGCGGGCAATAAAAAAGTCCGTGCCACGGGCTGACGCCGCGACACGGACTTATATGGACAAGAAAGTCGTTTTCTCCCCGGCAGGTCTTCTGACTTGCGGCTCACCCTCCGACTGTACCTTCCCGTCCCAAAACATCCGGAACAGTGGTCATTCCACAGTCTTCGTCCCCGCTTACAGCGCTGGCCCAGCGTTGCGGATTTGCACCGCATTCCCTTTTCACCGCCACCCCTGCGGGCAGCGACACCTGAAAGATATGATTGTATTCGGCAGGGATAATAGCAAAGGCGAATGCAAAAGTAAATCGCCGATATTTTTTCACCGGCAGAACTAATGACGTTCCCCGCAAGATGTTCTATGGTGTGTGGCAAATCGCCACTACCCTCATCCCTTTACCGGCAACCACCATATGTTTCCAGAATCGACCCTGTCATCCGCACCCCATTCCCCGGGCGTCTACCTGATGCAGGACGGCAAGTCCGTCGTGCTCTATGTAGGCAAGGCCAAGGATCTGTTCAAGCGGCTGTCTTCCTACGCCCATTACTCGGGGGCCGCGCACAGCAAAACCGCCGTCATGCTGCACCATGTCCGCAAGGTCGATACCATCATCACCAATACCGAAAAGGAGGCGCTGATCCTTGAGGCCTCCCTCATCAAGAAACACAAGCCGAAGTACAACATCATCCTCCGTGATGATAAAAACTATCCCTACATCAAGGTAACCGTTCAGGAAACCTGGCCACGGGTATTCATGGCCAGGCGCAAGAGCCGCGACAAGGCCCGCTACTTCGGGCCTTTTTCCTCGGTCGGCAGCATGTGGGCGACGCTCCGCCTCATTGCCGCTCTGTTTCCCCTGAGAAACTGCAAGAGCAGTGAGTTGAAGCCCCGGCCACGGCCCTGCCTCAACCGGCAGATCGGCCGGTGTCTGGCGCCATGCGCTGGAGGTGCCGACCGTTCTTTATACCTGGAACATGTCAACAAAATCATCATGCTCCTTGAAGGCCGCAACCGCGACCTGACCCAGACCCTTACCCAGCAGATGTCCGCCGCCGCCGAGGAACTTGATTTCGAAAGGGCGGCAGAACTCAGGGACCAGATCGCCGCCCTCTCCACCACCCTGGAAAAACAAGTCATTGCCGCCAGCCACAACAAGGACCAGGATGTCTTCGGCTTTGCCAGAAAAGACGCGGCGGTGATAATCGCCATTCTCTTTATCAGAAACGGCCTGCTCAACGGCAGCCGGACTTTCTTTCTCGCCGACCCTTACGGCGACGACGCCTCGATCCTTTCCCAGGTCCTCAGCCAGTTCTACGACAGCGACGCCCTCATCCCGGGGGAAATTCTCCTGCCCTTTGCCCCGGCCGATCTTGAGCTGCTCACCGAGCATCTCGGCGACAGCGCTGGTGGCCGCATTTCCTTGAAGATCCCGCAGCGGGGCGATTCCCTGCAGCTGGTCGCCATGGCCACCGCCAATGCCCTGCAGTCCTTCGAGGAAAAGGAACAGAAGAGCCGATCCTGGGACAAACTCGGCGAGAGCTTGCAGAAGACCCTCCATCTCGCCCGTCCGCCGCTGAGCATCGAATGCCTTGATATCTCCAATATCAGCGGCAAGCAGGCAATAGGCTCGCTGGTGGCTTTTCATCTGGGCGAACCGGACAAGGCGAATTTCCGCCATTACAAGATAAAAACCGTCGAAGGCCCCAACGATTACGCGATGATGAAGGAGGTTCTGGAACGGCGATTACGCCGCGGCATGGAGGAGGAAAACCTTCCCGACCTCTTCCTCGTCGATGGCGGCAAGGGCCAGCTCGGCATGGCCCTTGCAGTCGCAGGCGAATTGGGAATAACTGACAGCATCGACTGGCTGGGGATCGCCAAGGAAAAGCAGGAAGAGGGGGAAAAACTCTATAAGCCGGGCCGGAAGAACCCGATTGTCCTACCGGCGCACAACCCAGTCCTGCTTTTCCTGATGCGTATCCGCGACGAATCACACCGCTACGGCATCACCTTCCACCGCAAACTCCGAGGCAAGGCCACCCTCGCCTCGGCCATCGACCAGATCCCCGGTATCGGCACCACCAAAAAGCAGGAACTGCTTCGCCACATGGGCAGCCTGAAACGGCTCAAGGCAGCCACTACCCCGGAACTCATGGAAGTCAAAGGAATCGGTCCGGAGCTGGCATCGACGATCTTCAATTTCTTCCACGGCCGGGAAATCACCGGGGACGGCAATTGATCCACTGCTACCTTTCATAAATCCACCGTCGTCCCGGCTGGATTTTCCCGGCAATTGCCGCGGTTTGCCGACTGTCTGCCGGCCCTGTCTTCATGATTCTCATTGACTTGATCAAAGATGAGTATTACCAATACTATGTCTGTATAGGTGAAGCGATAAGAACCTTTAGATTATCAAGGGCGGGATTATGGGGAAAATCAGCAAACACGTAGACAAGCACATCAAGTATTTCAAATGTGAAGTATGCCTGAAAAACATCCCTATCGAGTATTATTTCACTGTCGGTGACTCCATCACCTGCACCGACTGCAGTGCGGAATACATCCTGCAGTCGAAGAGCCCGCTCGAACTCACCAGGCAGGCCGTTGATTTTTATAAACTGGATTTTGACGAACCCGCCTGAGCTCGCGCCGACACCGCACCATTTTAAAAGGCCGGATCATTTGTGCTTAGCAGATGAATCCGGCCTTTTTTGTATCTTGATCGACTGCGGATAAAGGACAATGGAGAAAAATAAGATGACCACCAGCACCTTCGATCTTCCCTACGGCGATGAGATACGCTCACTGCACCTGCCGGTCCACAGCGCCATCCTGCGGACACAGGAGCAAAAAGCCCTCATCACCCCCGCCCTTTTTCAGACGCGGCTGCGACATGCCCTTGCCGCAAATCCGCTCGACCTGTCCCGGCCGGTGCTGGTAGTGGCCGATAAAACCAGGCTTTGCGGCTATGCCGAATACCTGCCGGTCCTGATCGGCGAACTGCAGGCGCATGGCATGGCGCCAGGGGTGCTGCGGGTCATTGTCGCCTACGGCACCCACGCCCGGCAAAGCGATGAAGAATGCCGGCAGGCCTACGGCCAGCTGTACGACGAGCTGACCTTCATCCATCATGACTGCCGGGAACCTGATATCTTCACGGAGCAGGGCAAGACGACACGCAACACCCCGATCCGCCACCGCCGGGACCTGGCAGCGGCCAGCGCCATCATCACCATGGGGGCGGTTTCCCATCACTATTTTGCCGGATACGGCGGCGGGCGCAAGCTGATCTTTCCCGGTTGCGGCGAGCGCCAGGCAATCTATACTAACCATGCCCTGTTTCTCGACCGCGCGGCAGGGCACATCGCCAGCGGCTGTCAGCCCGGCCGTCTGGACGGCAATCCTCTCGCCGAGGACCTCTTTGAAATCGAAGAAACCCTGCCGGCGCACCTTGCCATCCACGGCATCCTTGACGATCAGGGCAGACTGTGCGATCTCCTGGCCGGCCGGGGCCGGGAACTCTTTACACAGGCCTGCGCCATCCACGGCAAGGCCTGTGAAATCAGCTCGCCCCAATTTGATCTGGTTGTCGCCTCCTGCGGCGGTTTTCCAAAGGATATCAACTTCATCCAGAGCCATAAGGCGGTCCACAACGCAGCGATGTTCGTTCGCGACGGCGGTCTCCTGCTCCTGTACGCCAGGTGCCGGGACGGGGTCGGCTCGACAACCTTTCTCCCCTGGTTCGAGATGGGCGGTTTTGCCGCTGCCTTTAGTCATCTTGCCGGCCATTACGAAGGCAATGGCGGCACAGCACTGGCGATGATGACCAAAACGCAGCGAATTCGTATCGGCCTGGTAACCGGCCTTGATGACACCATCTGCCGGCTCATCGGGGTAGAAACCTGGGATCACCGGCAGGTTGCCGCCCATCTCCAGGGGCTTGGCGACACTACCAGCGTCGCCTGTATCACCAATGCCAGCCTGCTGGTGCGAAACTCATGATTCCCTTCAATTTTGATTTCCCCTACGCCTCGCAGCGTATGCCCCTTCTGGCTGACAATGTCGTCGCTACTTCCCATCCTCTGGCCGTAGAAGCCGGGCTTGATATGCTGCGCCGGGGAGGCAATGCGATGGATGCGGCCATCGCCGCGGCGATCACCCTGACGGTTGTCGAACCAACCTCGAACGGGATCGGCTCGGACGGCTTTGCCATCCTCTGGGACGGCAAGGCCCTGCATGGCCTGAACGCCTCCGGACGCGCCCCCGCCGCCTGGACACCGGAGTATTTTGCCGGTAAATATCCCGGCCTGCAGAGCATGCCCGAACGTGGCATCGATACGGTGACTATCCCGGGGGCCGTGTCGCAATGGGTGGCACTGTCCGAGCGCTTCGGCCTACTGCCCTTTGCTGACCTCTTCGCTCCGGCCATCCACTACGCCCAAACGGGACACCTCGTTACACCGATCACCGCCGCAAGCTGGGCGCGGCAGATGGAAGCCCTTGATGCGCCTGACCTCCACCGCGATTTTACCGGCAATGGCCTGCCGCCCAGGGCCGGCAGCAGGTGGCGCTTTGCCGGGCAGGCACAGACTTTAGAAGAAATCGCCGCCAGCCGGGGAGAGAGTTTCTATCGCGGCCCGCTTGCCGGAAAAATGGTGGCACACCTCCAGGCCCAGGGCGGCGTGCACACCCTGGAAGATTTTGCCGGCCACCGGGCCGAATGGGTTACGCCAATAAGCCTTGACTACAACCAGGTCCGGCTGCACGAGATTCCACCAAACGGCCAGGGGCTTGCGGCCCTTCTCTGCCTCGGTATCCTCCGGGAATGTGATCTGCGGCGCTACTCGGTCGATTCGGCCGACAGCGTCCACCTGCAGATCGAGGCGATGAAGCTGGCCTTCGCCGACGCCTTCCGCTACATCAGCGACCCCGCCTGCATGGATGTGCCGGTTGAATCCTTGCTTGGCCGGAACTATCTGCAGTCCCGCGCCGCCCTCATTCGCATGGACCAGGCGAGAACCCCGGTCCATGGCATTCCCATCCACGGCGGCACGGTCTACCTCAGCACCGCCGATGCCGGCGGCATGATGGTCAGCCTCATCCAATCCAACTACATGGGCTTCGGCTCGGGAGTGGTAGTGCCAGGTACGGGCATCAGCCTGCAGAACCGTGGCTATGGCTTTGTGCGCACACCGGGCCACCCCAACTGCGTCGGACCGGGCAAACGCCCCTACCAGACCATCATCCCAGGCTTTGTCACTGATCTCAGCGGCCGGCCACTGATGTCCTTTGGCGTCATGGGCGGCCATATGCAGCCGCAGGGGCATGTGCAGATGGTGACCCGCATCTGCGACTACGGCCAGAACCCCCAGGCCGCCTCCGACGCGCCGCGCTGGATAGTCAATGGCGACGGCAGCATCGGCCTCGAACCCGCCCTTGCCGCAATACTGGGCGATGCCCTCCGGCAACGTGGCCACAAGCTTACCTCCGCCGAGGCAGTCAGGTATGCCTTCGGCGGCGCCCAGCTCATCTGGCGGACCTCCGAAGGCTATATCGCCGGCTCGGACCACCGCAAGGACGGGCTTGCCGCCGGCTTCTAAAACTATTCAAGGCATCGGCCGAAAAGCTGCCGAAAAAAATTGCACATGCTCGAATAAACGAGTAATTTTGCCCTGATCGGAGAAGAAAATCAGGGCACTGCCTTTTGCACAACCCGCCCAAACTGACCATAAGTTACCCCTCCGCTTCGCGTGTCTTTCAGCCGTTGACAAACATTGCCGGTTGACCCGGCCTGTACATGCTCTTTGTTTCAGAACCAGCCAAGGAGAGGACGATGGGAGTTTTTCGAGACAGCAAACAGGTCATCTTGGGTGTGCTCTTTTTCGCCTTTGTGGCCTGGTCAGTTTACGGTGCGGCAGCGACGATTGAGACCTACGCCTTCCGTATGGTCCATGTAGCCTTTATCCTGGTCCTCGGCTTTCTCACCCTGCCGTTTTCACCAAAGGCAAACAAATGGCTGAACAGAGTGGACATTGTCCTTGCCCTGCTTGGCATTGCCGCCATCGTTTACTCCCTTTACGACCTCGACCAATTCATCCGCCGCTCGACCCTGCCGGAAACCTGGGACATGGTCTTCGGCATCCTGACCATCCTCATGCTGGTGGAGTTGTCGCGGCGGACGGTGGGCACCGCCTTTACCCTCGTGCTGGTGGGCTTTCTCCTCTACGCCTGCCTGGGCAATTATATCCCCGGACCGCTTGCCCATAAGGGCTACGATCTCGACCGCATCGTCGGTCATATGACCATGACCCTGGAAGGGGTGTTCGGCGTGCCGATCTCGGTCAGCGTGTCCTTTGTCATGCTCTTCGTGGTCTATGGGGTGTTCATGGATGCGGCGGGAGCCGGCAGATTCTGGCTTGATATGTCCCTGTCGGTAATGGGCCGCAGTTCGGCCAGCGCCGGACGCGGTGCGGTGGTGACCACCGCCCTGCTCGGCGGACCGCAGGCAAGCGGTGTGGCGACGACCATGTCGGTGACTCCGATCATGTGGCCCATCCTCCGCCAGGCGGGCTACACCCCCGATATGGCCGCTGGCCTCATCTCGGCTGGCGGCATCGGCGCCGTGATCTCGCCGCCCTTGATGGGCGCCGGGGCCTTTCTCATTATGCAGTTCCTGAAGATCTCCTTCTGGGACGTGGTGGTGATGGTGTCCATGCCGACATTGCTGTACTACATCGGCACCCTGGTCATGGTGGAACTTGAGGCGCGGAAGATGCATTTCAACCCACCTAAGGAAGTGGCGCAGCCGGTCTGGCAGGTGTTGAGAAAGCAAGGCTACCATCTCATCTCCCTGGTGGTACTGATCGCCCTCCTCGTCGGCTGGAACCTTTCCCCGGAAATGGCGGCTCTCGGCGCCATAGCCACGACCATTGCCGCAAGCTTTCTCAGCAAGGACCGCGAAGAATGGCTGCTGCCGAAGAAGATCGTCCTGGCAACCATCGACGGTGCCCGGAACATGCTGCCTGTCGCTGTCCTGCTGGCCGCCGCCGGGCTCATTGTCGGCGTCTTCTCGCTCACCGGCCTCGGCCTGAAGATCTCGACGATCATCATGTCGCTGAGCGGCGGATCGATCATCATCGCCCTGTTTCTAGCCTTGTTCACCTCTTTTGTCATCGGCCTCAGCCTGCCGATTACCGCCACCTATATCATGACGGTGGTGATGGTCGCCCCCGCCCTCGTCAAGGTGGGCGTTCCCGATTATGTGGCGCATCTCCTGGCCTTTTATTTCGCCGTGTTATCGGAGGTCTCCCCGCCGGTTGGGCTGTCGCCGTCGGCCGCCGCCGCGGTAACCGGGGGCAATCCGTTCGGATCGATGATGCAGGCCTGGAAGTATTCTCTGCCAGCTTTTCTCGTGCCGTTTTTGTTTGCGGCAACCCAAGAAGGCGCCAATCTGTTGATCATCGGCGCGACGCTGCCGGGATTTATCCAGGCGGTGCTCAACAGCAGTTTCTCCTTATTTTTCCTGTCGCTGGGCATCGTCGCCTACTTTCGCGGGCCACTCAATGTCTTTGAACGGGCGATCCTCATTATCATCGCCGTATTCATGGTGATCAAGGTTATTGATTTTTCGCTGGTTGGCTTAGTGCCTGTTGGCATAGGCATGGTTGTTGTCATCCGCAACTGGATGGTTCATAGGACTGTCGCAGGCAGCGTTACCGCCTAAAGCTGAGTTGAGTAGCTTGTCTGCTCAAACGAAACGTTTGCCCTTGCGGTATGAGTGCCCCTTTTCGGGGATGCGCAGCTCCACGAAATTCTTTCTATAAAAAGAAACGAATTTCTCCGTTACCAAAATCATTTATGGGGAGGAAGAAGATGAAGGCAAGAAGCATGATGTACCTGGCCATCGCCCTGGTATTCCTGGTAGCCTCGTACGCCCAGCCAGTAAAGGCTCAGGACAAGCTGTCATTTAGTATTGTCACCGGTGGAACGGGCGGCGTCTGGTATCCGCTCGGCGGCGCCATTGGCGGTCTGGTCACCCAGAAGGTTGCCGGTACCGAGGCCACCGCCGAGGCCACCACCGCGGCCCTGGACAATCTCAAACTGCTCACCGCCGGCAAGGCGGGTATGGCCTTTGCCTATGACTATCACGTACCCTGGGTCAATGAAGGCAAGATGCCGGGATTGAACGGTAAATTCAACGTTCGTATCGTCATGGGCTTTTACGAGCAACCGCTGCATGTGGTCACCAAGGACGGCACCGGCATCAAGAGCCTGGCCGACCTCAAAGGCAAGCGGGTCTCCACCGGCGCCCCCAACAGCGGCACGGAAGAACAGGCAGCCTATGTGCTTAAGTCACTCGGCATCGACATGGATAAGGATCTCAAACGTGAGAAACTTGGTGCAACCGAATGTGTTGCCGGCCTGAAAGACGGCAAACTTGACGCCTTCTTCTGGAGCGGGGCGGTGCCCACCGGCTCGATAATCGACCTGGCCTCCACCTCCGGCCTGAAGATGGTCCTTCTGCCCATCGATGGCGACAATGCCGAGAAGATCCAGAAGGAAAACCCCGGGGTATTTCATAAAACCGTCTTTGCCAAAGGCAGCTACGCAAGCGTCGAGGCCGACGTCAATACCCTGGCGATCACCGCCGTGCTGATGGCCATGGACAAGTTCCCGGAAGACAGGATGTACCAGATCGTCAGCGCCATCTTTGCCAACCAGAAGGACCTGGCGGCCGTTGCCAAGGAAGTTGCCAAGCTGACTCCTGAGATGGCCGTTAAACAGGCCAATGCCGAGTCGCAAAAATTCATTCACAATGGTGCCGCCAAGTTTTTCAAAGAGCAAGGCGTCATTAAATAGAGGTCAATGGAGTTCAGTCGCAAAAAACTCCTCGTGCCGGCCGTTCTGGCCGGCACGATCCTGGCGGCCTGGCTTGGTCTGCAGATCACCGTTCCATGGTATACCCGGCTGCTGCTAAAAGACGGCGCAACCGGGCGGCAGCTGTTGTCGGTTATCCTGGCTGACGGGGAAAGTGCCGCTCTGACCTGGCACAATTCCCTCTTTGATCTGGATGTTACAGAAGATTTTATTGCCGAAAAAGGCCTACTCGTGCAGACGGCAGTGACCTTCGCCGACCCGCGCGGCCTGCCGCCGATGCGCATAGCCCCGGAAGAGGTCGACGATTTCTACCACACCGGCGGCCCCTTCACGACGACCGGACTCCGGCGGCCATTTTCCCGAATCGTCTACCGCGTCGGAGACATAGGCAAACCCAGCTTTACCGCCGGCAATACAACCATCAAATTCAAAAACGAAGTCGGTTTCGGCGGCCAGGTGGTGCTCAGCACCACCCGGCCCAACCTGTACGGCCTGGTTGTCGAATCTCTACAACGGGTCTGGCGCTGATCCCCTGAGGGCCAGGCGACCGTCCTTTCTCAGCCCTTCTCAATAGTTACGGGAATGCCCCCGGTGCGAATCCCTGACCGGATATCGGTGATTATCCCGCCTTGGTAAATCCTGGACGTTCCACCGGTGGTTCCTTTCCCAGTGCCTGTCCGATTTCCAGCTTCTCCAGTTCCGTTGGACCCGATCATGAGGCAGTGGTTCCGCGTGCCACCGATGTCCTCGCCAAATACCCTCCCGATAATCGTTCCTCCAACTTCTTGGGACATGGCGATAGAAAGTGGGTTCCCCCTTGTATCGATGCCAGCCAGAGCTATGATGCCGGGACCGATACCACCGTCCTTCCCACGGCCGCCACCACCAGCCGTCAACGAAGAAGATGTCTTCGTCTATGTCGGGAGCGGCATAGACATAGGTCTCGGGAATCACCACCAGTCGCGGCGGCTCAGCAACCACAATACGCGGGGGCATGGGTATTCGGATATGCGGCACAGGAATACCGATGGTGACGTTTACCTCAGCCATTGTTGGTACAGGGAAAACCATGGCCGACGCCAGCAGCATTGTTCCCAAAAACAACTTTTTCATTGCCGTACTACCTCCTCTTTGTATTGTTATTTCATGTATTTTCCATATGAGTGACTGGATCCGTGCACTTACTTTCCTTTGATGGGCAACTGGATAGTAAAAGTTGTTCCAACGCCAACCACGGAAGTAAGCCTCAGTGTGCCGTCATGCTTATTCTCAATGACATCATGTGCAATTGCCAAACCCTGACCAGACCCTTTCCCGACTTCTTTTGTGGTGAAAAAGGGATCAAACACCCTTTCCCGGATATTCTCCGGAATACCAATTCCGGTGTCTTCGATACAAATCTCAACATAGTCCTGGGTGTGGCGACTGGAGATTGTAATTCTCCCTTTTTCGTTATTTGCCATATTCTTACTGGCAATGGCATGGCTAGCGTTGATGAGGATATTTAGAAAAACCTGGCCTATCTCGTCTGAAAGACAATAAACTTTCGGGAGATTTGCAGCAAGATGGGTCTCAATTTCAGCGCAATATTTCCATTCATTGCTGGTAACGGTAATTGTAGTTTCAAGAATTCTATTGAGATCATAATAATCCTTTTCTCTACTGCCCGGGTGTGAAAATTCTTTCATCGCCCCAACAATGGTTGTCACCCGTTTAACCCCCTCCCGGGACTGCTCAATTGCCGTAGGAATCTCGGTTTCCAGATATTTCCAGTCAAGTTCCTCTAAAAGGTTCTCGACCATCTTACATGGTTCGGCAATCGGAGTCCCCTGGTCAATCTGTTGCAGTAATCCTTTCAAGTTATCAACGAGGCGCTTTACATCGGTAAATGAATCAGCAAGAAAGTCCAAATTTGAGCTTATGTACTGGGTTGGCGTGTTAATTTCGTGAGCGATACCAGCGGCAAGCTGGCCCACCGACTCCAGTTTCTGGGCTTGGAGGAGCTGCGTCTGGGAGAGTTGCAGCTCATGTAATGCCTTCTTTAACTCCTCTCCCTGTCGCTGCAAATTGCTGGTTTTCTGCTGAACAACACGCTCAAGTGCAAGATTCTGGGAAAGGATTTCCATTGAGGACAATCCATCGGAGGCCCGCTGTTCTGCTGCATTCATAAGCACTTCAATGGTTTTTTGTTGTGCCTTCAGCTTGGCTTCAAGCTTTGTAATGATTTCTATATCTTTACGTTCACTCAATTTTTCCCCCTGCAATTGCTACTCCCGTGAAGGTTTGGTTGACATGAACTGAATTGATCTGTTCTCCATAGGTACTGAACCCGACAACTTTACTCTTGGCCATCAGGTCACCAACACTATCATCTAAATTGTGCGCCTCCATTTCCAGCCTTCGAAGGATACAGTCACAGCCAATGATGATTGTCGGTTCGCCCACAACTTCTTTGACTTTCTGCATCTCTCTCTTTAAGGCATCAATCGCAGAATCACCCTTACCAATGGTGAGTACAAGGCCGGTATCGATACCGCAGAAAAATTTCAGACTTCCGTCAGGCAGTGCATTGGAAATTGACCGCACATAATACTCGGTACCAAGACGCAGCATCAGAGGGTGTCGAGAAAATTCATCCGCCGTCAGTCGATCGACGGTTGTTCCAATCAGTTGCGCATAGACCTCGGCTGCTGGTTCGCCGTTGATCTCCCTGACAATACGTTGCTCAGGATCTGCCTCTGTTACAACAAGCCTAGTGGATGACGGAAGGAAATGTTGGTGTTTAAAAACATAAAATGGCAGAGAAGTTAAAAACAAGGTGAATACTGCAGCATCCTGTAACAAAACACCGTCGTAATACACAAAAGTTCGTTTGAATTTCAAACTATCCCCAGCTGATCCGCCAACAATCGGAACATTACCGAGTGCCATATACAATGCGGAAATCAACTGCTCTTCTTTCATCGAAAGTCCATCCACCAACAAGAAGCCGAACGCTTGCAACCCAGAAGGAGATAACTGCTTTTGAATATCCCTGCCCATTTCAGCTATCTGTTCGGTATATGAGGAGAGAGGGTGGATCAGGTAAGGAATGACTGACAACTCGGCGCTGGCCAGTGAGGCGCCTGAGAGACCACCACGCTGAAACCCTGTTTCCGAAAGCTGTCCGGCCGTCGTGCAACCAATAACAGGTCCGGGGAAATGTTTTTTTAATGCTTTACCAATTTGTTGCGGATCGAACTCGTCAGAAAAAAAAACCATATAGATCTGAGCGTTCGGCTGGCTAATTTGGGCCGCCAACTCACGAACCGCCTCATCCACATCCGGATTGTGAGATGAACCTTGTCGCACCTGCAATCGTAATGGGATGCTGCCCTCGCCATGGCTTGAATTTTTTTGCTCAATCATTTCGGGATTTTAATTGATGTTGTGATTTTATCTGTTTGGGATCTCGCCCTTTCCTCGAAAACCGGCTGCAAAAAAGATCCACCAGTGTATATGTAATTGAGTATCCTTTTTTTTCTGAGGTTCGTCAAATCCCGGAGGATATGACTCTCTGTGCTTAGGAGCCGTTAGGAAATAACATGGTCATTTAAATCCATTTCCTTACGGCTCCTTATGCCGTTCCGGGTTCCAGATCGGCCATGTTATTGTTTGACAACGGCTTATGTGGCCAATGCAGAATGATTTCCTCCCTCCATCAAAGAATTTCAGTCTTCATTTTGCAGTATCTCTGAACAAAGCTTCTCCCATTCTCCCAACTTATCCAACAGGCCAAGTCGTTCGATGACTGGTATGTTTATATTGGCCGGTCTGCCGATTATCTCTTCCGGACGGTTGCGATAGTACAGAACATTTGCCACATGAACAGCAAGGGTTGGGCTGAAAGCATCTGACGGAATATTTTCCAGATTGTTTTGAAAACCGATTGCTTCTATTATCGGACCGGAAAAGCCCCAAAGACCAACAAGATATGATCCAACCGCACTCTGTGTTGCGCCAAAGACGGCTACTTCCGCCTCCCGCATGGTGATATTTTTTTCTCGCGCCATATCAATAGTCTGTCGATATAGCTCTGGAAGGGAAGAGATCAGAACCAGTTTGCCCAGATCATGCAAGGTGCCGGCAAGGAGGGTATTACTAATCAAAGTCTTTTCATCAGACTGCCCGACGGCGATAGCCTTCGATATCTTACCAACCAAAAGACTGTGCCGCCAAAGTCGATCAATCGGGAAGATTTCATCTGAGATTTTGATTTTGGAAAAAAGCTCCAGGCCAAGGACGAGCACTTTGATGGTGTCAATACCAAGCAGGGCGACTGCACGACCAGGATTGTCGACCCTTGAATAAACTCCAAAAAACGAGGAATTAACAAGCTGGAGAACTTTAGCCGTCATAGCTATGTCCTGCGCGATAATAT
The DNA here is from genome assembly GCA_030247675.1 of Desulforhopalus sp. NCBI lineage: Bacteria > Pseudomonadati > Thermodesulfobacteriota > Desulfobulbia > Desulfobulbales > Desulfocapsaceae > Desulforhopalus > Desulforhopalus sp. Next base: position 51,238 of record JAOTRX010000004.1, on the reverse strand, counting down.
TACCTAGTTCACTAATTGCAACATCAGGAGTGGCAAGAGCTTTCTGCAATCGGGCATAGGTTGATGGCAAACTGGGCAATGCGCCTAATTGCGAGATGAGATCTTTCAATCGACCATCCGACAACATGTCCTGCAGGGAACTGGTTTGCAGAAGGATCATTTTAAGCTTCTCAGGATCGCAGGGTTTAGCCAAAAACTGATGAACAACCCCAACAGTTCGGAGAATAGAAAGCTCGTCAGCTTGTCCGGTCAGCATGATGCGTATGGTGTGTGGGTATTTATCTTTAATGATTTCCAACAACTCCGCACCATCCATACCAGGCATACGCATGTCAGAGACAATTACATCGAACCTCCCCCCTTCCATAATCTGCAGGGCCTCACTGCTTCCATTTGCAAAATGCATATCGTATTCATTGCGCAGAGCTCTCAGCATCCGACGGAGGCCTTCAAGGATATTGAGCTCATCATCGACGAATAGTATTGATTTCTTTGCCATTGCGACCTTAGCACCCTATGCGATTAAAGAAGTATCAAGCTGGTAACCCTAAAACACCAATATTATTGTTTGATCCTCACTAAAATCGGTTCCTTAACACCCACTTGCTGAGAAAAATTTTTCAGCCCCCGGATTAGCGACCACGTCACCTCCTGACCCTTTGATGCAATAACAACACCACTTAATGCCATAATATCCTGTTCAACAAACATCCCTGCCGCCATATCACGGATTTCAAGGGCGACAATTTTTTCGCTTTCTGGAGCAATTTTAATTTCATCAAGTATTCTAAGTATTTCCGGATTATATTGAGCGGGCTCATTGTGGAGATACTTAAGCGCTTCAGAACGTTTCAAACCACGATGCAGCAAAGATTCAAAGTCAGTTGCAACCTTCAAAATCTGCGCTCCCAAGGCAACCTCTTCCTTCATCTCATGGCATTCAGCAAAGGATTCATAAGGTTGAAGCTGATGGGCAATGATTGCCGCAACCGTTTCGAGTCGGGGAATTTTTTCCAAAAGTTTGGCGCCGATCACAGGATGTTCCCGGTACATTGCTTCTTCTTCTGCATCTAGTTCCTGCCCCGAATACAACTTGGCAAGTGTATTCGGAGGTAAGGTAATACAACCTATCCGTGACATCAGGGCAGCAATCTCATATTGCCAGATATTGTACAATTGCATTTTTTGGACAATTTCGCCGACCACGGTTTTCACCCGCAAACCACTGCTGAAAGCCGTTGGACTTGCGAGACTGAGCACTTCGGAAAGTACCGTGATACTCCCCTTGAGCGTCTTGTCGAGGAGTTCTTTTTCCGCAGTTATTAACCTATACTGGCGTTGGGCCAAGGCGATAGCCATAACCAAGGAGGAGGTTGGACAGGGTTTGTTCAAGAAACGAAAAATTTGTCCTTTATTGACAGCTTCGATGGCGGTTTCCTGGTCGGCATTGCCTGTGAGCATCAGTCGCACTGTTTCGGGATACTGGTCTTTGACTGTACTAAGGAGCTGAATTCCATCCATAACCGGCATCCGCATATCCGACACAACGACCGCAAATGGCCCATCTTTTCTCATAATCTCGAGAGCTTCTGCACCACTAACAGCAGTGTGAATTTCGAATCGTTTTCGAAGGTCCCGTTTTATTGAATGCAGGATATTTTCTTCATCATCGACGAAAAGCACCTTCTCGGTCATCGTTGCCTCTCCCTATGAAATCGATAAATCGTTGCGCCGATTACCAAATGCTCTTGTTGAAGTATCGGATCTTTTCAACTTCTATTTAAACTTCCGGAAAACACACAAAACCTCTTAAAAACTAGAGGCAGGTAATCGAATTGTTGTGACCGGTGTCTCTATGATTCCATTAGCGCCCTACCGGTCGGCGCCTTGGGAAAGACGCGCATTGCGGCGGTTGTTATTTCACTGGTATGGGAGATCAATGATAAATGTTGTGCCTTGACCGATTTCTGTTTCAAAATACAGCGCACCTTTATGCTTATCGACTATTACCCTACGGGCGATTGCTAAACCCTGTCCTGTTCCTTTCCCCTTCGCTTTGGTTGTAAAAAACTGATCGAAGACCCGGCCTTGAATTTCCTTCGGAATACCTCCACCCGTATCGCTGATTCGTATCTGCACACTATTATCCATTCGAATCGTTCGAATGGTAATTTTACCTTTTCCTTTACTATCCCCCTGTGTGTGCTCGGCTATGGCATGGGCGCCATTTACAAGGATATTCAAGAAGACCTGGCTGATCTCACCGGCAAAGCACGGTATCAATGGCATATTCAGCGCAAAATTCGTTTCCATCTCTGCGACATACTTCCACTCATTTCTACAAACCGTGATCGCACTCTCCAAAGTTTTATTGATATCCACTGCCGTTTTCTCGTCGCTGCCCGGATGTGAAAACTCCTTCATGGCCCGGACAATCTTTTCAACTCGCTGAACTCCCTCAAGGGTTTGACTGACCGTTTTGGGTATTTCTTCCCAAAGAAACCCAATATCGGCATTTTCTATCTCTTCGGTCAGTTGGCGATCCATTGCCGTTGGGATGGAATTTCTCTCTTTCAAGTTCTGCCAGAGGTGGTTGTATGTATTCAAAACCCCGAATATCCCATCAAATGAATCTCTCAAAAAGCTTATATTATCACCAATATATTGAATGGGAGTGTTGATCTCGTGAGCGATTCCTGCGGCTAATTGACCAACTGCCTCAAATTTCTGGGCCTGGGTTAAATCCCTTTCGAGAAGCATTTTTTCTGTAACGTCTTCGTATAAGCTAATTCTCGCATATACACTGCCGGATTTATCGATGATTGGAGACGTCACGATCCTGAACTCCCTTTCTCCCTTGGCTGTGATGAGATTTATTGTCACTTCACAGGTGCTGGCTTTTTGAAAGGTTTCTGTTATGGGACAAACATGGCAGACATCTTCATATGATGGATTTATTAGGGCATTATAATAGGGGATTGTGGTTTCCAAGGAGAGGTCCGGGAACCAGTGCCGCATTTGCTTATTTATTTCCAGTATCTTCATATTCAAATCGAACATCACCACGCCCACGTTGAGATTGTTCATGATGGCCGTGAGTTTCTCCGTGCGAAGCAAAGAGTTTTTTTCTAGTTCGACTTTACAGGCTTGCAGATGAAGATCGAGACGCAAATGACGTAAGGCATTCTCTACTGTTATCAGAACTACATTTTGGGTTGCCGGCTTGATAATGTATCCATAAACTCCAACTGACATGATTTCACTGGCAATTTCTGGGGAACTCGTGCCAGTGATCATAACCCTTCCTATATGCGGGTAGTGCTTCTTCGTGTATCGGAGAAGGTCTAAACCTGATTCCCCCGGTAGTTTCAAATCACAGAGAAGGAGATCGAAAACATTTGCGCTGAGGATTTCTTTAGCCAGCACTGCATCTTCCGCGGTGTAACACTCATAGCCTGCGTCTGTCAGAAATCTGACTAAAAGCTTTCTTAGCGCCGGTTCATCATCAACAATCAGTATTTTCCCATCCATAAAAGTGGTTCCTTTTCTTAAGGCAACAATCGGCTATCACTGTGGCAACTTTTTACGATATTACGCTTGGGCTGAGCTCCCTGTATTTTTCGTAGAATTACAATTCAACTCTATGCTGTATGGGCGGAAAAGAAAGAAGGGAAATATGGGGAGTAAAGTGGGGGGGCTGTCCCCCCACTTTATCGGGTATCGTCTCGAAGGAGATAGGACCGGAGATTGATTTTCTTATTCTTGATCCCCAACTTGAATCGAATATTTTTGCGGTGGTATTTAACTGTATGTGCTGATATTTTCAGTTCTTTTGCAACTCCGTTAATAGTTTCTCCTCTGGTTATGAGAGTCGCGACCTGTATTTCCATCGGTGAGAGTTGGTTGTTGAGAGACATTATGTGCTGCGCAAAAGGAGTGAGGATATGCTGCATCCCTTGCTCAATCAGTTTCAGATATTGATTTCCCCGCCAATTTTCCGAGATGTCTTTTAACTCTTCAAGGTGCGGTTTGACAAAACTTGAATACTGTTTGACTATGTCCGATCGAAGACTATCTAACTGTTCGTTTTTCTGTTCAATAACAACTTCAAGTGCGATATTAAGTTTCTCAAGTTTCCTGTTTTTCTCGGACAGCTCCTGGTCCTTTTGCTGAAGCGACAATTGAATTTCCTTGAGATCCGATATATCGCGCCCCACCGATTGTATTTCAACCAATTTATCAGCTTTATTGAATATTCCCCGGTTAATAAACTGAATCCAGCGTATACTGCCATCCCCCTTGTAAACCCTGTTTTCAACAGTTACAACCGGATTGGCCGGTGTGAGGTGCAAGATTTGTTGCTCGATCATCTGGCGGTCATCTTCAAAGGCAACCGGCTGCCATCTCCTGCCACTTAATTCTTCAAACTTAATGTTAAAAAACTTACAATATGCCGGATTTGCATAATTTAAAAATCCCTCACTGGAAAAGCGGGAGATAAGTTCCGTTTGGTCCTCAACAACCGTCCGGTATCTCTCTTCCGCGTTTTCAAGTTTTTGTTGGATGGTTTTTATTGCACTTATATCCTGGGTTGTTCCTATCAACTCTGTCGCATTGCCCTGCTCATCCTTACTCACATCACACACCGTATGGATGTAGCCAATACCTCCGGTGGGCCGGATGATACGCAATTGCAATTCAAAGTCTATCCCTTGGAATATTGCCTTTTCCATGGCTTTGTAGAGCATTTGACTGTCATCGGGATGGACAGAGCAAAAGATATCAGCGTACCTTTCGTAGGAAGGTGCTCCTTCCTGCTTTAAAAAAAGAAATTTTTCTTTCGTCCAGTCTCCGGATATTCCGGCGGGAATGTATCGCCAGCTACTCATCTTCCCAACACGCTGCGCCTTTCTCAGAGTTTCTTCGCTTAACCGAACCTCTTCTTCCACGAGCTTGCGCTTCGTTATGTCGCGAATAATCATACTGGTTCGAGCGTTGCCCTTTCTATCTTTGAAAACAGAGGTGAATACCTCTCCTGGGAATTTTGTACCATCTTTGCGAATACATACGAGTTCACCGGCAAAGTTCCCCGTTTGCTGACGTTCTGCAAGGGCCCGTGCTAATCGGGGGTCGGATGTGTCCACAAGTCCACTTCTGCCGATCTGTTTAATTTCTTCTTCCGATCGCTGAAACATGCGACAGGTGGACGGATTTGCACCATAAATACTGCCATCCGGGGCGGTGAGAAGAATTGCATCAAGGGAGGAATCAAAGAGCAGGCGATATCGCTCTTCGCTTTCCAGCACATCCTGCTCTACGTGTTTTTGGTGACGTTTATCTTTAATAATATTCAGGTCTTTTGCCAAATGACGGCTGGCGGTGATATCCTCAAAGACGGCTGTGAAATATCTTTTTTTATCACTGAAAACGGAGACCGAAAAAATTGTCTCAGAAGGCTTACATTCAAATTTAAATTTCTCCGCCCCGCCTGAAAGCGCTACACGGTTACAGGCTTCAAAGAACCGAGAAGGTGCTTCTTCAATCCCAGGGATTACTTCAGCAGATCTCTTGCCAAATAATTCGGTCAAACCAGGTAATCGTTTAAAAGCGGCGTTCACATAAAGATATTTAAAATCGACAGGTTTATCGTTGTTATCTAAGATGATCCTGCAGCAAGCAACTCCCTCTGCAATATTTTCAAATATGGTGAAAAAAGGAAGGTATTCACCCGTGGGATATTGCTCTGTTGATATCTTGTCATTCTCGGAGGTTGAGGGTGAACTGCTATCTATATGCTTTGGGAATTTTTCCTTCTTTGAGGTCATAGCATTCTTCCTTTCGCATCCCTGCTTTCTTGCAAATAGCTGAGGAAAACCAGATAAATAAAGGCTCGAAAAGCTGCTCGAAATATAACAAAATCGTCAGCTACCCACTCTTCTCCTAAAATAGGATTCAAACAGAATACCCTATCGGTGAATTGTAGTGTAAAATTTTTGCGCCGACAAATTTCTAGTTCATCCGGCAAACGAGTACTTGGAAGGGTGAAGTGGATGAAGGTTATCGATCAGGAATATGTGGAAAAAGCTCAGTCTTTATCCATGGACAATTTTGGCCTTGTCGTCCAGGCTATTCAAGCCGGTGCTCGATCACAATCAGGAATAGTCCCAAATTTCGAGGCACGCTTTCACACCAAGGATTGCCAAGGCAAATCTATATCTGCAGAAACGTGGTCGACCAACACCTCCAAAAAACTGTTTGTCAACGCCCTGTTGTCGATGGAAAAAGTCTTGGTCTGCCTTGTTTCTACCGAGCATTTCCTTTAGACTCAAAAATATTGCAAAACCTTTTTTGAAAGGGTAGTACCAACGTATCAATTCAGAGAGTCCTTCGTTGGAAAGGGTTTTTTGGGAAGCACGAAGAAAGCGATGACTTATCATCCCTCACCCTCACCTTCTCTGAGACGGTTGCTCAGATTTCCAAGGGGACAATATGTTTACGGCAGTCGGAATACTTGGCACAGGCGCATACCTGCCGGAGGGGGCCTTAACCAACGAGGAACTCTCCAGGCGGCTGGGGGTGACCCCGGAATGGATTTTCCAGCAGACCGGGATAGCCGTCCGGCGCATTGCCCCGAACGGGATGTTGTCTTCGGGAATGGCCGTGGAAGCGGGGCGGCAGGCCTTGGAACAGGCCGGAACCGCTGCCGAGGAAATCGGCTTGCTCATCATGGCCAGTTCCACCCCCGATGCCAGCAGCCCGGCCACGGCCGCCCTGATCCAGCAGGCCTTGCACATTCCCCAGGCCATGTGCTTCGACCTCTCCGCGGGCTGCTCCGGCTTTGTCTACGCCCTTGCGACGGCCTGCCATCTGGTGTCCTCCGGATTCTGCGCCAAGGCACTGGTAATAGGCGCGGAAAAGCTCTCCCGAATAGTTGACCCAGCCGATACGGCAACCGCAATCCTGTTCGGCGACGGCGCCGGGGCCGTGGTGGTGGGTCAGGTGGCCGACGGGTGCGGTCTGCTGGCCAGCGACATGGGCTGCGACGGTTCCGGGTTCGAGGCAGTTTGGCTGCCCGGGGCGGAGGGCAGCCGACCAGTCCCCGCCGGGAGCACGGTCAAGCCCGGTCCTTTTGTGCATATGGATGGCCACCAAGTCTTCAAATTCGCGATGCGGGTGATCGGGGATTCGGTCGAGCGCGTGCTGGACCGCACCGGCCTGACCACGGCCGACATCGACCTGCTGATCCCGCACCAAGCCAATCGGCGCATCGTGGAAGCTGCGGTTGGCAGGTTCAACTTTCCCATGGCAAAAGTGTTCCTGGACCTGGAGGAGTGCGGCAACACCTCGGCCGCATCCATCCCCATCGCCCTGCATCACGCAGTGGAGCGGGGAAGAATACTCCCGGGAGGTCTGATCCTCCTGGCCGGTTTCGGTGCGGGGCTCAGTTGGGGATCGTGCCTGCTGCGTTGGCGCAATCCGACAACATCTTGCTGACGGACAGGAGGCGCGAAAATGGACCAGACGGATTCACCGTACACCATCGTCACGGTAACTGCGGACACGGCATCGGAGGCGGCCAAGGTGTTCCGGGCAATCTACGGCGAGTCCTTTCCCATGCGCTACGTCTATCACGCCGACTTGCTCATGGCCGAGATTGAGGGCGGGCGTCTGTGTGCGGCCTTGGCCTTTGACCAGGGCCAGGAGGCCATCGGTTATGCCTCCGTCTATAGAAACGCTCCCAACCCCCTGCTTTGGGAAGGGGGCAACCTGGTGCTGATCCCGGGACGCGGAGACGACCAGCTGGGATGGTCCCTCATGGAGTACTTCAAACAACCCGGCAGGTTGCCCGGGCCTCCGGCCGAAGGGTACTACAGCGAATCTGTCTGCCACCACTATTTTACCCAGGTTGGATGCGCCAAGCTCGGCTTACACGACTGCGCCATCGAGCTGGACCAGCTGGACGGGGCCAGTTTCACCGAGCACCGGCCGAACACCGACCGGGTTGCCTGCGTACTGCAGTTCTATGAACAGACCGACCAGCCGGAACCGGTCTACCTGCCGAATCGGTATGCCGACCTACTCCGTCGTCTTGCCCAACCGCTGCATCCCAGAGAATTTCTGCCCTCAAGCCTGCCCCTGCCAGAGGGCGGAGCCACGGCAACCACCAGCAACTATTACGATTCCGCTCGCACCTGGAAGCTGTCAGTCAGCGAGATTGGGGGCGACTGGGAGGCCTGGCTGGACAAACTGCTGGCCGAGGCACGCCAACGGCAGGTAGTGAGCCTCCAGGTGATCCTCTCCACCGCCACCCCTTGCATGAGTGCGGCTGTTGAGGCAATGTGGCAACGCGGGTTTTTCCTTGGGGGGCTGTTCCCCCGCTGGTTCGGAGCAGACGGGATAATGCTTCAGCAGGTTTTGGGGAAAGAGCCGGACTACGAAGGTATCAAACTCTACTCACAGGAAGCCCGTGCCCTGCTGGGGTTCATCCGTGATGACCGGGAAGCGGCCAAGCGCGGGCAAGCGAGGTAAGGTATGCAGGCGGGTATTTTAGGGACCGGAATCAATCTGCCCGAAGGGGAGCTGACCAACGAGGATCTGGCCGAGCGTTTCGGCATGGCCCCGGAGGAACTCTACACCCTTTCCGGCATCCGGAAGCGCCGCATCGCCGCGCCGGAACAGGCCTGTTCAGACCTGGCCATAGCTGCTGCCCGGCAGGCCATGGAGAATTCGGGCACGACCCCTGAGGAAATCGGGATGGTGATCGTGGCCACCAGCACCGGGGACTATCCCACACCGTCCACGGCGGTCCTGGTCCAGAATGGGCTTGGGATTCCGGCCGCCGGCTGCTTCGACCTCAGGGCCAACTGCGCTGGGTTCGTCTACGGTCTTATGGCTGGGTGTTCCCTTGTCAGCAATGGACTAGCCCCCAAGGTACTGCTGGTGGGCTCCGAGGTGCTGTCGCGTTCCATCAAACCTACGGACCTGGACAGCCTGCTGTTGTTTGGCGACGGTGCCGGGGCGGTGGTGATCGGACCGGTACCAGATGGATACGGGCTTTTGGCCGGCGAGGCTGGCTCCAACGGCGAGGAATACGACGCCCTGATCGTTGAGGCCGGCGGGAGCCGTCTGCCCTCCACACCGCAAACCCTGGAGCTGGAGCAGCAATTGGTCCGCATGGACGGAGGGCGTATCTTCATGTTCGCCATGCGGGTCCTCGGGGACTCGGCTCTGCGGGTCATCCGCAAGGCCGGACTGGGCGTGGAGGATATTGACCTGTTCATTCCCCATCAGGCCAACCGGCGGATCATCGAGGCTGCGGCCAGGCGTCTGGAACTGCCCTTGGATCGCTTCGTGATGGCCATGGAGGACTGGGGCAACACCTCTGCCGCCGCCCTGCCCATTGCCCTGCACCAAGCCGTGGTCCAGGGGCGGATCAAGCCAAGGGACCGGCTGGTGATGACCGGATTCGGTGCCGGAGTTTGTTGGGGATCAGTTTTATTACGATGGGGTTCGGCGATGCAAACAAGCAACCCGTGAAGGACAAACATACAATCTTAAAGGAGACAGGAATGACGAGGGAAGAAAAAGTAAAGGCATTGATCGTGAAGGTGAGCATGGGCAGGATCAAGGAGGACATGATCACCTTGGACGCAGATCTGCGCAAGGACTTGGGTCTGGACTCCCTGGCCATGGTGGAACTGTTGGTGCTTATCGAGGACGCATTCGGCTTCAAGGCCGACAAGAATGATGCTACGGCGGCCGGGACCCTCCGTATGACTCTGACCTTCCTCGATAAATACCTTAAGGCCTAGGCAAGTGGTTCAGAGCCAGCAAGGCATAGCAAGTCCTGAATGGGTCTTGCTGGTTAAAATGTGCAGCGCACCGCAAACAAACGTTTCGTAAACATATCAACACTTGAGCTCTAGTAGTTGCGACTTGGGCTGACGGTGCTGCCACACCTCCGAAGTCGTCTAATCTGAAAACCGCAGCGGTTCAGGTTGAACGCAGGTTATGTGTTGATAGGTTTCATAAGTCTCGCAATCGCCGCATAAGGACTTACCGGATTCTCCAGGCGGAGCAGTTTATCCGTTCTGAGTTGGATGACTTCGGCATATTCGGGGTGGGGAAGAATATAGAACTGCTCTGCCCTGATTGCATCGAACACGATATCCGCGACTTGGCGAGGTGACATGCTTGCCTCGATTGCAGCCTTGAATGCGGCCTGGCGAGCCAGCATTTCAGGGGTCCTCATTACCGGTTCATCACACAAATCCTCAGGCCTGTTCCGCTCCGCGTCGACGATATTTGTCCTAACCAGCCCTGGACAGAGAACCGAGACTTTGACCAGCGAGTTTTGTTCTTGGAGCGACAGGCACAGGCTCTCAGAGAGGGCTACCACTGCATGCTTCGTCGCTGCATACGGAGCGGAACCCGAACCGACAATGAGCCCGGCCAAAGATGAGGTATTGATGATGTGACTTTCGGTATTCTGTGCAAGCATCAGCGGCGTAAACACCTTGATCCCATGAATTACACTCCATAGGTTTACGCCGATCACCCATTCCCAATCATTCCAGGTGGCCTCCCATGGCACACCTCCCGCAGTAACGCCGGCGTTATTGAAGAGCAAATGCACCTGGCCAAATGCAGTAATCGCCCGGTCAGCAAGCAGTTCAACGTCACACCTTTTCGAAACATCTGTCTTCACAGCAATCACCGTTCCGCCCAAGGCGCTCAGTTCAGCTTCTGCCTTGGTGAGAGCATCTTCGTTAATGTCGGCGAGGACTACTTTCATTCCCTCATTGCCACATTTCTCCGCAATCCCACGCCCTATGCCGCTCGCTGCGCCGGTAATCACCGCAACCTTGCCTTGAAATTCTTGCATGTTCTGTCACCTTTTCTTGCTTTGCGAATTCATGCCTCGTGCCGTTTACACCAAACGGTTTGGGAGCGACGATATTAAGCCCATGATTCGGATTGATTTGTAAATCCATCCTGTCTAACGGCACCAGTGAAAAAATTAACCTGTTTTACCATAATCTTCACGATCCGGTAACAGTCTGTGATCTGAGGAATGCGACCCGCAGACGCTAAGCAAAAGACATCCAACGTATGGATTTTTAAACTCGTTATTCTCAGTAGTTACGCTTACATTTGTATTTGATTCAGAGTTATTATTAATCTTGATGGACCTGTAAAAACTCAGAACGCCATTTCCACCTGATTTAAGCTGATTGGCTGGAAATGTTGGTGTATCGCGACGATCTTCACGAACCGTTGCTGAGCAAGATCTTCGAAACGGCTCCAGATGGCCAAAAGGTGCCACCTCCCCATGGCTATGGTAATTAATTCTGGAAACTTGGCGGGGAAGTGTGCTCTCCGTTCTCAGTTAAAAACTCCTTCGATTTATGATGTAACCTCGCCCATTTGTTGACTAAATGCTTTCGCCAACGCCCCCTCATTCCTTGAACGCTCCCGCAAAATCGATAACACACATGGTCTGGTAGCGGGGATGAATACCACAGGAAACTCCGGCCTTGGCAAAATTCCGATCGAACTGGTTTTTCCGGTGCCCACGACCCGGCACCCCATCGTCGATAAGCAGATCAATGACTATTCCCCGTGGAGTGATAGCCCCATAGGCGACGTTTTCACCAATCCTTTTTTCTCTGATTCCGCTTCGTTTGATTCTCTTTAAAAGTCCGCCGCTACTCCCGCCCTCATGGCCGACAGCGCCGGATTTACTCTGCTCTTGGGCCAGCTCTGCCGCGACAGCTGCAAGTTTTGCTGACCATATAAGCGGTGGAAGTGGCTTTTGACGGGTGAGAAAATCGATCGCCTCATCAACCGCAGCAGGCCCCTCGATGGTTCGGATGGCTACGCTGTATCCTGGAATATAATAGGAATCCCCCTGGAACTGCCGGCGAAGTTCGCGGAGAAATTCGGCATATTTGACGGGGTTGGTGCGGGCCAGATTGATCTCCGCCAGGACCTGCTCGGCGGAGATCGGCTCGAGGGTTGCAGCACATGTAACCCAGGGAATAAACAGGCATACGATTAAGACAAGACCCCGAAGTATCAAGATAAAACCGCGGAGCGAAGAGAACCCAGCCAAGGCATCTTCGATAATTGGATAGTGCTGAGACATTCTCCGTTTTCTCCCGCTGTTCAACCTCCTGGGAGGTCCTGTGCTATTGGCCGGTCGTTGTTACGCCTTTGTAATGTGCTTATTGCCCGTTACCGGCGAGCCGCACCTCTACTTGGTGTTCCTTGTGATCGTCAACGAGACGGATGGTTTTCTCCCTCTGGACAATGCCATCGACGCTCACCCTGGCATCTTGCATGCTCTCATCTTTTTTTAGAATATTGATATGATAGACTGTATCGCGGTAGCGATAGTGCATGGTAAACCCCTGCCAATCATCCGGCAGACACGGGGTGAAATGCAATGTATCGACTTCAAGCCGAAGCCCGAGCAGCGACTCGACAATCAGCCGGTACATCCAGGCGGCTGAGCCGGTATACCATGTCCAGCCACCGCATCCGGTATGCGGAGCAACCGCATAGACATCGGCGGCAACGACATAGGGTTCAACTTTGTACACAGCAGCCTCGGCGGCTGTCCTGCTGTGATTGACCGGGTTGATCATGGAGAAGAGCTCCCAGGCCCGTCGATTGTCTCCCTGGTGGGCAAAAGCCATGGCCGTCCAGATCGCCGCATGGGTGTATTGTCCGCCATTTTCCCGAACCCCGGGAACATACCCCTTGATATAGCCGGGATTAAGCGCCGACTTGTCAAAGGGAGGATCAAGCAGCTGGATCAGCCCGTGTTCACGACGCACCAGGTGGGCATCGACTGCCTCCATGGCGATCTGCGACCGCTGGGGATCACCGGCACCGGACAGCACAGACCAACTCTGGGCAATCGAATCGATCCGACACTCTGGGCTCTCCGACGAACCAAGCGGCGTGCCGTCATCGAAATAGGCCCGGCGGTACCATTCTCCATCCCAGCCATGCTTTTCAATGTTTCGGCGCAGTGTCGCTGCTTCCGTTTGGCATCTTTCGACGAAGACGGTATCGCCGCGCTCGGCCGCAACCTCGGCAAAACGGAGGAGCACCTCATAGAGGAAGAAGCCCAGCCAGACACTTTCACCCCTGCCATGTTCACCGACCAGATTCATCCCGTCGTTCCAATCGCAGGAGCCAATGAGCGGCAGGCCGTGGACGCCAAAGGTGAGGCCGTTCAGAATGGCGCGCACGCAGTGGTCGTAGAGACTCGCCACTTCTTCGGAACGGATCGGTAGATCGTAATACGAATCCTCGTCGGGATTTACCGGGCGCCCCTGAAGAAAATATAAGGGCTCATCCAACACCCCTCTGTCGCCAGTGGCAGTGACATAGCGGCAGGTTGCCAAGGGCAGCCAGAGATAGTCGTCGGAGCAGTGGGTTCGCACCCCCCGGCCAAAGGGCGGATGCCACCAATGCTGCACATCCCCTTCTTCGAATTGCCGGGATGCCGCCAGCAGCAGGTGTTCGCGCACCAGGTGCGGCCGGGCGTAGATCAGCGCCATGACATCCTGCAACTGATCACGGAAGCCAAAGGCCCCGCCGGATTGGTAGGTCGCACTGCGCGCCCAAAGCCTACAGGCAAGCGTCTGGTAGAGCAGCCAGCCGTTGGCCAGCACATTCAGCGCCGAATCGGGCGTTTGCACATTGACGGCGCCGAGGGTATGACTCCAGTGTTGCCAGACCGCATCAAGGGCGCTGCGCGCAGCGGTCGCCCCACGAAAACGACCCACTAGGCTTTCGGCATCGTCCCGGTCTCGGCCAACGCCCAGCTTGAAGATAATCTCCCGTTCCTGCTCGACAGCCAGGTCAAAGTTCACCCGGATCGCAGCGCACGGGTCAAAGCCTGCGCCAACTCTGCCGGAAAGGCGGGTGCGGGTCATTGCCGCAGGCCTTGCCAACGATCCGTTGCGGCCGATGAATTCGGTGCGGTCGCCGGTGACACTGCAGCTTCTTTCGTCAACATCAAAGAAGGCCGTCCGGCCGTTAAACTCGGTATTATAGGAGTTGCGGGCCAAGAGCGCGCCGCTCTTGGCATCGATTGCGGTAATTACATGCATCAGCGATTTCGACCGCAGATCACCAAGCACCCATTCGACAAAGCCGGTAGCAGACAGCTTCCGCGACCGCCCCGACTCGTTGATGACTTTCAGGACCGCAAACTTGATTGCCGCATCGAGGGCCACATACACCCACAGCTCAGTACGAATACCGCGCTCCGTATGTTCGAAGACACTGTAGCCGAAACCATGACGGGTAACGTAGGGCGTGGTTCCACCTGCCGGCAAGGGTGTCGGTGACCAGAAATGGCCCCGCTCCTCATCGCGCAGGTAAAAGGCCTCGCCGCTGCCGTCGCTGACTGGATCGTTAGCCCAGGGTGTAAGCCGAAACTCATGGGCGTTTTCGGTCCAGGTGTAGGAAGAGCCGCTTTCCGAAACCACTGTGCCAAAAACCGGATTTGCCAGGACATTCACCCAGGGGGCCGGCGTTTTCTGCCCTTTGGCGGTGGTAACGACATATTCTCTGCCGTCCGGTGTAAAGCCACCGAGTCCGTTGAAAAAGAGCAGATCAGGTCGCGGCTGGGGAGCAATAGCCAATGGTTCAGGCCGGAGGGTTCGGCTGGGCACCAGTTGGGGAATGGCAACACCCGCGAAACTGCGGCCATTGATCTGGTCGGCAAGGGTTCCTTGACTATCGCTGACAATAACCCGGGCCACCGCCTGGAACAAAATACGGTCCTCTTCGGCTATCTGATCGGCCGGCCGGACAAAGATGCCACCCGGTCGGTCGGTGACGTTCGCCTCAATGCCGGCGGCGATAAGACCGACAATTTGATCATGGAGAAGCTGCCGGTATCCGGCATGATCCTCGTTCCAGATCACCAGATCCACCGCCAGACCCTTCAAGCGCCAGTAAGCATGGGCCTGCACCAGTTGCCGCACCAGATCGATATTGGCCATATCGGCAATCTGCAACAGAACAATCGGCACATCACCGGAAATGGCATATCCCCAGAGGCCGGATTGGCCGCGACTGTTCTTTTTAAGGATACTCGCATCGGCGCGCAAAGCGGGATTGGCATAGATCACATTGCTTGCCAAACGCCCATACAGTTGGGCATCGGCCTCGGTGGCGTTAATCTGCCGGAGGAGTACCTGACCGTGGGTCCAGGCCAAGTCGAAGACCCGGTCAGCAAGGTGGCGGTCCTGGTATTTTTCGACCAGGCTGACGGCGGCATCACGGGTGGCGGCAATGCCGGTAACCATATGGATCGTCACCGATTCCCCCGGTTCCAGACTCATCCGATAACGGATAGCGACAATCGGATCAAGAACCGAACCCTGACTGCCGGAAAGCGCCCCCGGAGAATCGACCGAGGGCTGCATGGCCCGCGGGTTTGCCACTGTGTTGCCGCGGCCGATAAACTGCAGGCGATCGGTTTCGTAGCTTACCTCCCCGGTCTTGCCGCCATGCAGGGCCATCTGGTGGAGCATCCACGGCGACTGCTCGTTCTCGGAACGCGGCCGCCGTGTACAAAGGATGGCCCGCTGGTCATTAACTATCTCAGTCTGCACAAAGAGATTGCTGAAGGCCGGATGCAGGGTATCGGCGATGGCCGGGGCCAAGACCACCTCGGCATAGCTGGTTACCTCGACAAAACGCTTACGACGGGTGCGGTTGGTGAGGGTGATCCGCCGCAGCTCGATATCATCCTCGGAGGAGACGACGACCTCGGTGTAGGCATCAAGGTCGTCATGCCGGCAGCGAAATTCCGCCCGGCCCTCGGAAAAGACCGCCTCAAAATGCTTGGAACTCTGCCGCACTGGTTGATAGGTTGTTGACCAGAACCTGTCGCTGGTGACATCGCGCACATAGCAGAAGGTTCCCCAGTTATCGCAGGTACTGTCTTCCCGCCAGCGGGTGATGGCCAGCTCGTTCCAGCGACTGTAGCCGCCACCGGCGGCGGTGATCATCACATGATACCGGCCATTGGAGAGTAATTGCACCTCCGGGTAGGGCGTGTTGGGATCGGTCAAGACCCGTATCGGAGTCTCCTGCGTGCTGACCGCCAGTTGCTGCTCGGACAACTCGGTGGTATGGGCAAAGAAGGCGGTCGCCTTGGGGATACGTTCCTGCAACAGCAGCATGGTTGCCTGAAACAGAGGTTCGGCGGTAAAACGTCTCTGCATCGGCCGATCAAGGAGCAGGTAGGCTAAGGCAAGAAAGCTCATGCCCTGGTGATGGGCCATATAGGAGCGCACCACCACCTTGGAATGGCCTGGCGGCAGGCGTGACTGGGTATAATCGATGGCTTCATAGAAACCGTATTTTCCGGCAAAGCCGTCCGCCGCTAAACGCTGCAGATTGACACAGGCCTTCTCGGGGGCGACCATCAAGGCCAGCGCCGTGGCGTAGGGAGCGATGACCAGATCTTCGGCAAGCCCCCGTTTCAGTCCCAGGCCGGGGACACCAAAGGCTCGGTATTGGTAGTTTTGGTGGACATCGATGGCATTATAGCCGCTTTCCGAAACACCCCATGGCACCCCGCGTTTCTTGCCGTAGTCAATCTGACTGGCAACCGCTGCCTTGCAGGTCTGGTACAGCAAGGTGTTATCGAAGGTCGGCATGACCAGAAGCGGCATCAGGTATTCGAACATCGAGCCGCTCCACGACAGAAGAATAGGCTCTCCACCGGTGGTGGTAAGCAGCCGTCCCAGGGCAAACCAACTCTCCTGTGGCAGTTGCCCCTGGGCAATCGCCACAAAGGCGGCAAATCTCGCTTCCGATGCCAGGAGATCATAAAAACTTGCGTCCTGCCTGCGCTCGCCGACATTGTAGCCGATGACCAAGAGACGGCTTGCGGTATCGAACAGGAAACCGTATTCCATTTGGGCAAGTTTATTGCTCAGTCGGGACAATCGCTCGATACCGTGCATCCGGCTTGCGGCATTGCCACTGGCTGTGGTGATGAGCGTCTGCAGGTTCCCCAGCCACAGCTCTTCGTCGCTGGATATTTCCACGCTTTGGCGATGGGCAAGTACCGGCAGAAACCTGTCGGCAATTGTCAGAACCTGGCGAAGTGTCGGGATATCATTGAGAGCGGCAAGGTCGTCTTTGAAATAAGGCTCGGTGATACTCGCAAGCCACGGAGCAAGAAGTGTCAACTCGGCCAGGGCATCATCGCATTGCCGGCTGAAGGCCGCAGCCCACCAGTGCAGCTGACTGCCGGGCTGATCATCAGTTGCTTCGATTTGGCCAACCATGCGCGCCTCGCAATCTGCCAATTGCCGCAGATACTCCTGGACATCCGTCAGGGTGGCCGGTGGGGTTGCCAGCGCTTTTCCTATAATTTCCTGAAGTTCCGTCGCAACTTTGGCATGGACGGTGTCCCGGGCCAGGTCGGTAAAAACCTGCAAGGTGACGCCCAGCCCATGAAATAATCGTCGGCCGACAATGGGCTCGTCGGCTAGTCCCAAAAGGGCCGCCCGCAAAACCAGGAGATGCCCGGCAAGATTGCCGCTGTCCACCGCCGAAACATACAGCGGCAACAGGGGCGCCAGGGACAGGGTGTCATACCAGTTATAAAAATGACCGTGATACCGCTCCAGACCGTCCATGGTTTCCAGGGTGTTGGCGGTGCGTTCGATCAGTCTTCCGGCGGAGATATAGCCGAAATCATTGGCCGATACATTGGCCAGCAAGGCCAGGCCCATATTGGTCGGCGAGGTACGGTGGGCAATGACGCCAACAGGATGTTCCTGAAAATTATCCGGCGGCAGCCAATGATCTTCCGGACCGAGAAAGGTCTCAAAGAAGGCCCAGGTCTTTCGGGAAAGCTGGTGGAGGAAATGGTTTTGATCAACTGTCAATCTTTCCGGGCGATGGACAGCCGCCTTGCTCAACCACCAGGTTACAACAGGTGAGACAAACCAAAAAACCAGGATCGGGCCGGCCATCAGCAACGAGAACGGTCGAGTCAAAACGAGGCCGATGGCTACCGCAAGGGCCACGATCGGCGCGATCCACATCGCCTGCCAGGCGGCGGCAAGGCTGCCGTCATCTCGGCGATCGGCATCACCCGACGGGTTCCATTCGAGCAAACCCCGGTGCGAAATGGTCATCCGCCAGATCGTCCGCAGCACAGCATCAAGACTGAAATAGGCCTCATAGGGCAGACAGACGATGGTGAATACTGCCGTCAGGCAATGCTCTCCAGCCGATTGCAGGGTGGTGAAAAGATGTTGCTGCAGGGTCACATCCGTCGGTTTTTGCAGGACGCTGAGCAGCGAGGCCAGCAGCGACGGGATAAGGATTACCCCAACCACCGCCAAGGTCCAAAACCACGGCGAGGGCAAGACAGTCCAGCCGAGGACAAGGAGGAGTGTCAGGGCCGCCGCCGTCAGGCTGCGCCGCAGGTTGTCGAAGATCTTCCAGCGGGACAACAGCGACAGGGGATTTTTCAGCCGCTGGCCACCTGGGCCCGGAACCCCCGGCAACAACCAGCGAACAATCTGCCAATCGCCGCGAATCCAGCGGCAGCGGCGGTTGACATCGGCACTGTAACGCGAGGGATATTCTTCGTATAACTGGACATCGCTGAGCAATCCTGCCCTGGCATAGCAGCCTTCGAGAAGATCATGGCTGAGGATGAGATTATCGGGAAAGCGCCCGGACAGTGCCCGTTCGAAGGCATCTACCTCGTAGATGCCCTTACCGATGAACGAACCTTCTCCAAAGAGATCCTGATAGACATCGGAGACAGCACGGGTATATGGATCGATCCCGGAGTCACTGCCATAGAGCCGGGCATAGGGTGACAGACTGATGCCGGAAAGACTGACCGCCACCCGCGGCTGGAGAATCCCGTAACCAGCAACCACCCGCTGTTTCTTTTCATCATAAAGGGGCCGATTGAGCGGATGGGCCATGGCGCCGACAAATTGTCGGGCAGAATCCCGAGCCAAAAGCGTGTCGGTATCAAGGGTGATGACATACTTTACCCCGGTTAAGACGGCGGTGTCGCCTACGACGAGTTGAAAGCGATCCATTGGGGTACTGCGCAGCAGCCCATTCAGATCGGCCAATTTGCCGCGTTTGCGCTCGTAGCCCATCCATTTTTTGTCGGCCGGATTGAAACAGCGCGGGCGGTGGAAGAGGAAAAAGATATCACCTTCGACAATCCGGTATTTTTCGTTGAGACCCTCAATTTTCCGGCGGGCAAGTTGGAGTAATGGTTCGTCTTCAGCAAGGCTTGCCGTATCGGCGTCACAATAATCGGTGAGCAGGGCGAAGTGGAGATGGGTATCCCGATTGGCAAGAAAACGGACTTCCAGGGCTTCAATCAGGCTATCGATACCGCTTGTGCTGGCAAGCATCGTCGGAACCACCACCAGGGTGCGGAGTTCGGCGGGAATTCCTTTGGAAAAATCCATACGCGGCAGGGGCCGGGGTTCAGCAAAAAGAGTAGTCAGCCAGCTTATCAAGGCCTGCGCCAGTTGACTGGCGGCAAGAAGAAAAAGCACACCAAGCACAACGAGGTGCCAGGACTGCAGACCATCAGTATACGCCTTGGCTGCCATACCTCCGGCAAAGACCAGCGTCAGCACGACAATGGCCCCACCATATACCAGAAGTGGCAGGCGGCGAACGCCCCTGGCAAGCATCCGGGCCATGGAAACCTGCACACTGGCGAGGCGTTCCAGCTTGCCCAAGCCCTCGTCGATCAGATAGAAACCGACATGGGCTGACCGGTCGTCGCTACCCCATTCAACAGCCGCCTTTTCCGCCAATATGATCGCCTGCCGAGCTACTGCGCCCTCGGAGCCGGAACAATTCCTGGCAATTCTTTCAACCACATGCCGGTAGCAGTCACGGGTGATGAAGTCCATCCGGTCGTAGACATCGGCAGGATCTTCAGCAAGAATCTGCTCAACAACACTCATCGACTCGACGAAGGTGCGCCAGTCCATGGTGCCGAGAAACCTCAAACTGCCGATACTGTTGCTTACCGACAACTGATCGGCGGCCTGCTGCTGGGTCTCCAGGCGGACCATCTGTTCTATGGTCAGACTGGACTCGGAGAGTCGCTGCTCCATCCAGGTTAGCGGCAGGGCCAAGGCCGGCCCCTGTCCTTGCAACTTGCGGGTCAGCTCAGCAACAAAAGAACTGACCATCGGTGGGCTTGACCGGGCCATGTCGGAAATCACCAGAATCAGGTTATTTGGATCCTTGGCGACGATATCAATCATCTGATCCGCCCAATAGTCGGCGGAGTTGCGATTGGTTCTGTCGATGGCGACGCGGACGGTGATCCTCCGGAGATTTTCAATCAAGGCCAGGCGCAGCATGATGGGAATGGCCCAAAGTTCGCCCAGTTTCAGAGGGGTAACCGTTTGGTAAGCGGCAACAAAATTGACGAGGCTTTCCGGGTCCACCCGGCCATCGCTGTGCGAGATGGTTTCCAGGGCAATGTCATAGACCCGAGGCAGACCGGCCGACGGTCCATTCTGCAGGCGCGGCAGCTCACGGCTATAGCCTTTTGGCAGGTGGCGCTTAGCGGTGCGGATCTGCTCTTCGATCAGGTAAAAGTTGTCAAGCAGCCATTCTCCGGCCGGGGCAATCAGGCGGTTGGCGGTGATCGCCTCGGTCAGCAGGTTGCAAACACCGATCAGCACGACCTCATTATCAGCCAATCGGGAAAGAAGCTGGTCAGGCAGACGGCGCCGGCTCAGCTCATGGGCATTGGCCAGGGTCTTGCCGTACTGCTTCATCTGGTCGCTGTTGAAAAGCTCCGAACGTAAGGGGGGTTCCTCTACATTGCCCACATTGGTATGGCTTTTCCCCCAATGAAATCCAAATACAGGCAGCAACGATGTGAGAAATTCCGGAACGGTGAACCTCATTTGTGGCTATCTCCTTCTGCTAATTTCCTACCCCGATAACCGGGATAAGGAGCCGTAAGGAAACGGATGTACACGGTCTCGTTATTTCCTAACGGCTCCTCAACAATCTCTCAATGTTGCTAAAAAGAAGCAGCCACAAAGGAACGATTTACACCATAAGCACTAAACCCCCATAAAGGGGAATACGTGCCTTTCGCAGACTATTATTCTTGTTTTAACCCCGCAAGGCACTACACCCGAGAATAGTTGATACTGTCCTTTTCAAACTCCTCAATCACCGCATCGCTCAGCGATGGCAGGACTTTTGGCAAAATGCCGGCGAAGGTTTCGGCAGTTACCAGGTAGTTCTTTTTGCCGGTCAATTCCTCCAGAAAGGCAAAATGCGCCACCTGCTGGAACAGATACTGAATGTCGGCAGGGGTAAAGCCGGAGGTCATTTTGACAATTTTCGCAATATCGATATCACCGGTATTGAGCTTGGTGAGATAGTATTGAAGAATGGTGGTCCGTCCCTCCGTGTCCAATCCCCCGACCGGAATAATGCAGTCAAACCGCCCAGGACGAAGCATTGCAGCATCCAGTTGCCGGATAAAATTGGTGGCACATACCAGAAGAATTTTATTTTGCTTGCTCTTCAGCAGCGGTATCTGCTTTAGAAACTCGTTGGTGATGGACTTATCGATCCGATCGGCCATATCCCGACTGCCGGCGATCTCTTCAAACTCGTCGATAAACAGCACAACCTCATCAAGGCTGCTTGCCTTCTCCATAATCTCCCGCAGATTGGCGCCGATACTTTCGACGCCATCGACCATCAGCATGCTCGGGACAATCTCGATGTACCACCATGACAAGACACCGGCGATGGCCTTGGCAAAATGGGTTTTCCCGGTGCCGGGTGGGCCGAAGAAAAGGATAGCCTTGGCCGGGACGACCCCATGCTTTCGCGAAAGATCCTCCTCAATCAGCGGCAGAATGATCCGCCGTTGCACCAATTGTTTAGGGGGCTGCGAGTCGGAGATGGTATCCCACATATCCCGGTTGATAACCTGGGCACCCATCTCCCGGAGCAGACTGCCCCTTTCGTGGCTGTCATTTTGACCGGTAACCGGATCCTTGTTTTCGAGAAAGTCGATGCAGGCGGTCCGCAAGCCGACATCCCGGTGCAGTTTTTCCGAAAGCAGCCACTTATGTTTCAATATCTTGGTCCATAAACCAACGGCGATATCCGGTTCAATCTCCACACCGCTGAGATCAAGGATACTGTTGGTACACTCTTCCGGTACCAGGTCTAATGATGCTGCATCGTCCATATACGTGTTCCTTTTTGTAATTCCTTTTTCCCATCAAGATCGAATCAGCCAGCCAATCATCTGCAACCGAACAAGACCGAACGCTCCATGCCTATGTCTTGGTGTGTTTAACAACAACCACCACCGAATCTTCACCTCATTCACAGCCCAGGGTGCTTTGCAACGACCTTTTCTCACGACAGGTAGTTTCCTGGCCTTCTGATAAAAAAGGGGTGAACGGAGCCAAGACACGGTGTTTTGGCCATTAGAACTCGAAGCGGAGTCCAGCACCGATACGGCCATAATCGGCCAGTTCGTCGAATTGATCGAAAGCTGCTCTTCCTTCAACAAAGGCAGCGATGTTAAAAGCATCAGGCTCGCCATAAAAGCGGTAGGCGACGTTTACAATAAAGTCCGCGCGTTCATCCATGCTGGAGCGCCAGAAACCGACACCGGCACCGTAGGACATGCGCTGATGGTGCAAATGAGCGGTAAGATCGACCATCAAAGAATCGGTGTCGTCAATGCCATCAAGGACCGGAGCACCACCGACCATCCCGAGAAGGGAAAAATTGTCAGTGAAATAATAGTCATAACCAAGACGCATAAGGAGATAGTGCGCCGGATCGGCCTGATACATATAGCCTATATCAGCGACAAAATTCCCAAAGAGGGCGGTCGCGGTGACCATTGCCGGTGCAACTGTTACCACTGTTTCGGCGCATCCTGGAGAAACCGATTCCCGGCCCTTATCGTCGATTACACTCACCCGAACTGCATAATTTCCGGGATCGGCAATAGTAATCTGTTGCACGTATGGTGGCTGAGCAATCTTCTTATCCATAACAACCTGGTTTTTTCCATCGACTACCTGCATCGACACCAATGCTATGGCTCCATCCTGGTCACTCGACTTTGAGGCATCGATAGTCACATAGCCACCGGGTTGAACATTAACCGGAGTAACGGTGACCATACAAAAAGGGGGTACGTTTTCCACGGGGGCAACGGCAACAGGCACCGGGCCGGTAAAAGCCAGCGACACATTACCACACCTAGTCGGCACGACGAAGACATAGCGGGTTCCTGCCTGATCGACCTGAACCAGAAAGGCGCTAAAAGGTACTTTACCGGCCCAAACCACGTCCTTGACAACCTTGACCGTTTCTCCCTTGCGAAAGATCATCCACTGCAATTTTTCACCAGGATTAACTTCAACTGCCGTAACATTTGACGTCCCAGCTTGGGCAACGAAATCATCAAACAAATGTGCGGCACCGGCCTTGGTAAATCCGATTTTGAGGTTCGGCAAGGTTTCTTTGATCATCTGTCGGAAGGCATTGCTCGACTTCAACTCAGGTCCATAGAAGGAATGCAGCCCTAATTCCTTTAATTGGGTTTCCGCCCGAGCTATGCCGGAAGTACCGACTAGCAATAGAACGACTAAAAACATGACTTTTTGTATTGATCTTTTTATCATTTCTTCTCTCCTGAGAAATTGTAGAATACTCTTAAAAAACCGACTGACGGTTGATTGCCTCCGATGCTTTGACAAAAGGCAATGATTCCCGGCCTCCATATCAAGAAGCGCCCCGCAACCGGTTCCTCGTCGTCGCCCCATAAACCGGGACAAGGCACTCTTAACCCTGAACAATCAAGCTGGTTTCCACCGCTTTGACATCCTCGACACCGCGGGCTATTTCCAATGCTCTGTCGATACCCATCTGCGAGTTCACAACGCCGCTCAGCGTCACCACGCCGCGCACGGTGCTCACCTCAATCTGCATTCCCCGCAGCAAAGAGTCGTTGAAAATTTCTGCCTTTATCTTGGCGGTAATTGCCATGTCATCCATTTTCCCAGTGACGATTTCGACTTTGCTACCTATCGTATCGCCGGTTTGTTCAATCTTCGTACCCATCTTTTCGATTGCCTGATCGACCTTTTTCCCAGCTTTTTCGCCAGCTCCTTCCTGTTGACAACCTGTTAATATTAAAACAAAACCCAAAGAAATTACGGCTAACAAACGTTTATGTGACAGCTTCATGCGAAGTCTCCTTTTTTATAGTTAAACCGTTGTAAAAAACAACATGGCCGAAAGTATGCCTAAAACGGCATAAGGAGCCGCAAGGAAATGGTTGCAAATGGTCTTGTTATTTTCCGGCGGCTCCTAAATTTTTCCAATCAAGAACAGAATAACAACGACTACCAACACGGTCCCGAGGACGCCGCTGGGTGCATAGCCCCATGAGCGGCTATGGGGCCAGGACGGGATAACCCCCACGAGCATGAGGATCAGGACAATGAGTATAATTGAAGTAAGTGACATAGCTTTCTCCCTTATTGCGATGGCGAGGCAGGTCCGGACGTGCCGAGGCACCCAGACACCCGCCCCGGATTATTTTAAAACCAGACTGTTTTTAACGGAAACGACTCCCTTCGCCGCTGCGGCTATTTGCCCAGCCTTGGTAACGGCCGCTGGGGAATTGACGAAGCCGCTCAGCTGCACCACCCCTTTGTAGGTCTCGACGCTGATCTGGCCTACCTTCAGATCCGGATGGTCATAAATCGCTGTTTTAACGTTTGCGGTGATGGCGCTATCATCAATAAATTCCCCCGTACTTTCCCGAGTAGCGGTTGAAGCGCAGCTGCTGATCATCGCTGCAAACAACAGACTCATACAAAAACTTACTGCCCAACTTGTCCTGGTTCTCATTAGTAATACCTCTGTTTGGTAGATTGTTGTTATCCACCGGCACGCAGACAGGAAAACTCCGTATCTTGTGTCCGTTGATAAATCTTACTTATGCGTTGATGCTTTTCCCCACGATGCGATCGCTCTGCCTTTTACAGATGCTCTGTTTGCCTTTTCTGACTTGATCAGTCGGCATAAGCATCGCCTTCCATGACGCGGTGAGCAATGCTCTCTCTTTAAGTTAAAGCAAGGTTTGTGCCTATCCACCACAAGGCAACGGATGTTCTCTTTTAGACTAATATTTTAAATAGATACCTGATTTCAGTAGAACAGAAAGGCTGACCGCCCAGACGAGCAATGTGTTGCATGCAACAGAAACGCTACATTCAACCTTGAGACATGTCACACCTGGTCCCCCTTGGGGCAATGGTGCGGTTTTGATTACAGAAAAAAGTGGAGGCCGATACCAAAAAACTCCTCCTCCTCGTGCAGATAAAACTGACCATTTGGCGATCGCCCCTTGTAGTATTCGACCAAAAGCTTCAGCTTGCGGCTGAGAAACTCCGGATTCTCAAATTGCACACCGGCTCTAAGCGACACGTCCATGTCCCAATCGCTTTCTTCCCGGCTTTGGATATCGACCGCGGCAACCGGCCTCAAAGCTCCATCCCACCACGCATCGGGGCTATTGAATTCCAACCCGCCTTGGGCAATCCACGGCTGCATATCAGATGGTTCCCGATCAAACAGATACCCACCGCCACCGTAAAGACGAAAGCCAAGGGGGAGATGATAGGAGAGGAGGACATCGACCCCCTCATAACTCAAATTGATGCGCTCTTGAGTTAGGTCACCAAGCAAGTACTCATCGCCGAGATGCGAGCTTTGGTGAAAGATTTTGGCCATTGCCGAAAAATTGTTTTTCTTCAATGATACTGGCAGAGCGACAAAATAATCGGCATTAACGAGATCATGGGAATCGGAGGCCAAATCAAAAATCGAAAACACCCCAGCATGAAGCCCCACTTCCATAAGAGAACCCCAAGGCCCTCCAATGCGATAGATACTGAAGGTTTCACCAAAGGTTGCCGAACCAACTTTCTCCAACCGGTCATTATTGAGGTGATGCTGATAGGAGGCTGAAAAGTGTGGCCAGCGGGGGTCGGCCAGCAATGAAGCAAAGAGCAGATCGCGCGGCAGGAAGACGTTGACTTCAGGAGTAATTTCCGTCGGTTTCGGATGGATTTCTACCACATCCCCTTCCCTAGTGACCACAACCTCTCTCACCCCTTCTATGGCAGCAAGAGAGGTCTTTATCCTATCGTCAACAACATCCGAAGCCTCCAATCTTTTGATAGAGATGACCCCCTGCTGCACCTTTAACGATTCGGCGGTAATTTGATAGTCGCGTTGCAGTATTGCCGCTGCATACCCTCGGATGTATTCATCATTCAGCGGATTGGCAGCCGCAGAGGAATGGGAAAAAGTCAGGGTACAGAACGACAATACCACAGCCAAAAGAACCACCCGTGGTATTGCCTTTGGAAAAGAATTTTGTGCCGTAAATTCATTACGTTTACTGGGATTTGAATACTCTGTGACCATAGTTCTGCCCTCGCAATACTTACTGGTGGATGGTGACTCTTTGAACTCTCATTCGCTGATAAAACGTGAGGATACATAGCTTACCCGATCACCACCGGTACGGAGCCCAGCCGGTTCAATCGGAAACAGCAGCTTCGGGCACAGGGCGGCTGTAAATGAACACTCGCCCGAAGCCCTCGGAACGATACCTAGCCTTTTTTGCTGGAGGAAAAGATATTGGCGATGGCTTTGGCCGTCTCCCCGATAACCAAAGCATAGGAGGCAATCTGGTCGGCGGTTTCCATGGCCTTGCTTGTTTCGCTAAAGCCCGCCCGGAGATCTTGAGTTATCGCTGCCGCATTTTCCGAAGCTATGGCAATATTGGGAATTGCTTGGCCCAGGGCCTGCTGGTTTTCCCGCAGAATTGCCCCGATATTTTTGACCGCGACATTGACGTTTCTCATCGTTATAATCGCATAGCCGCCCGCCACACAGAGCAGCAAAAACATGATGAGCATCCCCAATTGATTGTAGGTGATGTATCCTTCCATAAGATTCCTCTACTCTTTGATTTCGGCTATTTTCTTTGGACCGGCTTTTTCGGCTTTGTCGGGAATATCCTGAATGTTTTCCTTGATGGACTGAACACCCTTGGCACCAGCTGTGCAGACACTCGTACCAAGCTCCTCAATGGCATTTGCCATGCGATGCCCGTTCGTTGAAGCACTGTCTTTAACTTTTTGCCAGACCTCGCTGCTGCGCCGGCTCACATCCTCCCGCGTCTCTTTTCCCGATTTAGGAGCGAGAAGGAGCCCAGCCACCGCCCCAACGGTACAACCGATAGAAACACCGAGCGCCAGCATTCCGGCCTTGTTCCGTCGCAAAATTTTCTCGCGGTCACTTCGCGCATGGCGCACTCGATCAAATAACTCTTTTACCATCATGATTGTTCCCCCAATTTTTAATGTGTTATTCAAAACGTACTCCTATCGGTTGCTTGTCCAGTGATCTGTTCCTGCCACTGGTATTGGTAGAGCAAGTACCGTGCCCATGCGCCCAACGCCCCCTCTTCTCGACATCTATTTTAATTATTTCATTATGATAGATACTATCTTAAAGCATTGTCCCCTTGCTCTCCCGATGAAAAGAACGTTGCTCGCAACAGAAACGTTACATTAATCCCTGTTGCATGTTACACTTCAATAAAATGTTGGGAGAATGTCTTGCTGTGCCCTGCGCTGCAAAGAGCACTTCCCTTCGATAAATGCCAACACCAGAACCCACTGGAAACGAGGCACCCATGATCAAAAAGATATCGACCGAGAAACATCTGGTGAAAAAACGCGCTCAGCACACATTCACCGGTGACGAAAGGCTGAATCACGATCTCCACATCCAACAGATCGAATTGGAGACACAGAATGATGCGCTCCGCGCGACCAACGAACAGCTCAAAAAATCCTTAGCTAAGTATTCAGATCTCTACGATTTTGCACCGGTCGGCTATATCACTTCAAACAGAGACGGACTCATTCTGGAGACAAATATCACTTTTACCACTCAGCTTGACACTGAAAGAGCCCAGCTGATCAACACTCAGCTCCGTGTCTATACCTCGCCGGAGGATTGCGACAGGCTGCAAGCACACCTCGAACAGGTTTTCACCGCCAATGCCCGGCAAAGCTGTGAACTTCTCCTCGAAACGAGACACGGGCGAAAATTCTATGCGCAATTAGACAGCATCCCGGCGACAAGTAATGATGGTGCCGAATTGTGCAGAACCTCGGTTACCGATATATCGGTGAGAAGGGATATCGAGTCCGAGCTGGTCAAGATCCATGAAGAACTGGAAAGAAGGGTAGAAGAGCGCACAGCTGAGCTCTTTGTGAACGAAAGAAAATTCAGAGTACTCTCCCAAGAATTTCAGGCGCTATTGAACGCCATCACCGATACCTTGATCCTCTTCTCGCCGGAAATGAAGGTGTTGTGGACAAACAGCGAAAATGCCGGTCAGTTGCATGAAACGGAACCGGACGAGGCAGCGCAGTACTGTTATCAGCTGATCCATGATCGTCCAAGCCATGCTCTCGACAGCCCGATTAAAAGGTGTTTTAAAACCGGGGAAAAGGAAGTGGCAATCGCAACGTATCATGGGGCGGTGCTCGACCTGCGGGCCTTCCCCATCAAAGAAACGAATCGCGTCAATAGTGTCCTCCTGCTGGTCAGTGATATTACCGAGAAAATGGCGATGCAGGCGGAGGCAATGCAGGCCGGACATATGGCATCCCTGGGAGAGCTGGCCTCCGGAGTCGCCCATGAGATCAACAATCCCATCACCGGCATAATCAACTATGGCCAGATACTTATCAATGAGTGCGCCCAGGGGAGCATCGAGAGAGACATTGGCGAACGCATCGTCAAAGAGGGCGACCGCATTGGTCGGATCGTCAGGACCCTACTCTCTTATGCCCGTGACGGTCGAGAAGAGAAAATTCCGATCTCTGTCGCTGCCATCCTTGAAGAGTCGATCATTCTCACCCAGGCGCAAATCCGTAAGGAAGGCATCAATCTGCAGATACACCTTCCCGACGACCTTCCAGTTATCCATGCCAATCTCCAGCAAATCCAACAGAGTTTTATCAATATAATCAACAATGCCCGCTACGCTCTCAACGAAAAATACCCAGGAAGACATGAAAATAAATGCCTGTCAATCACCGGCGAAAAAATGACTGTCGGCAGCACCTGCCCCTCCGTGCGCATCGTCTTTCATGATCACGGAGGGGGAATTGCCGCCCAGGAGATGCCGATGGTCACTAAGCAATTTTTTTCTACCAAGCCGTTCGGCAAAGGGACCGGCCTCGGTTTGCACATCACCGACAAGATAATCAAAGATCACGGTGGACAACTCAGTTTCGAGAGCAACACTGGTCAGTTTACCAAAGTTATTATTGTATTTCCGGCATGTTGCCGTGAGAATGGAGGCGAACAATGAGCGCGAGAATTTTGGTCATCGACGATGAAGGATCAATCAGGTTTACCTTTGAACGATTTCTCCGGGCTGCAGGTCATGTCGTGACGACCGCCGGGAGCTGCAAGGAGGCCTACGACCGGATAAACGACAGCACGTTTGATGTGATCTTTGCCGACATCATTCTCGAAGACGGCACGGGTATCGAGATCCTTCGCGAGATCAAGTCTAAAGGGCTGAGTTGTCCGGTAATCATGGTCACCGGCGACCCGGGGGTTGAAACCGCCACCGATGCCATGCGCCTTGGGGCCTTCGATTATATTCCTAAGCCGATAAATCAGGAGACCTTACTACATGTCGCCCGAACTGCCTTGAAGTACAAGATAATCGTTGCAGAAAAGGAACGGTATCGCAGCAATCTTGAGGCAATCTTCCGAAGTGTCAAGGATGCCATTGTTACCGTGGATGGCGACTTACGGGTCATCGAACTGAACGACGCCGCCATGACCATGTGCGGGCTTACCCAAGACAATCTTGGCGAGCCCTTCGGTGCCCTCACCAAAATATGCAGTGGAAAATGCGTGGAAATTCTGACCGATGCCATGGCCAGCGGCAAGCCGGTGGAGGTAGACCGGATCGAGTGTCGCTCGGCAAACAATATCCGCCGACTGGTCAGTGTCAGAACCTACCCCCTGCTCACCCCCCAAGGTTCGCCTTCCGGTGTCGTTATGGTGTTGAGAGACGATACCCACGTCGCCGATCTGGAAATGGCACTGCACGAACACCGGCAGTTTCATCGTATCGTTGGCAGAAGCGAGCCGATGCAGAAGGTATACGCCCTGATAAAGGCCCTTGCGGCGGTGCAAACGACTGTCCTCATCACCGGCGAGAGCGGTACCGGCAAAGAATTAGTCGCCGAGGCTCTCCATCTTTCCGGTGACCGCAGCCATAAGCCGATGGTCAAGGTCAACTGCTCCGCCCTGCCGGAAAGCCTTCTGGAAAGCGAACTTTTCGGTCATGTCAAAGGAGCCTTTACCGGGGCAATCAGGGACAATATCGGCCGGTTCCACCGCGCCGACGGCGGCACGATCTTTTTTGATGAGATTGGCGATATCTCACCGAAGGTCCAGCTAAAACTCCTGCGCGTTTTGGAAGAGCGGGAATTTGAGCGGGTCGGCAGCTCGGCGACAACCAAGGTCGATGTCCGACTGATCGCAGCAACCAATAAAAACCTGCTGCAAAAAGTGAAACAGGGCGAACTCCGTGAAGACCTCTATTACCGGCTTAAGGTCATCGAGATCAGGTTACCGTCACTTCGCGACCGACGAGACGATCTGCCATTGCTCGTTGAACATTTTCGCAACGGCTTCAACCGCAAATTCAAGAAAAACATCGAGGCAATTTCGGCCGATGTCCTGAGGGCATTTATTAAATATCCCTGGCCGGGCAATGTCCGGGAGCTTGAACATACCATGGAGCACGCCTTCGTCCTATGCACCCGCAATATCATTACCTTTGACAATCTGCCACCTGACTTCATATCTCAGTCGCCACCGCCACGCCACTCCGGCGATCTAAACCACGATGCCGACGCTCAAGGAATTCAACAAGCCTTGGAGAAAACCGCATGGAACAAAGCCAAAGCAGCCCGATTACTTGGGATAGACCGCGTTACCCTGTACCGTAAACTAAAGCGATACGGTATCACCGAAGAACCTGCTGGAAAGCAATGACGACATGCAACACAGAAAAAATCAACACTTCTGTTGCATGTCACACTTTATTATGGCAAGCGACCACCGCGGGCGCAGGCCTTGTCAGTGCCAACCACCCCTATATTCAGAGGAAATTATCGAATTCACGCCCATAAGCTATAGGCACGAACCTTGCTTGAAAAAAGGTATGCCGCCGTTAGTCGGCGTTGGCCACTTGCACATTCAAGTACGTTTTTTAAAGACCCTTAAAAGGCAACCTCTCAAGGATAAAGATGAAGGCTAAAATACTCGTCCTTGACGATGAGGAATCGATTCGATTCAGTTTTCACCGCTTTCTCACTGCCAAAGGACACCAGGTCACCACAGTTGCAGGATATGCAGAGGCTCTGGCGAGGATGGATGAGGTACAATTTGATTTGATAGTTGCCGACATCATTCTTGGAGATGGCTACGGCATTGATATTCTCCAGGAAGTCCAAAGGAGAATCCTCAAGACCCAGGTTATCATTATGACCGCTTACCCGACCGTGGAAACAGTGGAAAGCAGCTTCCGTCTCAATGCCTTCGATTACCTCATTAAACCCTTGCGCCAGGAAGGACTCCTTGATGCTGTAAATAGGGTTTTGGAGCATCTGAAAAGCGGCGAAGACATGGTATCCGGTCGGCTCAGAGAGAAATTGCCAGGCTCCTAAGTATACGGCGACCTATCAGATTGCGCCCTGCCTCAAGGGTTTTCAGTAAAAAATTGCTGCCAGGCCTTCTTTCCGATCGTGCCCCCACCATCCCCAGCTCATTCCTTCTCATCCCCTTTATGCCGATATTGACACGGACAGCAATATGATATACGTATTGAAACATCAAATACGTATTGCTAATTCAAGGAGTCTATTATGGCCAAAAAGGTGACTATCAGCATCCCCGATATGCTGCATGAACAGCTGGAAAAGTGGCGAGAATCGTTCAACCTCTCGAAAATGTTTCAAGATGCGGTGAGTGAGGCGATCCAACGAAAGGAGGATTTTCAAAAACGCATCCGCGAGGATCTCGATCTCGGGCAAATTATCGAACGATTACGCCGGGAAAAGATGCAATCCCAGGGCAACTATCTGGAGACCGGCAAAAAAGACGGAATCCTCTGGGCGAAGACCGCCCATTACGACCACCTCCAGTACGCCTTGCACTGGACGAATCTCGACAATGCCGCCAAAGACGGAATTCTCGGCCATTATTTCACTGAAGTCTTCACCCTGAACCACTTTAAGGAGGGCGATACGTATTCGAGTTCGGAATACGTCCTCAATTACCTTAAAGGCTGGAAGCAGGGCATTGACTATTTCTGGGCGGAGATCAAGGAAAAACTCTAGGGGCATTGAAGGTGCCGCCTCAGTTCGATGTATTGAAGGGCAAGGGAGAAACAAGTAGATGACAGCGGAACAGTATATTTTAGGAATTGACGTTGGGTCGGTCAGCGCAGGCTTTGTTGTGGTTGACAGCCAGAGACGCATTCTTCACAAGGGCTATGCCGCCCACCACGGAAATGTCTCCGCCACCCTCCGCCGGCTCCTGGAGGTCGTGGATCTTGGCGAGATAGGCTTTGTCGCGGCAACCGCCTCAACACCATCCTCTCTCTTTGCCCAGGCCAGATACAACAACCAGATCGCCTTCATCACCGCCGCCAAAAAACACCATCCGCAGATGCGCGGCCTGCTCGTTGTCGGCGGGGAAAAATTCAACCTGTCGACCTTCAATGCCTTCGGTAATTATCTCGGCAGTACCACCAACACCTCCTGCGCCGCCGGGACCGGCAGCTTTCTCGACCAGCAGGCCGGGCGGCTACAGCTTGCCGACAGCGCAAAACTCACGGAAATCGCCTGCAACTGCACCGGCGGCTGCCCGCAAATCGCCTCGCGCTGCGCCGTCTTTGCCAAGACCGATCTCATTCATGCCCAGCAAGAGGGCTATCAGCTTGACGAAATCAGCAACGGTCTATGCCACGGCCTAGCCAAGAATATTGTCGACACCCTGTTTTCCAGCGGGACTGCCGTTTCTGGGGAAATCGTCTTCTGCGGCGGGGTTGCCAAAAACCGGGCGGTGACCAAGCATATCGCCGAACTTACCGGCCTTTCCTTGACCGTACCCGAAAACGGCCATCTGTATGGCGCCCTTGGGGCCTGCCTGCTCCATTTAACCGAACTGCAAAACGGGCAAATCGACGGTAAGCGCCTTCATCTCGAAAGCCTCGACGATCTGTTCAATGCCGCCTCGATCCAGCCACGCCAATACTACCATCCACCTCTGCAGCTGCAGCTTTCCCAATACCCCGATTTCACAAGCCTTGACCAATATCACAGCCGTCGTGGCAAGGATGGCCTGGAAGTGGAGGTCGATATCTATCAAGACCTTGCCGGAAGGGTGGAAATTGATGCCTATCTCGGCATCGATATCGGTTCGACCAGTACCAAGGCGGTACTGGTCGACAGCGACTGCGAGGTTCTTGCCGGTTTTTACACCCGGACCGCTGGCCGGCCTCTCAGCGCCGTACAGGATATCTTCTTTGCCATTGCTGAGATTGAGGAGAAAAAGGGTCTCCGTTTTGCTATCAAACAAAGCGGTACCACCGGTTCCGGACGGAAATTCATCGGCAAATTGATCGGTGCCGATCAGATTATCGATGAAATCACCGCCCATGCCCGGGCGGCCTACCAATTGTGCCCGGAGGTGGATACGATCATCGAGATCGGCGGCCAGGACGCCAAATTTACCACCATGAAGAATGGCCGGGTAACCTTTTCGACCATGAACAGCGTCTGCGCCGCCGGGACCGGCTCCTTTATCGAGGAACAGGCCGCCAAACTCGGCTGCCCGGTCGACCAGTACTCGGCCCGCGCCGAAAACCTCAGCGCCCCGCTGACCAGCGACCGCTGCACGGTCTTTATGGAGCGGGATATCAACCACCTGTTGAGCGAAGGCTATAAAGTCGATGAGGTCCTCGCCGCCGCCCTCCATTCAGTGCGGGAGAACTACCTGCAGAAGGTGGCAACGGAAAAACACATCGGCAAAACCGTGCTGTTCCAAGGCGCCACCGCCAAAAACCGGGCTCTGGTTGCCGCCTTTGAGCAAGGCCTGCAGCAGCCGATCCTCGTCTCCAAATTTTGCCACCTGACCGGCGCACTCGGGACCGCTCTGATCCTCCGCGACGAAGGGCAAACAAAAACCACCTTTGCCGGCATCGGCCTGCATCAGAAGTCAATCAGCCTCAGCAACACGGTCTGCGAGCTGTGCACCAACCACTGCAAAATCAGCGTTGCCGAGGTCGATGGCCAGAAAACCGCCTACGGTTTTCTCTGCGGCCGGGATTATGAAGACCAGGCCTATGTCGCCAGACCATCGACGGCCTTCGATCTCCTGCGCGAGCGAAAGCGCCTGGGTCGCACGTCCAGGCAAACCCCGGCCAAGGGCAGCAGCTTCGTTATCGGCCTACCTGCCGCCGTATATATGGTGGAAGACATGCACCTGTGGCAGCGGTTTTTTGCCCTCTTAGGCATCGCCACCATCTCCTCGGAGTCCTCCGAAAAGGCTGCAAAAGAGGGCAAAAAACTCAGTCAGGCGGAATTCTGTGCCCCCATCGCCGCCATGCACGGCCATGCCAAGTGGCTTCTCGACCGAGCCGATTACGTTTTTATGCCCATTTATCTGGAAAACAAGGTGAAAAGCGGCCGTCGGCAATACTGTTATTACAGCCAGTTTCTACCCTCTCTGACCGCCGGTTTGCAGGCGGAGGACGATGGGCGGTTTCTCCGGCCGGTAATAAAATACCTGTACACGCCGTTTCATACCAAGATGCAGCTGTACAGAATGCTGCAGGGCATTGCCCCGGGGCAATGGAACTTCTTCGAGGTTTCCTCCGCCTACGACCGCGCCATAGAGGCCGACCAGCAGTACCGGCAAGGTCTGAAAGACCTGTATACGGCGCGACTGGCAAGCAAGGAAGGCTCAGATATCAGCGTCGTCTTCGTCGGCCGCCCGTACACCCTGCTGTCCCCTTCACTGAACAATAACATCCCGGAACTTTTCAATAATCTCGGCATTGACAGCTATTTCCAGGACATGCTCAGTTACAACGCTGACGACCTCACCACCCTGCAGCCCCTGCTCGAAGAGATCCATTGGGAATATGCGGCGAAGATCCTTGAGGCAGCGACGGTTATCGCATCAACCCCGGGTGTGTATCCGGTATTTGTCACCTCCTTCAAATGCTCACCCGACTCCTTTACCGTCGAGTATTTCAAGAAGATCATGGACCGGCACGGTAAACCCTATCTCATCCTGTCGCTTGATGGCCACGATTCGAGCGTCGGCTATGAAACGCGCATCGAGGCCGCCATCCGCGCCTTCCGCAACCACCGCGACCAGGGAACCGGAACGGAGCCGCTGCCGGTCACCTACCACAGCCTCAACCCGCAGCCGGCCGGTGCGCTTACCGGTAAACATGTTCTCTTCCCCAACTGGGACCACATTACCTGCAGTCTCCTCACCGCCACCCTAAAACGCGAAGGTTTCGACACCTATCTCCTTGAGGAGACGGAGCAGACGATCCGCGAGAGTCTGCGCCACAATTCCGGTCAGTGTATCCCGCTCAACGCCATCGCCGAGGACTGCATGGCCTTTATCAGGAAAAATCGGCTCAATCCGGGGGATTGCGTCCTGTGGCTGAACTATTCGACCATGGCCTGCAACATCCGTTTGTACCCGCACCATATCAAGCAGATCTTTATCGACCAGGGCAGCGGCATGGAGCATATCACCGTTTATCAAGGCGATATATCATTTTCGGACATCTCCATCAGGGCAGCGAAAAATGCCTATTTTGCCTACATGCTCGGCGGAATGCTGCAGAAGGTCGTCTGCAAGGTCCGCCCCTACGAAACCGAAAAAGGCCGAACCGACAAAATCCTGAGTAAAAGTATCAAGGTCCTCGCCGATGCCTTTATGGGCAAACGGCCCATCGAAAAGACCCTCGACGAGATCGTCTGCCAGTTCGAGTGGATTGAAACCGCCGGCCGGCCCCGTCCGAAGGTGGCAATCTTCGGCGACCTCTATTCCCGCGACAACCAGGTCATGAATCAAGACCTGATCCGCTTTATCGAGGCGAACGGCGGCGAGGTGGTCACCACCCCCTACAGCGAATTCTGCAAGATGATTGCTCGCAGTTACTTCCGTAAGTGGTTTAACGAGGGGAAATATCTCGATTATCTGACCGGCAAGGCCCTCCTCACCACCATGGGTGCCATGGAAAAAAGCTGCGCAAAAATTCTCGGCCGGATACTTGACGGCCCGGAGCCCAGCTATACCGACGAGCCGGAGGAAATCCTGGCCAGGTACCATATTTCCGTTGAAAATACCGGGGAGTCAATGGACAACATCCTGAAAATCCATTACCTTACCAAACATTATCCGGATCTGTCGCTGCTCGTTCAGGCAAGCCCTGCCCTGTGCTGCGCCTCACTCATCACCGAGGCGATGAAGGCGCGGATAGAAAAACACACAGGAATTCCCGTCGTCTCGGTAACCTATGACGGAACTGGCGGATGCAAGAACGAGATCATCGCCCCCTATCTCAAATATCCGCGGCTGGCCGGAACGGCAGAAATCCCGGCAGTCTTGGGACGGGGGGCACACTGAGAATAGTGGCAGGTGCTCCGGCCATTGCCGGAAGTCGATGCGCTTTGTTTTCAGGGTCTTGACTCTCCGCTCGGGACATGCGATACCTTTCTCAGGTACCTTTCCCTGCACCTCGGGAAGATAGCATGAAAACACACTTCTCTCACTTCGCGGAGGCAGCATGAACTTTCTCGACGCACTCTACCTCGAAAAAACCATGCCCGGCAGTTCGACCGGCACACAATGGCTGACCAATAAGGGCAGAAAGAAGATTACCGCCATCTCCCCGGTTGACGGCGAGGCCTTCGCCAACATCATCAAGGCCACCCCCAGCGATTACGAGCAGGTCATGGCCGAAGCGGCCAAGGTTTTTCCCCTCTGGCGAGCCACACCGGCACCAAAGCGGGGTGAGATCGTCCGGCAGATCGGCCTGCGGCTGCGCGATTTCAAACTGCCGCTCGGTACCCTCATCTCCCATGAAACCGGCAAGTCCCTGCAGGAAGGTCTCGGCGAGGTGCAGGAGGTAATCGATATCTGCGATTACTGCATCGGCCAATCACGCATGCTCTACGGCATGACAACCGTCTCCGAGCGGCCAGACCACCGTCTCTTTGAACAATATCATCCCCTTGGAGTTGTAGCGATTATCACCGCCTTTAACTTTCCGGTGGCGGTCTGGGGCTGGAACGCGATGATTGCCGCCATCTGCGGCGACGTCACGGTATGGAAACCGTCGTCGAAGGCCTGCGTTTCGGCCATTGCCGTACAAAAGATCATCGCCAGGGTTCTGGAACAGAACGGTCTGCCGGAGGGCATCTTCTCCCTGGTCATCGGCGACCGGGGCAGCATCGGTGACAAGATTGTCAGCGACCGGCGCATTCCCCTGGTTTCCTTTACCGGCTCGGTGGATTCGGGCCGGGGTGTCGCGGCAAAGGTCGGCCAGCGCCTCGGCAGAACCATCCTCGAACTGGGCGGCAACAATGCCATCATCATCACCGAGCACGCCGACCTGCGTCTAGCGGTGCCGGCGGTGGTTTTCGGGGCAGTCGGCACCGCCGGGCAGCGCTGCACCACCACCAGACGTCTGCTCGTCCATGAATCGCGCTATGAAGAGGTCAAGGCCCAGCTGTGCCGGGCCTACGGTTCGCTGAAAATCGGCAATCCCCTCCTTGAGGCAAACCACCTCGGCCCCCTCATCGACAAGGATGCAATCAAGGCCTTTCAGAAGGCCATCAAGGCGATAACCGGTCAGGGCGGCACGATTCTTTTCGGCGGCAATGTCCTGAAGGGCCCGGAATTTTCCTCCGGCTGCTATGTCGAACCGACCCTTGCCGAGGTTCCCGGCCATCTGCCCATCGTCTGCAAGGAGACCTTCGCCCCGATCCTCTACCTTCTCCGCTACGGGGGTGGCGTGGAAAATGCCATCGCCCTGAACAATGAGGTTGATCAGGGCCTCTCTTCGGCAATCTTCAGCACCAATCTCCAGGAGGTCGAGACATTTCTTTCGGCGCGCGGCTCCGACTGCGGCATCGCCAATGTCAACATCGGCACCTCCGGGGCCGAGATCGGCGGGGCCTTTGGTGGCGAAAAAGACACCGGCGGCGGCCGCGAATCCGGCTCGGATGCCTGGAAGGCCTATATGCGCCGGCAAACGGTGACCGTCAACTACGGCAGCGGCTTGCCTCTCGCCCAGGGCATCAAATTCGCGATAGAGGAGGACCTGTAGATGGTGATCAAAGCTCAGGATGTAAAAAAGGTAATCGGCAGGCATCTCCTGGCCGACGGCATGGATATCATCGTCGATCTTGAAAAATCAAAAGGCAGCTGGCTGGTCGACCAACGCAACGGCGACCGCTACCTCGATTGCTTTTCGATGTTCGCCTCCATGGCGGTCGGTTACAACCATGACGATCTGCTGGCCATTCAGGACAGGCTTGGCGCCGTCGCCATCCAAAAACCGGCCAATTCCGATTCCTACTCGGCACCGATGGCGGAATTTCTGCAGACCTTTGAAAAATACGCCATGCCTGCCTATCTGCCCCATGTCTTCTTCATTGAGGGCGGCACCCTGGCGGTTGAAAACGCCCTCAAGGCGGCCTTTGACTGGAAGGTAAAGAAAAACTTCGGGCACGGCTTTCAGGGAGAGATCGGCAGCAAAATCATTCACTTCCAGCAGGCCTTCCATGGCCGGTCCGGTTATACCCTATCGCTGACCAATACCGCCGACCCGCGTAAAACCAAGTACTTCCCGAAGTTTCCCTGGCCGCGGATCATCAACCCGAAACTGACCTTTCCCCTGACCGAGACAAACCTGGCGGCAGTCCGCGCTCTGGAAGAGCGTGCCCTCGCCATGATCGAGGAGCATATCGACCGGGAGGGCAGCGACATCGCCGGACTGATCATCGAACCGATTCAAGGCGAGGGGGGCGACAACCACTTCCGCGACGAATTTTTTACGGCACTGCGCCGGATATGCGATGAAAACGAGATCCTCTTCATCATGGACGAGGTGCAAACCGGTATCGGCCTTACCGGCAAATTCTGGGCCCACGAGCACTTTAGCTGCAGACCGGATATCATCTCCTTCGGCAAGAAAACCCAGGTGTGCGGCATCCTCGCCTCATCGCGTCTCGACGAGGTGAGGGACAACGTCTTCACCGAACCGAGCCGGATCAACTCGACCTTCGGCGGCAACCTCGTCGATATGGCGCGCTGTTCGGCCATCCTGAAAATTATTGACAAGGAACGGCTCGTTGACAATGCCCGGCTGCGCGGCCGGGAACTGCTGCAGGGTCTGGAGAATTTATGCAGTGAATTCCCGGATATCATCAGCAATGCTAGGGGCCTCGGACTGATGTGCGCCTTTGATCTCGCCGACGCGCAAAAACGCAACACCTTCCGAGCCAAGATGTTGCGGGAGAAACTGATCGTCATCGGCTGTGGCTCAAGCAGTATCAGGTTCCGGCCACATCTGATCATCACCAGGGAGGAGGTTGCGATGGTCCTGCAGATCATCCGGTCCATTCTCCTGAAAATGCACCATAAACCCGCAACGATGAAAACCGCAAAGGGCAAATAAATGACAGTACCAACAGAAATGACCGACTTCATGGGCATGGCCGGGCTCCTCAGCGACGAGGAAAAACTGGTGCAACAAACCGCCAGGGAATTCGTCAACCGGGAGGTCATCCCCATTATCGATAGCTATGCCCAGGAGGAGAAATTCCCCGCCCACCTGGTGAAGATCATGGGCGGCCTGGGCTTTCTCGGCCCGACCCTGCCGGAGGAGTATGGTTGCGCCGGACTCTCCAACGTTGCCTACGGCATCCTTATGTACGAACTGGAACGCGGCGATTCAGCGATCCGCAGTTTCGCCTCGGTGCAGGGTTCGCTGGTCATGTATCCGATCTATACCTACGGCAGTCCCGAGCAAAGAAGCTACTGGCTGCCGAAGATGGCGGCAGGCGAGGCAATCGGCTGTTTCGGGCTGACCGAACCCGATTTCGGCTCAAACCCATCCGGCATGCGGACCCGCGCCATCCGCAACGATAACGGCACCTGGACCATCAACGGCACCAAGATGTGGATCACCAACGGCAGCATCGCCGATGTTGCCATAATCTGGGCGGCAACCGATGCAGGGGTGCGCGGCTTTCTCGTGCCGAAGGACACCCCCGGCTTTACCACCGTGCGCATGAAGGGTAAATGGAGCCTCCGGGCCTCGGTGACCTCCGAGCTAATTCTCGACAATGTCGTCGTCGACGAGCAAGAATCGCTGTTGCCGGAAGCGAAAGGACTGAAGGGGCCGCTCAGTTGCCTGACCCAGGCCCGCTACGGCATCGCCTGGGGGGCTCTGGGCGCGGCCGACAACTGCTACCAGACCGCTCTGGCCTACGCCCTGCAGCGTATCCAATTTGACAAACCTATTGCCGGCTTTCAGTTGCAGCAGAAGAAACTGGCGGAGATGGTGACGGAGCTGACCAAGGGTCAACTGCTGGCTCTGCAGCTCGGAAGGTTAAAGGATGCCGGTACCTACAGCCCGGCCCAGGTGTCCATGGCCAAGATGAACAATGTGCAGATCGCCATGGAGATTGCCAGGACCGCCAGGACCATGCTCGGCGCCAACGGCATCATGGGCGAATATCCGATCATGCGGCATATGAACAACCTCGAATCGGTGTATACATACGAGGGCACCCATGATATGCATACCCTGATCATCGGCGAGAAAGTCACCGGGATCGCCGCCTATCGCTAGCACCCGGCGGTGTCTAGCCTGCGGCTTTCCCGCACCGCGGTAATGCTGGCATGCAGGGCAATGATTGCCGTATCCACCTTGAGAATCCTCTCGCCGAGGGTACAGCAGGAAAAGCCCTGCTCGCGAAACTTGCCTATCTCGAAATCGACCCAGCCGCCCTCCGGACCAACGGCCAGGAGAACCCGTCCTGAATGCCTGCCGGCCATATCGACCAGCCGGTGTTCACCGCCTGGGTCGGCAACAAGGCGATCACCATAATTCCCAGTCAGGGCCGGGCAGAAATCCTCGATAAATGGCTTGAATTTCGGGTGCAGGCGAATTTCCGGCAGGCGAGTATCGACCGCCTGTTCCAGGCCATGCAGGAGATGGGGCCGATATTCCTCCGGAGCCAGCAGGCCCGCCTCCCAGAAACTTTTTTCCACCCGATTGGCATTGACCAGGTGAATGCTTCCAACACCCAGGGCGGTGACCTGGCTGAGCACCCGTTTCAACATGATCGGCCGGGGCAGGGCGAGGATGAGGTCAAGGGGCGGCAGTTGTCCTGGGGGTTCGTTCAATTCGAGGCGCAGGGTCGCCTGGAAGGGAAATTTTTTCTCCAGGGCAAGCAAGGTACCGTAGCCCTTCAGGCCATTGATGACACCGACCCGCAGTCTGTCACCGACCTCCGAGCGTAATACCTTAACGATATGTTCAGCGCGGCCATCAGCGAGGGTCAGCAGATCGCCCTCCACCTCCGCCGCCTCAGCCAGAATTATATTCATTGCCTACCCCAACTTTGCAGGATTCCCATTTTTTGCTATTACCGGTTGAATTTCTTGCATTTGCAGGAGGAATTCCTTTAAGGTGAAAAGCCAATCAACCTTGAGGCCTTTTTCCTATGTTCCTACTCTATAATATTGTCCAGTTCGCCTTTCTACTGGTTTTTTCACCACTTCTCATCCTCTTTGTCCTGTGCAGCAACAAATACCGCGATCGCGTTCCGGCCCGGCTCGGTGCCGGACTTGGCAAAAAACTCACACGTGGTCAGGGCGGGGGCAGGACAATCTGGGTGCACGCCCTGTCGGTGGGCGAGGTAACCTCGGCGGTGCCCTTGATTCGTGGTCTTCGTGCCACGTATCCTGATCATCGCATTGTCGTGACAGCAACCACCCGTACCGGCAAGCAGGTTGCCGACAACCTGCTCGGCCAGCTCGCCGATTACATCCTCGACAGCCCCCTCGACCTGCTGCCGGTGGTGCACCTCTTTATCCGGCATATCCGCCCCGATCTCTTCATCCTCGTCGAAACCGACTTCTGGCCGAACATCCTCGCCTGCCTGCACGACCGTGGAACCCCCTGCATTCTTGTCAACGGCCGGATGTCGGCGAAATCCATGGCTCGCTATCAGCGGCTGCATTTCTTTTTTGCCCCGATGTTTCGCTGCTTTGCCTTCCTCGGCATGCAAACGCAGCGTGACCGGGAGAAAATGCAGCAACTCGGTCTTGCCCCGGAAAAACTACCGATACTCGGCAATCTGAAGTACGCCACCCGGCCGGAGGAAAAACCCGGGGCGATGCCCGGTGAACACCGCCACCTCATGCCGGATAACCGTATCCTGTTTCTCGCGGGCTCCACCCACCTGGGAGAAGAGGAAATCCTCATCCGCTGCTATGTAAGGCTGCGCGCCACTTATCCCAAGCTTTTCCTGATAATCGCTCCGCGCGATCCCAACCGGGCTGTGGAGATTGCCGGCCTGGCAGCAAATCACGGACTGCAGGTATCTCTGCGATCCACGGATCATTTCCGCCCGTCCGACATGTTTATCCTCGACAGCATCGGCGAACTCATCGAGTTCTACGCCCTTGCCGATCTTGCCTTTGTCGGCGGCAGCCTGGTGGCAAAGGGCGGCCACAACCCGGTCGAACCGGCATCCATGGCCATTCCGGTGCTTTTCGGGCCGTATATGGAGGACTTCTGCGAAATCGCCGCCTCGCTGATACAGACCGGCGGAGCCAGGGAGATCCGCGATGAAAAAAACTTGCAGAAGTGTCTCGGAGAAATCCTCGCCGATCAGGAGCTTCGTATCCGCATGGGCAGGGCCGCGCAAGATTGCATCGTCTCTAATCACGATATAATCGACAAACACATTGAACTGATTAAGAAAATTCTTTGAGACATCCGGCCTCGCATATTTCTGACCATCTCCTGGTGTACCTGACCCTGGCCTTCATCTCAGGCATTGCCGTGGCCGCACACTTCAGTATGACGGCTGGGGCCATTTCCTTCCTGGCTGCCGGTCTGTTTTGTTTTCTGGTATTGCTCGCTGTGCTGCATTATTTCCACAAACAGCAAACTGTCCTCTGTTCCCTGCCGCTGTTGCTTGCCGCCCTCGGTTTTCTCCACGCCCAGACCGCCCTGCAACTTCCCCGAGAAGACACCCATATATACCACCGCATAACCGAAAAGACCGAGGCGGTAGTGACCGGAACCCTGGCCGGCCTGATTGAATTCGATGGAAAAACCAGCCAGATGCTCCTTGATGCCGAATATATCCGCTTTCGCGAGTCGCCCGAGCTCCAGCCCACCGCCGGAAAAATCATCCTGAATTTTCCAGGGCCTATTCCCAAGCCCCTGATGCCGGGAGACTCCCTGGTGGTCCGCACCGACCTCAAACGCCCTGACAGCTTTAAGACACCGGGGGCCTTTGACTATGCTCAGCACCTGGCTCGTAACGATATCTGGATAAGCGGTTTTGTCCGCTCCCCCTTCTTTGTCGAGACCCTCGACGAAGAACACGGCCTCCTCCATACCCTGTACTATCTGCCGGAGCGAGTGCGCAGCCGCATCGGCGAACATATTGATAAGGCCGTACCGCCCGAATTAAGCGGGATATACCGGGCCATCCTGATCGGTGACGCATCGCGGATCGACGAGACCACCCTCGAAGCGTTCAAGGGCAGCGGGACCTTTCATATCCTGAGTATTTCCGGCCTGCACATGACCATCATCGGTACCCTTCTCTACGCCGCCCTGTACTGGCTCCTCAGCCGTTCGGAGCGGCTTCTCTTTTGCTATCCCGTCCGCAAATGGGCGGCTTTTCTCTGCCTGCCGGTATTGCTCGGCTATGGCCTGCTTGCCGGCCTGAACGCCCCGGTTTTCCGCGCAGTTATAATGAGTTGCATAGTTATTGTCGCCATCTGCACCGACCGACCGAAATCCCCGTCCGCCCTTCTGGCCTTTGCGGCCTTGATTATTCTCGCAGTTGATCCACTGGCCCTGTTCGGTGCCTCTTTTCAGCTGTCCTTTGTCGCGACCATGGCCATTCTTTTTCTCTTCCCGGTGTTGAAAAAGCTCCTCTTCCCTAACGAACCGGCCTCACCTCCCAAAACCTTCAAACAGCGCACATGGAATTGGCTGATCGCCGGCCTGCTGATCTCCGTTGCCGCGACACTGGCAACCGCCCCCATCACCCTGTACGCTTTTAACCGCTTTTCCCCCATTGGCATTGTCGCCAATCCCTTTGTCGAGCCGCTGATCTGCCTATGGAGC
The DNA here is from genome assembly GCA_030247675.1 of Desulforhopalus sp. Taxonomy (NCBI): domain Bacteria; kingdom Pseudomonadati; phylum Thermodesulfobacteriota; class Desulfobulbia; order Desulfobulbales; family Desulfocapsaceae; genus Desulforhopalus; species Desulforhopalus sp. Next base: position 6,564 of record JAOTRX010000004.1, on the reverse strand, counting down.
CTGCCCTGCGGCTTTCTCGCTCTGCCCTTCATGTATTTCCACGCGGAGGTAAGCGCCTGGTTGCTGCAGGTCGGTGCTCTGGGATTGCGTGCCGCGGTGCAGGGAACGACCTTTTTCGCCGACCTCCCCTTGTCGACCCTGTGGCTGCCGTCACCGCCCATCTGGCTGATGGCCGGATACTACGCAGGACTGCTGTTCTGTTTGCTTCCGGGAAACATGAACAGGCGGTGGTCGTGGTTTTCAGCCCTACTAACATCTGCTTGTTTGGCCTTGATGCTCTACCCCCATGCCTTGTTGCGGAACAAGGTCAGCGACTCTTTACGGGTAAGCCTTCTCGATGTCGGCCAGGGCAGTGCCAGCCTCGTCGAATTTCCATCGGGAATGAAGATTCTCATTGATGGTGGAGGATCTTCCATGGCGACCCGCAGCGTCGGTGAACGCATAATCGCTCCCTACTTGTGGCGCAGAGGTATTCAACACCTTGCTGCGGTGATTGTCACCCACCCCGACGCCGATCATTACAACGGCATCGATTTCATCCTCAAACACTTTTCACCAGGGCAACTCTGGGTCAGGGACAAACACGGTCATGATGACAATTTCAGAAACCTGATCGCCCTGGCGGAGGAGCTGGAAATACCTGTCGTCATCCCTGGAGATGGTGCATTGCTGGGAAATGGCCCTTTTACCGAACGGGTCGAATGCGTTGCCAATCTTTCAATTGCCGATACAACCGCAGCTCCCAAAAAATCTCGTGGCGAGGGTAATACAGGTCTTATTATCAAAGCCTGTTCTGGACAATATTGCGCGCTTTTTCCCGGCGACATCGGACGGGCCGAAGAACGTTCCCTGATCGATCAGGGGTATAACCTGAAAGCCGACATCCTCCAAGCCCCGCACCACGGATCGATTACCTCTAACTCGCCGGAGTTTCTTGCGGCCGTGGCGCCAAGTCATCTATTGGTATCTGCCGGAGCAAACAGTCAAGGCCACTTTCCCCACAGCCACCTGCAAGATGATTGCCGCGAAAAAGGAATTTCCCTCCTGACAACCTCACAACGGGGCACTCTGGAAACACAGCTTGGCAGCGGAGGCCCACGGATCCTTGGCTACGCCAAAAGGCAGGACAACCCCATTAACCCCTATGAACCGGTTATAATACGTGAAAAACGCTAAATCGGTGATTTAAGATGGAGGAGACAGAAACCTGTCGGAGCGGGAAACCACTCCCGCCCCGCAATTCTTCTTGGCAGACGAAGCTTAGACCTCTGTGAAATCGGACGGCGCTCTCTTCAGGTATTTCAAGAACTTCGCCTTCTCGACAGAGTTCGAGTAGGCATCATTTGGATCGATCATTTTCTTTTCAAGGAGATACATGATCGCATCGTCGAGGGTTTGCATGCCGTATTTCTTGCCGGTCTGCATGGTAGACAGGATTTGATAAGTCTTGCCTTCACGAATAAGATTGCGCACGGCCGGTGTGGCAATGAGGATCTCCAGGGCGGCGCAGCGACCTTTGACATCGATCCTTTTAAAGAGCGTTTGTGATACGACTGCCTTCAGGGCGTCGGCCAGGGTCGAACGCACCTGCCCCTGCTGGTTTGCCGGAAAGATCTCAATGATACGATCCACCGTTTTCATAGCGTTGATGGTATGCAGGGTCCCGAACACCAGATGGCCGGTCATGGCCGCCTCCATGGCTAGAGAGATCGTTTCCAGATCGCGCATCTCGCCGACCATGATGATATCCGGGTCTTCACGCAACGCCCCGCGAAGTGCCGCGGCAAAACTCTTGGTGTGGGACCCAACCTCACGGTGATTTATGATACATTTCTGACTTTTATGAACAAATTCGATCGGGTCTTCGATGGTCAGGATATGGTCTTTACGGTTCTTGTTGCATTCATCGACAATGGCCGCAAGGGTCGTCGATTTACCGGAACCGGTAGGTCCGGTGACCAGTACCATTCCCTTCGGTAAATGGCCGAGACGGGCAATGACTGGCGGCAGACCAAGCTGCTCAACCGTCATGATCTCGCTGGGGATTTCCCGAAAGACTGCGCCAATACCGTATTTTTGCTGAAAGTAATTGCAGCGATAACGGGCAAGACCGGGAATCTCATAACCAAAATCGATATCCCCGGTTTCTTCAAAGAGTTTGATTTTTTCTTCCGGACAGATCTCATACAACATGGCGCGAAGCTCATCGTTGCCCATTTTCTTAAACTTGACCCGCTCCATATCCCCGCGAATCCGGAGAAGTGGTTGCTGCCCTGATACCATATGCAGATCGGAGGCCCCTTCGTCATTCATCAGCTTAAAAAAACCATCTATCTGAGCCATATCATTCTCCGAATTTCAATTAAACCATCGATAATTCCAGTGCGGCGCCGAACTTTTCCTTTCAATAGGAAGCCAAACGACCGCCGGTGCAAGCATCGACCATGTGAAGGCCATCTGCCAGCAGTGTATCTTGGATCAAGACAACAAGTCCAGGCTAAAAATCTCCACCCGGACAAGGTGCCGACGAGGACAGAATGACTTCCACCTTAAAAAGGATTTTTCTCTAAACCTCCTCAGAAAGCCGGCAAAAGCCGCCTGCAACCCACCAGCCTTGTGACAATCGGTTTACCACCTAGTTTCTGACAAATATTTCCTGAAAATTCAAGGGGAAATTAACTTATTCCTGGGTTTTCCTGGCAACCGGCTGGCGGTTACTTTTCACGTAAGCCTCGTTTTGCTTCAGCATACATTTCCGGCTGGCCATCGTCCTGTCTCAGGGCCTTTTCAAACCAGTTTCCTGCCCTGTTATGTAGACCCTCTTGCGCAAAGCTCCTACCAAGTAAAAGTTGGGCCTTCATCCTGCTTTTTTTACTTTTCAAACACCGGTAGAGATTTTCTCGTGCCTGCCTTACCTTACCGCAGCGGAGTTGCACCTCGGCAAGATTGCATCTATAGAGGAGATTGCCAGGCTCCAGTTCGACGCTCTTCTGGCACAAGGCAAGGGCAATCTCATCACCCTCGCCTTCCTGAAAATATACCTTGCCAAGAAGATCCATGGCCCGGTCATCGAATTCATTAAATTGTAGCGCCCGCTGCAGTTCGACCATGGCCCGGCGATTATCACCTAAACCATGACAGGCTTTACCGATGAAAAAATGTACCCTCCCCGCTCTTGCCGTCCTTTGGTTTTTTTCCTGCCAAGGCAGCAGATATTCGAGGGCCTGGCGATGTTCACCCAGATCGCAGGCAAGTCCTCCCAGCTGCAACTTCAAATCGTCGAGCATGCTAACTTCGGCGTCTTCGGCGTCGTAGTGTTGCACAGCCTTTTCAAGATATTGATACGCCTCTTTCTTACGCCCCTTCCCTTGTTCCGCAAGGCCTAAATTATAAAGGGCCATGAAATTGCGGCTGTCGATGGCTAAAGCATTTTCAAAGCTCTGCATAGCTGGGACAAACTTGTCCATCATCACCAAAGCAACCCCTAAGCTGTTATGCAGATTGACATTTTGCCAATCAAATTTCAGCCCTCTTTTATACTCCCGAACAGCCCTCGCCAAATCGCCATCGCCAAAATAGCTGTCACCACTGATATTCAGACTCACCGAATCAAAGACCACGGCAGTCGGCTCACCGAAAAATGAGGCATGCAGGAGGGCTTTTTGACAATTGAGAAGTGTCTCGGATTTCTTAAAATCGCTGCAGGGATAATACGCCAATCCGGCAGAAACCCTATTCCCCTGGGCTGCAGCTCTGGCTTGGTCAAGAATTCTCTTTGCCCAGGTCAAGGTCGTGACAGCTTCAGCGCCTTCAAAAAATACCAGAACATCGCTGTTCGATACCAGGACTACCCCTTGATCAATAAAAGGCAGTACGACGTCCTTCGCTTCCCCCACTCCGGAAAGATCCCGAAGATGGACGACACTAAAAGACTGGCAATGCCGGACCAATCTCCCTAACCGACGGACGAGATTGGGATCCGGCGCAACCAAGGCATGCTGCTCCGGATGGGTCAGACGGTTATAATCACAAAAACTGAAGGGTCCGCGTTTTTGTGCATGGCCGAGGGCAGTCCAAGCCTCATCGAGAAGATTTTGCGCCGGCACGTTTTCGTTCTCACCTGCCTGAAAGATCGAACAACTCGATCCAACATGGACTTTATGACAACCCTCGCGTTTTAAATAAGAGACCAGAGCACTCTCCACTTCCGACTTTTCTACACCTTCCTTGCAGGGCAAAACTAGGGCAAATGTCGACTGCCCAATGGCATGCAGGACGGAGTCGCCCTGGATAAAGTTGCGAATCGAGGTCGCACACTTTTGAGCATATCTGACAACATACTGAAAAGACGTCCTTTTAGGGGGAAGTTCAATGAGAACAAGATGCAGACCTTTCGCTTGCCCGACACCCTCCAGAAGAGAACACAGGTTCCACAGGTTGAGGAGACCGGTATGGACATCCACTCGGGCTTCTTTTAAAAGAATAAACTCCCGTTCAACAGCCGACCTTGTTTCTTCCAGCCAATCTTCCCTCACCTTCCCTAAGAATAAGGGATCAGCCCCACGTACAGTGGCGATAAACTGCCGGCCGTCCCTGAGTGGAAAGGACAGCAGCAGATTCTGCTCGTGGATAGCAAAGAATTTCCCTCCATTTTTAAGTGCCTCGAAAATGTCGCCATTCCCATCTGGAGAAGAAGTAGCCGTTGCATGCTCGGTTCGAAGATCATCGACATCAGCAAAATAAATGGTTTTGGCCGTAGGGAGCCGTTTCTTCAGAATCTCCGCAAAGCTTTGCGAAAACCGAGAAAAATCCTCGGCTATCAAGCCCCGATAATTGGCCAGAATAGGAAAGGAATCAGTCACCGCTTGCCTCAGTGTTAAATAATTCATCAAGTAAGGTCACCAGATCGCCAATCTCCCGCTCCTGAATAGTTCGAACATCAAGAAGAAATCGATCATTTTCAATACGCCCAATAATCGGGATGGTCAGCCTTCGAAGCATTGCCTCAAAGGTATTGAGGGTCATCGCTGCCGGCTCCAAAGCGATTGCCCAGCTGCCGATACTAAATTCCGGCAAGGCCCCGCCGCCGACTCGGGACACTGTCGGAATGGTAGCTACCCGGCACTTCTCCCCAAGTTTTTTCGTTAACCGGCGAGCGACTCGCTGCGCCCGTTTTTTCAACTCGGCGGCAGAGGCGGTGAGCATCGCCAGTGTTGGCACGTTTTTCAGGGCCTTATCAAGGTCAAGGTATTCTCGGAGGATGCTTTCTAAGGCGGCTAAGGTAAACTTATCGATACGCAGAGCCCGATTGAGCGGATTTTTCTTTATGCGGTCAATGACATCCCTTTTCCCAACAATGATTCCAGCCTGCGGCCCGCCGAGAAGTTTGTCGCCACTGAAGGTTACAACATCGACGCCCGCATGAACAATCTGTTGAACTGTGGGTTCCTTGGGAAAACCAAACCGGGAAAAATCCACCAAACTGCCGCTCCCTAGATCTTCCATGGTGGTCAGGTTGTTCTTCCTGGCGAGGGCCACCATATCTTCTGCAGATACCTCTGAGGTAAAGCCAATGATGCGGAAATTTGAGGTATGTACTCGAAGCAGTAACGCAGTTTCTTCGGAAATAGCCCTCTCATAATCGTAGAGATGGGTTCTGTTTGTGGCGCCAACCTCGACAAGCCGGGCACCGCTCTTGACCATGATATCGGGGATTCGGAAAGAACCTCCGATTTCAACAAGTTGCCCTCGGGAAACAATAGCTTCCTTATTTTTCGTCAAGGTATCAAGGGCAATGAGGACTGCAGCGGCGTTATTGTTGACAACCAGTGCCGATTCTGCACCGGTCAAATAGCAAAGCAATTCTTCTACCAAGCTATAACGGCTTCCACGTTTGCCTGTCTCAAGGTCAAACTCAAGGTTTGAATAGTACCCACCGGCCTGGGCAAGGCTATCTGTGGCATGCTGCGTCAGAATAGAGCGACCAAGATTGGTGTGAATTACCACACCAGTGCCATTGATAACCCTTCGCAATTTGGGCCGCATTCTTTGGGCAATTTTAAATTTAAAGACATCGAGCCATTCAGGCCAACCCCGTATACCACCACTAATCTGTCCAGCCAGTATCGCTTCTCTTTCGACATCAATTGCCTCCTGGACGACTGCTTTAATCACATTTGGAGGACCTGTAATATCAGGATTATTGATTAAAAGACCTATGCACTCATCGACCTTCGGAAGGGACCTAAGTAACCTGTTTTTATCAATTTCCATATCGTTGTTGGTTTTCTATAGGATGATTGATTTTATAGATACTTGAAAGAATATTAGTAGTTGACTTGCATTTCAAATGAGTTGCCGTACATAATAGACTATTGGGAAAGAACTCAATACTTATTTTCGCTGGCCATCTTTTCTTGTTGACAAGCTTCTCCGGTTCAAGTAGTTTGCCGCGGACTTGAGCGAGGGATGATTCTGGTGTTTAGGAATAAGGCATTAGGATCATGGTTAAAAATCGTTTAGGAATGGAAGTTGAGATTTAAAGCAGGGCAAAAAAGATATTGA